>JAKBQY010000025.1 GCA_021835025.1 Thermoplasmata archaeon | reverse complement strand
TAAATTAAAAAAATGTTAAATATTATATTATAAATATGGTAATTTATGATACCTGATGATTACAAAATAGTTAAAATTTGTCCACAATGCGGATCCACTAAAATAAACTGGATAAATGGAGGCATAGGGGGGCCTGTTTATAAATGCGACGATTGCAATTATGTGGGTGCATTCATTCTGGAAGTCCGTTTAAAGGATATACCAAAATTTCAAAAGGAAATGCGTGAAAATAAATCCTGAATTCCAAAAGTTTTGGTTATGTTGAAATATTTAATTACAATATTATGTTTTCATGAATAAATTATTTTTGGGCAAAAACATGGAGACCATATAATAAAAATAATTAAGTAAATAACATCTATATATTTATATCAATTTTATAGTGGGGCCGTCCGAATTTGAATCGGAGTCACCAACACCCCAAGCTGGTAGGATACCAAGCTACCCCACGGCCCCATATGTTCTGGTATTTCACTTTAGAATATAAAAATTTTTAATTCAAAATTTAAAATAAAAACATAAAATAAAAACATAAAATAAAATCAATCCTTAAGTATAAAGATGAATTTTCAGTTTATGGAAATACATAATGATTATATTGAATCAAATATTCTTAAAAATAATCCATTAAATGATGAATTTAAAAGGGAAATAATAAGAATAGAAAATAACATTGATGATAATACACCTGTATTTATTGGCCTGGCAGGTTTCTTTGGAAGTTCGAGAAGCTTTATGAATAAAAGTTATACAAATATTGATTTTTATGGTATTCTGAAAATATTAAAAGAGAAATATGGATTTATCTTTATCTTGCCAGATACAATGACATATTACAGGGGGAACCAGTATGTCAATTCTCCAGCTGTTGGTAATTATGAAGATTTTTTAACAACAGAAGTGGTAAATTACATAATGGAAAAATACGGGAAAAGGGATATATTCCTATTTGGAAAGTCCTCAGGTGGTTTCGGTTCAATTATGCTATCAATAAGGCACGGGGATATTTTCAAGGGATTTATAGATATTTCAGGCGATTCTTATTTTACATATTCATACATGCAGGATTTCCCGGCCGCCTATAGTGTATTAAAGAAAAACGGCTTGAAAGTATTTTTGAATGAATTCAATAATAAATTTATACACACACAGGATGAGCTCACAGCAATGAATATAATTGCCATGTCAGCTTTTTATTCATTCAATGATAAAGATTTCGATTTGCCATTCAATTTAACTGATGGATCCATTAATGAAGAAATATGGAACAAATGGTTGTCCTATGACCCAGTTAAGGTATTGCAGCAAAAATTCAGGAATATCGAGGGTAAAAAAATTATTTTGCAAACGGGAATCTATGATGAATATAAAATGTATATAGGCATGAACATGATACACAACATCCTTAATGAAAAAAATATAGAACATAAATATATGGAATATCCGGCAGGTCATTTCAATACAAATCACTTTTATCTTGATTCATTCCCAGAAATTCTCAAAAATTATTAAAAAATAAAATTTAATATGATATTACTTCATCAATTAAATCCGCATTTGACAGGATCATTCTTCTGCAGCAATATCTATCTACACCAAGATCGTCCAGTATTTTGGATTTTTCCTTTCCAGTTGGACCATGGCCGATCTCATTTATTATCTTTCTCGATTCCTCAGCGAATCTAACATAATCCGAGGCAATAACCCTTCCACAACTGAAACATCTTATTGGAATTATCATAATATCACCTGTATGATTTCTGTCTTTTTGCCCTGGCTCCTGATCCCATGGGTTTCTTTGGCATTTTTCTTCTAATATCATTTACAAGCAGTGTCCTATCATATAACCTAAATGTATTTTCTAGTTCATTATCTTTGAAATACTTTATGATACCCTTTGATATAGCTGTTCTGCAGGCATCCGTTTGACCGGTATTGCCTCCTCCGTGAACTGATATATCTATATTTATTTCATTTGCACGGTCCCCCAATATTCTAAGTGGTTCCATCAATTTATTTCTTAAAATTTCTATTGGATACAATTCTATTGGAACACCGTTTATTAGTATTTTGCCGGTTCCTTTACGTGTAACTGCCCTTGCTGTTGCAGCTTTCCTCTTGCCAATTGTTAAAATATTATCACTCATGATTTTCACCCAGTATTTTTGATATTTCTCCAAGGCTAACAAACCCAGTGGCGTTGTTATTCAATGCCTTGTCAATCTTTATAAACTCTTTATCTTCCAGAGATTTGGGTATGTGTGAATAGACCAAACATTTCTTGTATGCATTCAGTCCCCTGGTTTTCTTTACTGGAAGCATTCCCTTTATCCCCCTTCTCAGAATCTGATCTGGAGTTTTTGGATAGTAAGGACCCTTTCTAACGCTGCCAATGTTCCTCAAATGTTTAAATTTCTCCAGAACAAGGCTTCTTTTTCCTGTAATAACAACCTTTGAAGCATTAACTATTATGATTTCCTCACCGTTAAGCAATTGCTTTGCAACGTACGAAGACAATCTTCCGTAAATATTATTTTCAGCATCTATGTAAAGCATTTTTATCACCTGATTATTTTTATGCCCGTCCCTCTTGGGTTTTCTCTGGCTATATTCACCAGTTCCACATATTCAGATCCAGATTTTTCCAATTTCTCAATAGCCTTTGAAGATGCTTTTAGGGCAGAAACTTTAATTTTTTTATCAAATATACCAGCTGACAGTAAAAATCCAGGGATAACAACTGTATCACCATCCTTAACCATACTGTTCAACTTACCAAGATTAACATTTGCATAGTTTCTCCTTGAAGAGTTCAAACGAATGGATATATCTCTCCAGAAAGGAGAATTACCCTCTCGCGATCTTTCAAGCAAATTGTTTATTACGTTTATTAAATAAACGCTTGTCTTTTTCTCTACTTTGATCGACATATATCCATATTAATAATTTATTAATAAATTTATTGAATTGCAATATGCCTAACGTTGAATGTTGAAATTATGATGGGATTCTCTCTCAACGATACTGTAAAATCCGTATGGATGGACTATAGTTACTGTATTATATAATTAGCATGTATATAGCAATTGATTAGCAACTAAGAATTCCACGATATCCAAAATAGAAATTGTCTGAAATTTTCAAGAGGGAATACCCGCTATATTTTAGGGCGACAACTTTAAATGTCATTTAACAATTTTATCATATGTCAGAAAAGAACAAAGGTTCTTTAATAGCTTTAATTAAGGTTATCAGAACTGACTGTGATGTTACAAATTATGTAAGCACTTATTTTAAAAATGTTTCAGTCAAAAGGCTTAAAATAATGGAGGATTTTACATTACATTGCCTCTTGTTTGATAAAATAGATGAACCAGATGATAGGCTAATACAATTAAAAAAGATATCAAATGGCTATATAAGAGCGGGGAAGAATAAAATATGGACTGAAGGAAGGAGTTGCCGTGCCTGTAATTTTTTTTCAAAATCTAACAATGTACTGGGCAGCAAGTCAATAGGAAATAGCACTGTTATATATAGAATATTATTACCAAATAGGAACCGGCTTAAGGAAATGGAAAGAGAGATGGAAGATGCCCATCTGAATTATCAAATTATAGAATATTATCCTTCAAATGAAGTCGAATTAACTGAAAGAGAAAAATTTGTAATAAATAAAATATTTAACGGTGGTTATTTTAATAATGAGAGGAAATCATCTTTAACTGAACTAGCAAATTCAATGGATATATCTACAACAAGTTTATCCGAAACAATGAGAATTGCATTGAAGAAAATAATAAAAAACTATATCGATGATAATATTAATTAAAAATAAGAAAATTTAATATCCTTTTTTATATGGTATTCTATGGAAAATATAATATTAAAAGAAAGCAAATTTGGTTTTCAGGAAACGGTAAGAAGAGTTAAAAATTACATTGAAAATAATGGCTTTAAAATTTTTTGCATTGTTGACCATGCAGGGGCCGCAAACAACGCCGGTCTGAAATTAGACAACACGGTACTTTTTATTTTTGGAAATCCAAAAGCCGGAACAATATTGATGCAGGGTACAAGGCTTATGGGTTTGGAATTGCCATTGAAATTATTGGTATATGAGGAAAATAATAAAACATTTGTATCATATTTTGGGGTTTCTGAATTTGACAAATTCAATATAAAAGAAAGAAATATTTTAAAAAATATTGAAACGCTCTATGAAGAGCTTATAAAAGATATATCATAAATTATTTCATAAATCCTTTTGATACAATCATCTCCATTATGTTCAATGCCCCTTCAGCACCCACAAGATAGCTGAATATTCCCCTGGCACCTTTTTCTATGCCTGCATCCTTTGTATAACCATATGCGCCAAACCACATCATGACATTTTTTACTATTTCTAGAGCTATTTGAGGCGCCCTGTATTTTGCCATCGCGCTGTAAATATATAGGTCATTTGAATCAACATCTGCAAGATATGCTGCTTTATATGTCAAAAGTTTTACCATTTCCAGATCCGTTTTTAATTCGGAAAATTTGAAAGATATGCCCTGAAAGTCTTTTAAATATCTGTCAAATGCCTTCCTCTGATTTATATAATTTAATCCCTTTTCAAGCATCATATCGGATAGCCCATTGCATGCCGCGGCCACCAATATTCTCGCATGGTTGAATCCATCCATTGAATAATAAAAACCTTTATTTATCTCACCGATGATATTTTCTTCAGGAATTTCCACATTATTATATGTTATAGATGATGTTGAAATACCCATTCTCCCCATGTTTTCAAGCTTATTTATACTGGTTCCTGAAGAGTCGGCAGGTACATAAACCATTGTTATACCTTTATGGCCCAAGGACTTATCTGTTTTTACAAGGGTCAGGTGCCCACCTCCATTTTCTTTTGCTTCAAGAGCACCGCTTATATATGTTTTCTCTCCATTTATTATAATTTTATGATTTCTTATTTCCCCTGATGTTTTTATATTTGCCACATCACTGCCCCCCGAAGGTTCGGTAGAAGCTATCCCAATAAATTTATTCCCGGAAGCAATTTCCGGTAGAATATTATTCTTTAATTTGTCATTTCCATATTTTTGCAATATATATGCCCATGAGGCATTTAATAAATAATAAACTGATGTGGCCATGCTGGTATCAATTTTAGCAATTTCTTCTGATATTATTGTGGAGTCTATAAACGATAATGCTGGCCCGCCGTGTGAGGTATCTATTAGTGGAGAAATAATTCCATTTTTCCCAGCTTTTTTAAAGAAATCAACTGGTATTTTTTCCTTTGTGTCAATATCGTTTACATATGGTAAGAGATTGTTTTCAAGAAACTTTCTTGCGTTGTCCCTTATCAATTCATTTTCTTCTGTGAATGAAAAATCCATGTTATTTTTATGTAAACTTATATATTAAATATTTCCATATGGAAATTAAAAATACAATCCTTATTCATGTACCTTTGTGACATCCTCACATGACTAAACAGTAGGTCAAAAATCTAGCCAGGCAGCCCTTCTTCTTGCATGAGTGTATGATAGAAATAAAATGGATAGAATTCTCTACAGGTTTGCAACAAACACGAAACTGCAATCGAAGGATATAGTGGGAATATACAAAAAGAGATAGGGAATAGAGACAGTGCGATCAGGAGTTTCCCGCAAAGACAACATCAAAGAGTATAAACATGAGGATCCCCTGCTTTTATCTTGCAATCCTGCTTTACAATCCCTGGGTTCTCATGGACATAACAAGCAGGATCATGATAATATCCTATGTAATGAAAGCTTTAGTATCGGCATCACTGGTAATGGTTAATTTATTCGTTACAATTCTAATATTTTTCAACAACCGATCTGGAGGTGATTTTTGATCTACTGTAAAATGGTGTGGGATTTCCCATTCACTGTGTTAAAAATACAAAAATTTTACCCAGAAGAAGTATTATTTATTCAATTGATATTTTATATATGTATATTTTATTAAAAAATTAGTCCATTATGTATCGTAAATAATTCTTAAAATTCCTTGTATTCCATTATTCTGCAATTATCCATTAATCGATTTTAGAATAAAAATAATTTTAGATATTTTTGTATTTTTTTTCAATGTAATTATATTTATAGTTTAGAAATTAAAATAATAATTAAACGTATTTATCAAAATTATTCGACAATTCGTTAAATGAAAGATAAAATTAAACAAAAAAAAATAAAAAAAGTTAAATATTGAATTAAAATACAAAAATATGACAGAAGATAATACCGTTAAAAAAACCGATGGTAAAAATTATGAATGTGATTTATCCATAAGATGGAGTAAAATAGATTCTTCAATATTGCCATTTGATGAACTTGATAAGGAAATTATGTGCTTTTTGAGATACAATGCCAGAATGTCAAATGCCGAAATAGCAAAAATGCTTAACACAAGTGAAGCAACAGTTAGAAGAAGAATAAATGAACTTGTGAGAAGAAGGATAATTACAGGATTTTCGGCCCTTGTTGACCTTCATTCTATAGAAAATAGTATTAAAGTCTGTATAAGAATAGATACAGAATCAGATAAACTTGATGAAATAGCAAATGAAATAGCAGAAAATCCAAACGTACTTTCACTCTACAGAAGGAGGGGACAGAATCAACTATTATTGCAGGGATTGTTTCTTAACCTTGAATCAATACAGGAATTTGAAGACCTTTTAACAACAAAATCGGGAGTTATAAAATATGATACCATGGTTGTTTCGAAAACGTTCAAAAAGGACCCATGGGTAGGAATATAAATCCTTAGATGAATAAAAAATTATAATATTATTTCATAAAGCTGAAAATTTCACTGTATTTCTTTTCATCAATTTTTCCCGTTTTAAGAACTAGTTCCTTTATGCTTTTTCCAGTTTCAAGCGCCTCCTCCACGATCTTTGCCATTGTATCATACCCAAGATATGGGTTTAAGAGAGCAGCTGAACCGAAGCTTCTTTCCATATTCTCCCTTATTTTGTTCAGATCGGGCTTTATTCCTGATACCGCTTTTTCATTAAGCATTTTTATTCCATTTGATAATCTATCTATTGATTTAGAAATTTCATAATCCATACCAGGCATCATTACATTAAGCTCAAGCTGCCCCCCTTTCACCGAATAATTTACTGCTTCCTGAGAGCCCAAAATTGAATTGCATATCATATTCATTGCCTCAGCAATTGATGGATTGATTTTTCCTGGCATGATTGATGACCCCTGCTGTACTGCGGGAAGTATGATTTCATGCAAACCAGAACCAGGGCCGGAATAAAGGAGCCTTAAGTCATCAGCTATTTTACTTAAGTCCAGGGATATATTCGCCAGAGCATTCATCACTCTTGCAAAATCCGTCATGAACTGCATGAGTCCCATGGTATTTTCACTGACCCTGAAATTCATTCCTGTTAATTCAGATATCTTATCTACAGCATATTCCTTGTAATGTTCTGGTGTATTTGCACCATTGCCCACAGCAGTTCCGCCTATATTCAATTCCAATATATAATTAAGAGCATTTTTATATTCATTTAAGCTTCTATTGACACCAAAATAATACGCATTGAAATCATCACCCAATGTCACCCTGACAGCATCCTGTAAATGTGTTCTGCCTGTTTTGTAAATGCCCTTAAATTCACCAGTTTTTTCTTTAAGCACATCCAGTAATTTCTCAGCATTTTCAATCAGCTTCTGGGATTTTAACATGATACTTACCCTCATCATTGTTGGATAAATATCATTTGTTGACTGGCTCATATTTATTACATCATTTGGATGTGCAAATTTATACTCTCCCTTTTTATGTCCTATTGATTCAAGTACAATATTGGCCAATATTTCGTTTGTATTCATATTAAATGAGGTACCTGCACCTGCCTGAAACACATCAACTACAAACTGGTTATTAAATTCACCCTTTATTAATTTATCACAGGCGGCACTTATATGATTGTAAACATCCTCATTCATCTTTCCTGCCTTGTAATTCCCGTAGGCAGCGGCTTTTTTTACAATTGCCATTGATTTTATATGGTCAAAATCTGATCTTATTCCAGATATTTGGAAATTGTTCATTGCTCTATATGTGTTTATGCCATAATATATATCATCATCTATTGAAACTTCTCCAATTACATCTTTTTCAGTTCTCATGATATATTATTATTATGAACTATAAAAATTTTTAACTCAGGAAAATATATTCAATAAAAAGCCACTTTGGAAATATGTTGATTTTTTATTTGATTTTTTATTTTATCCATATTTAAAATATCATTATAAAATTTATACATGCAGAAAAAATTATAATAAGTTACGCATGAAGAACATATGGATATAGAATTCAACGATGATGAAATGGTTATACCAGATAATCCATCAATTGGTTATGTAGAGGGTGAGGGCATTGGGCCAGAAATTACCAAATCAATGATCGACGTTGTCAATAGCGCATTGGAGCTTGCGTATTCCGGTGGAAAATCAATCGAATGGAAAAAAATACTGATTGGGAATGAGGCATATGAAAAATATGGAAAATATATACCTGATGAATCAATAGAAGAAATTAAGAAATCCGTAATAACAATGAAATCCACACTTAATATGTTGCCCGATAAGGACGATATAAATATTTTATTAAGAAAAAAACTTGGATTGTATACAAATTTAAGGAAGGTGAAATATTTTCCTGGCATCCCGGTAATTATAAAAACCTTTGAAAATTTAAATATAACGGTAATAAGGGATTCTCTCAACGTGGAAATTTCCCTGAACTATTCATCTGACAATACGCAGGAACTTATAAAATTTTTATCCGAAAATTATGATATAAACATAAATCCGGATTCCACAATAAGAATGACTGCCCAGAGTAGATACCGGGTAAGAAAAATAGCAAAAAAAGCTGCCGAGTATTATATAAAAAATAGGATGAATAAAATCACAATTGTTTATAACAATTTAAATTATGAATTTTCTGATTGGTGTATGGACGAATTTAAAAAATATCAGGGGAAAATCAATTTTGAAACAATTGAAGTTCAAGATTTTATCAAGAATCTTCTCCCAAAGCCAGAAAGTTATGATATGGTTATCCTTGATAGTTCCCTTAGCAGGCCTATTTTATCATTTTTACTTTATGTTGTAAACGTTGAATACGGTGGGAGTTTTGGTGACAACATTGCCTTATTTGAAGCTATACAGAGTTCATCACCAGACGATGCAGGATATGATGTTGCTGATCCACTTTCATTTATCATGTCAGGAGCAATGATGCTAAGATATATTGGGTGGGACCATGCTGCAGATATAATTGAGAACGCTATAAATCAGTCATTTATCGACAATAAAGTTCCAAGGGATTTCGCCGAAAGGGAAAATGTTACCCCAGTAAAATGCTCTGAATTTAGCCAGGAAATAATTAAGAGAATGAGAGCATAGCCTTTAAAAGAAAGCTCTACATTATTACGATACTAATAATGTTGTGCCTATTTGCTTACATTTATTGTCACAAATCCCGATAAGTTGCCAGCATAAATCAATATAACCCAGGTACCGGGTGTTTGGGACATTAAACTTATATTGAATGACTGATCGGTTCTCAGAGTTATTGAATTACCCAGTAGGTGGTGATCATCAGTTATATTAATCATATAATTTTTGTTATACATGTATGTATCCATGTGATTTGATATTGATACCAGATGAAGGGTTACGTTATTATTCATGGTGTTTGTAATGTTGAAACTTATGATTTGGCCTACCCTTGCATTTATGGTGAGTGGATTCGTGTTTTGATACTTAGGAGGTGTTTTGTTTGTATTACTACTTGTATTACTACTTGTTATGGGGTTTATATTGTTAAATCCAAGCCCCTGCCCAGCCTTTACATAATAGACGTCAAGCATCTTTTTATATTCAGTTGAACCAGCAAAAACATTAAATGTATAATTTTCTACCCCAGTATAATTAAATTTATATGTGAAAAGTTTCATCTCATAAACTGCTGAATGACCTGGTGCGATATTCATTGAACCGCCAGAAATGGTTTTAAATGCCATCTTTGAAATGGAAAAAATTGGAGTGATTGGCGCACTTCCGTGATTGGTCACAGTAACATTGAATGTTGTATTTCCCGGATCATCTTTATTTACCATGAAATAAGTTGGCATTGATACTGAAATATTTCCTGGATAATTATGTTCAAAAGGCAATGGCACAAATCCTGCTATTGCAATCAGTATAACAACAATGGCCAGGGAAACAATCTTTCTGCTGGGGTGTACAAAGTTATTCAATGGCAAGGGCCCTTTTATTCCCAGAAGAAGGGCAACGATTATAAGTATTATAAAGAAAGGATATACGAAGCTCATTACAACCAGTATCAAAAGGGATGCGTAGGAAAACAAAAAGAATTTTTTGCCTGCAAGTGCAGAGAAAATCAACCCCCCGTCCATAAAACCAAGTGGCAAAGCATTTATAGATGTTATGATAAGGCCTATATATCCAGCCATTTCAATTGGAGGTGGCATTATGTTAACCGGAATTATATGATTTATCACCATGATAAAAATCAAGGGAAATTTTAACGTATAAATTGATGTATTCACAGTTGTTGCATGTGTCAGGTATGTAGGTTCATATAATGAACCAAAAACAATCATAAAAATAGACAATAAAAATCCAAATATAATTGAATATGAACCAGCCATAATCATTGATTTTTCAGTTTTAAATTGCTTATGTGATGATGTTATTATTCCAAGGGTTCCCAGCCCGGGAGATGGTATAAAAATTGGAAAAGAATATTTTATCTTGTTTTTTCTTAAAGCCACAAATCTTCCGAATTCCCTGAAAAACATTATGGATAAAAGAGGGATTACAAAATAAATTGTTCCATTTAAAAGATCCTGATATAAATTAAGGTTGGAAGAATAATATTCATAATATGAATAACCAGTATATACCATGGCTATAACGGTTAAAAACAACATTAAGCCTTTGAGTGCATATTTTTTATTTATATTATATTCTCTTATAACTATTATGCGGTAATCCGGATATTTATCGGTAAAGGCAGTATATCCTATCTTATTGAGTTGATCCAGAAATAAGGAAAATGTTCCCTCATTCTCAGTTTTATCAATATGAAATATAATGGAATCATCTTGAACTTCTATTTTGTTGGATTTGTAATATTTTTTTCCTATATCTATGATCTCTTCTGAGTTTATCATATCTTTATATCTACTAAAATCTCCCTTATTAACTTTTCACTTATCAATCTTCCAATATGTAAAATTGCAACACCACTCCCAATATTGTTCTCAACCTTGCTGATTCCTTTTTCGTTCAGTTTCATGATTGTATCCTTGCCTATCTGTAAAGCTTGTGGTGAAATTATTATTATATCTGAGGTATTTCCTGAACTATTCAATATAATTTTGTTGCCATCTATTTTAAACAAACTTTTGGTTAATTTGCTAAGGTCTCCCCGATTCACCTCCGATTTATATAATTTAAAGTTTCCAATATTTTCAAACTGTGAAATGACATTTTTTATATATTCACTGGTTTTATATTCCAGCTCCTTTTTAAGGTTTATATTTTCATTAAGCATATTCCTTGAGTATTCAAGCACTTTTTCCTCATCAACCTTCATAAAATCCTGTTGATTGCGTATAATGCCATAAATGGACTGGACATATCTTAAAGCGGCGGGACCGGCCGAAAATATCACCCTCTGTATCCCCTCCTGAAGTGTTTCTGTTTTGATTATTTTAATAAAACCAATATCAATGGTATTATCCAGGTGTGTGCCGCCGCATCCCTCTGAATCGATATCCTCTATGGAAACAACCCTCAATTTTGATGATAATGGAACACCGCCTTCAAACAATCTGAAGCCATACTTTTCTATTGCCGAATTCCAGTTTTCATTTGTCACAGTTATTTTTTTCCCTGCTTGAATGGATTGAAAGCATCTATTTTCTATTTCTATAATATCATCATTTGAGATTTTTTTATAATGGGTAATATCAATCCTTGAATCATTTATGTCCTTCTTAACACCAGTCTGCCATATATGGTCACCAAAATATCCCCTCATTATGCCAAGCAAAAGATGTGTTGCCGAATGGTGAATCATCAGCTGCCTTCTTCTTTTATAATCAACATACCCCTTTATTCTTGCATTTTCAGGTATACTCCCATCAAGGAAATGGATAACAGTATCGTTATATTTCTGGACATTTAGTACGTTTATCCTTTTTCCATTATATATAAAATATCCAAGATCATAGGGTTGCCCTCCTCCTTCTGGATAAAAGGCGGTTTGATTGAGGGCTATCCTTTTGTCCCGAGAATATAAAACATTTCCCGTGAATTCCATAAGATTTGTATTATCATAATAAAGGGGCCTTGTTTTTATTGGTGGGTATTCATAATTTTCATTCTTTTTGCGGTATTTTTTCTCCTTATCTTTTATGATCAACTCATGAAAATTATCCGGTATTTCCATATTTTTACCCGTTATTTCATGGTAATAATCAAGAATCATATCCTCGTTTATTCCGTAGGATTCATATAATTTTATAAGATTTTCTTCTGAAATAAGGCCATTTTTTATAAATTTCTTTACAGTATTATACGCAGATTTATTTACAGCATCATACTTTTCCTTTTCAATTGATAATATATCATTTATGAAATTTATATCAAATATTTTTACAATTTTCTTTGAATTCTCATATTGGGCCTTCAATATATATTGAAGATCGTGCCTGAAATTAATTTCGTCGATGAATTTGAAGCATCTTCTTATCAGTGTTCTCGCAAGGTAGCCAACCTTTACATTTGATGGAATTACATAATCTGAAAACATCAATAATAAAGTTTTTGTATGATCAGCCAGAGAATAAACATCCCGCATGAGCCTCAATTTTTTAATAAATTCATCATCATATTTTATTGAATTATTATCCATATGTATTTTTAATTGTTCCATAACATTTTTTTCGCTGTATGGCTCTATTGAGGCCGAGATTTTGGATATTTTTTCCATTATGCCACTATCAATATTTTTTGCATCTGAATTTTCCAAAATAAAATTAATAATATTGTTGTAAATAGATTCATATATTGTCGGGGTGCCGTTTGATAGCCATACGAGCCGTTCCAAACCGTAACCTGTATCAACAATCCTCAATGGCATTTTTGTGTATTTTGTACCTTCTATTTCTATATCCCCACCTGTATCCTCCTTTAAATCCATGAATACAAGGGTTGCCACCTCAAGTCCCCGAACGAAAACTTCAACTGCATTTCCAGCATTACCTCCGCCGAACCATGGTTTTTCCTTATATGTTATCAGATGCCCATCAATCTTCAGTTTTTGCGTCAGGAAGTTAAATGAATACCTTATTGTTTCATTATTCCAGTAAACATACTTATTCTCATAATTGAACGAATCGTGGCATAGCATTTCAAAGGTCGTCAAATGCCTTCCAGTTTTCCCTACAAGATCAAGATCCACCATCCTTATACTTGGCTGAGACATTGCCAATGGATTTCCAGGTGGTTGGACAAGCCCGGAAGTGACCTGGGGTTGAAAATTATATATTGAAGCATTAACTAGAAGAACATCCTCCCTCCATCTTGGGACAACAGGATAGGGTTCAACAAATCTATGCTGAAAATTTTCATCGTTAATAAAGAAATTCAGAAATTCGGATCGCATTCCATCAATGTCATATTTTTTGTATACTGGTGAATTGTTAATGAATGAATAACTTTCACATGCCGGATCACCACATGTCTTTTTATTTCTGTCAAGTGTCCAGAAAAAGGATGAGCACGAAATGCATTGTTTTCTTACGAAATCTCTATCCTTAAAAAAATCTAAATTGAATTCATTCGTCATTATTAAGTATAATACATTAAAATAAATAAATATAGCCATAAATATTGATTTTAATAATGCGGACAATCAATATATTAAAGCTAAAAAAGGTGTTTATCACAGTGAGCGGGAAAACCCACATTTATAGGTGGGATGAAAGCGAAATTTTTTCTACTTATATCGCATAAAAAGATACCAGCCAGCAGATAGAATGAAAGTAGGTTAGATCACATATGGTTACATGTATGCCTGTGCCCATAAAATTAAATGGTTTATTACGAGAGGTAGAGTCCCCTCAGGCTGAGGGGAATTCCGCTGGTAACCGCCGAAGCAAGAAGCCCCTTTCGAAAGAGATGGAGGAGGCCACGACTTTAATCCAATTCTGAAGGTTTACTTTGATTTTTCTGTATTCATGGAGATTACCAAAAAATATAGCAAAATTGCATATTATTTTTAATGGCAAACAAGAGAGAACTGGAATACCATTTTTGTCAAATGCAAGGACTACGATAGAGAGAAAGTGAATTAAAGGCAACTTTCCTTCTTAACTTGATTTTGCCAAATATACACATGTAGGACTATATATTTGAGGGAAAATATTTAAATAGTTTCTGAATCATAAGGTATCGAATGAACGATTATCTGCTTGATTTGTTTAGGGATACCAGAATAGTTTCCAAAGTGAAAAGCAGGCTCCCATACCTATTCAGGCTAGCAGAGCTTGAGAGTTCAAGGGCTGACAAGATCGGAATGGAAGTTGGATCGGTTAGGGAAAAGGTGATTACACCCCTCTTAATTTACAAATTTGGCGAGAAAAACGTTGAATATGACCTACCAATTACAGAACCAGAGATTGATGTTAAATTGTTCAATCAACCAATTTCAATAAAAACCATATCAGGTAAGGAACCTTCTGGGGTAAAACTGATTTGGACCGTTGACGCATAAAAGGCAAGGTATTTCTTGGATACTTGGCATCCTACCTATGATCTGATCTTTGTCCACATAAATTGGTTTGCCAAAGGAGGCCTATATTACATACCTTACGAGGTTCAAAACGCAGTGTTTAGTGAGATGGGTAGAGAAAACTATATCAAGCTCCCAAAGCAAGGAACAAACCCAAGAGGTGTTGAGATCTCCAACGATGCGTTAAGAGCACTCATTGGCAAAGATGCAACAAAGTCTATAGATGTAAATTGGATTAAGGAATCTATAGACTATGACCCGTTTGAGAGATGGGTTGACTTATGGAGTGAGGATTAATGAACAGTAATACTAAAAGAAATGGGTCACAAACGAGTTCATTTGGTAGCCCAAGTAGGGCAAACCATGACTCCTCAAGATTTTACAACAGTAGGCTTTATGAGGGATTTTCTAAAGGAAAAGACAATGTCGACTTTAGTGAAAGTCCATTGCCTGCTGCTTCTATCGATAAGATATTTTGTAAATCCGCTGAAAGAATGACCGAGCTTCCCGACAAAAGTGTTCATTTGATGGTCACCTCTCCTCCTTACAATGTTGGGAAGCTCTACGACAAGGACATGTCTCTGGACGAGTACAGAGACCTTCTGACAACGGTTTGGAAAGAAGTCTATAGAGTTCTTGTACCGGGGGGGAGAATATGCGTGAATATTGCAAACCTAGGTAGAAAACCTTACATTCCGTTGCACACTTTTATAATTCAAGACCTCCTCAAAATTGGTTTTCTAATGAGAGGAGAGATCATTTGGGATAAAGGAGCAACTGCCAATTCTTCAGTTGCATGGGGAACATATCTCTCTGCCAAGAACCCAGTTCTCAGAGACTCTCACGAATATATACTAATCTTCTCTAAAGATACTTTCACACGAGGGATCAAAGATAATATGAAGTCCACACTTTCAAAAGATGAGTTTGCAGAATTTACGAAGAGTGTCTGGTCTTTTAATGCTGAATCAGCGACTAAGGTGGGGCATCCTGCTCCCTTCCCAGTGGAACTCCCTGCCAGATGTATAAAGTTATACACTTTCGAAGAAGAGGTGGTACTCGATCCGTTTGTCGGTAGTGGAACTACTGCAGTAGCGGCCGTTGACCTTAACCGGCATTATATTGGTTATGATGTAGATAGTGGATACGTTAGTATAGCTGAGAAGCGCATCAAACAGGCGATAGGAAGAAAAAATCAACAGGTACTGCCTCTGCATCCACCATAATATTTTTATTTACTAAATTCTAATTTATATATCCTTAACTCTTCAGAAATGTAGTCACACGTTCTGGTTTTATGTCCAACTATTCAAGGATATCTTTCTGTTTCCGTGTAATTTCAATGGCAATTTCCTTATTCTGGAGTACGACCTTCCTTATCTTAATGAGTTCAAGGAGCATCTTTTCAAAGGAATATTTTTCTATGAGTTTTGATTTACTCTTATCCTTCAATATGGTTGACCTGATTGCAAGTGAGATGAAATTCACAAAGAGAATACCCTGAGCGTTTCCATACTATGGATTCTAAGAGATTCTGTACCGAGGAAACTTTTTGATGATAGGAAGAGTTTCTCAACGGAATCACGCCTCCTGTGCCTTTCAAGCATTGTATCAAGTTTAAGACTCCTTACAGCCTTCATTGAAGGA
Organism: Thermoplasmata archaeon; assembly: GCA_021835025.1. Lineage (GTDB taxonomy): Archaea > Thermoplasmatota > Thermoplasmata > Thermoplasmatales > Thermoplasmataceae > Acidiplasma. The sequence continues at coordinate 1,773 of JAKBQY010000025.1, read as the reverse complement.
ATAAATTCACCATATGCATATGTTTCCACCCTTTTTTCTACAGGCTTTCAATCCTTTACAGGGCACATATATTCGGATTTCTGCCTGATCTTTTTGCTTGGGATATAACATCCCTAACGGTTGTCAATTGAATATACCGTACATAATTTTTCTAAAAATACAGCAATATTAATCAGTGATATATTTTAATTATATTTTTAAAAGCCTTAAAGCATTTTTTGAAAATATCATTTCCTTTCTGGATACAGAAATATCTTCTATTTCAATATTTTCTATTATTGACTTGCTATTTCCCCAAGGATAATCCGTTCCAAATAAAACATGCTCATGCCCAAAGAATTTTATGCCCTCATCGAGCCATGGTTTCCACATGCCCTCTGCTGTGTCAACATACAATGATTTCATCATTTTCATGCTTTCACCGTTTTCATCATCAGATCCATCCAGGAATTTGGATATTCTTCCAGCAAATAGAGGTAGAAGGGATCCAATATGATGGACAATTATTTTCAAATTCATGTGCCTTTTTATTAACCCACTGGAAAGAAGGCGTACCAGTGCTATTGTTGTATCATAATCCCAGCCAATCATTATATCCAACATATTTTCACTTAACCAGTCATAGGTATTTCTCATAAATGTGGGATGAAGCCATAAGGGTACATTATTTTCTTCCAGTAATGCATAAAAGTCATCATATTCTGGTATATCAACAGGTTTTCCAACGACATTGGACACAATCTGTATTCCCTTTAAATGCAGGCTATTTATACACCTTTTTGCTTCATCAAGTGCAGAAGGTGGATCCCTGAGGGATACGGTCCCTATGGCTGAAAATCTGTCAGGATATTTCTCCACAATATCAAGAATTCCGTCATTCGCTGATTTCATTATTGCCGCTGAATCCTTTTCTGGCACGTGGAGGTCATCTATAGCGGGTAATGCAAGAGACAGTATTTCCATATCAATATCCAGGTTATCCATATTCTTGATCCTTTTGGAAACATCAACAAGTGCAGGCAATTCTGTTGACAATTTTTGGATCATCTTATCTGGTTCCCTAAAATAATTAATATATTTTCCCGGGTAAATATGGTTAAAAACATCTATCTTTTTCATAAATTTTTATGCCGAAACAATATATAAATAATTGTATCCTCATTTTTTATTGGAATTTTAATTTTTTACAAATACTTTAGGCTACGAAAGCCGCTGAGCTTGTGATGTGTATAAAGTACGAAGGTTTGTATTGTTATATTGCATATTTTTGGTAGATGGAGATAACACAGTTGAGAAAATCTATAGGTCATTTTATTGATAGATATTCATCTACGGCTTCCCCCATAATGGATTTTCAATTTACTGTTGGCCGTTAGTATTTCATCCGTTAAATGCTTATTTTTATAGCATATCTATCACTTCAACCTATACCAATTTGTATTAAAGCAGGAATGAGTAACTCCTATTACAGCGAGCCCACCAAGAAAAGATGTAAGAAAATAACCTGCATAGACAGCCGCCACGGTAGCATCAACTGCTCTGGTCTACTAATTCGTTATTATACTGTGCGATTTGATTGAGGGCGAATCCATTGAGGATTGGAATTACACAATAGATCCCAATAAATAATTATATTATTAAATTACAAAACCTTAACATATCATTGTTTGTGTTTAAAGTATATTAGCATATAAATATTAAATGATATTGCCATAAATAACAATATTAAAGAGCCCAAAAAGAGTAAATGTTTTAATGTAAAAATCGTTCTAG
>JAKBQY010000037.1 GCA_021835025.1 Thermoplasmata archaeon | reverse complement strand
AAAAGAAGGCATATGTCATTATCAATAGATGATAGGCCTGTGGTAACACCTGCAATGGCATATGAAGAAAAGAAGGTGATAGAATGAAGAATAAATATATAAGGGAACTCATTTCAGGATACCACAGAATAATAAATTTATACACGCCTCTAATTTTTTATAAACAACAAAATTTTATTATTTGTAATCCAAGTTTACAAATATAATTTTTGTATTCAGATTAGGTTATTAATTGGATTCCCCAAATTATTAATGTATGTCCATTATTTCCTCCCCTGGTTTCTGCCGATATAATAAGATTATACCTTAACCCTATCGGGAATGCTATTATTGTATCAGTTGATAAGAAATATGGAATACAAGCATTTTAAAGAAAGCTGGAATATGCGTATACAGATAATGGCAAGATTGCGAGGGCATATTAATCAACATATAAGAGGAAGGGCATTGAAACTCTTTGTAGTACTCAATATCGTTTCTGGTTTTATATCAGAAAAAACCGCAAAAAGAAAGACAAGGTTAGATTTTTTTGAGTTTATGGATAGCATTGTGGATAGTTATAATGATACGGATATCCACGTTATTATTGACAATTATGGTATGCATAAAGGATGGATGAATGGCTTGGCAAACATAAAAATGTACCAACATCAGAAAGCTGGTTAAACCAGGGAGAGGCTTGGTTCTCAACACTGCCAAGGCATACATTGAAAGGATCAAGTTTTGAGGGTACAGGTTTCCTTTTAAAAGCCATAAAAAGTTATGTTAATGATCATAACAAGCATCCAAAGCCATTCAAATGGAAGAAAATAGATGCCAAGGGATAAGAGATGTTGTCAGCAATTTATGCAATTAAATAGAAGTAATTAAAAGGTTATTTCTTATCAATATTGTTATTTATCCATAACATAATTTCAGGTATTATAATATTTATTTCTGGCAGATTATCCATAACAAGACTTTTCAGCTCTTTATTAAATATTGCCTTCTGGCTATTTAATTTATTCTCAAAGGTATTTAAATCGAATTTTATATTATAATATTCAAGTTTTTTATTCACCATATATAAATCACAATAAACATCTTTTTTTGATAACAGATAATATAGATCATAAATATCTCTGGGTTTTTTTCTTATATATATGGCTCTTATTTTTTCCGATAAAACTTCATTTAAATCCATACCGTATAATAATCTTACAGGAAGATTATACTCCGGAAAATCAAATTTTATCTGCAAAGGATTCTTTATTATAGATTCTCTTTTACACATTTCCATATATACTGGAACTCTATCTATATATCCAGTATTCAAAGGCCCCTCAGAGAGAATTCTGAATGAAAATGTTATTTCATTGTTTTTTAAAATTTTAATATCATTTTTAATTCCTGATAATTCTAAATTCTCTGATATTGTATGGGGTAAATCTTTCTCAATATTATGATATAACGTAAAATCAAGATCTTCGGAAAATCTTCTAAGGCCATGGAATAACCATAAATACGTTCCACCTTTAAATATAATTGATTCATCATATATCGTATTCAAAATCATGGAAAACATATATCTCTTTTCTTCCTGCCATGGCTTTAATCCATGCAATCGGGACAATTTTATAATTTCCTCCCTTAACATCATTTTAAAACCTCAAGAATTTTTTTAATGCCTCTTATTTTTATATTTTTTAACGTATTTATAATATTTAAAAAATCAATATTTTCTTTAAATTCAGATATATCATAGTCATTATATACTCCAAGGTACAAACCGTCTATTACAGCTTTATCAGGATCAGCGACGAAAATATAACTCATTCCCTTTTTATATCTTTTATAACCAAAATACAATTCCGGCTTAATTTTATGATATTCTATGCCAAGGTTTTCAAATTTAATTGAATTTACAGTAGTGGCGCATTCGATGTTTTTTGTTACCTGATACGATATGCCATGAAATTCAAGTGCGGAATTCATTGATATATATGAATAATCAACTAACTGAGATGCTATAACAAAAATATCATCTGTAAATGCTATTTTTCCATTCAACAATTTAACAGCAAGATTATTTTTCACTAATCTATTCATATAAACTCTTGATATATTGGCATTTTTATTTATTAATATTGAAAACTCATTAACATTGAATACTGAAATGCCTGAATTTATTGCCATATCACGAATTTTATATAGCGATAACTGTTTTGTCATGTTCATATAACAATATTGTTATGTATAAATGATATAACTATTTTATTAATTTTAATTTATCACTGTGATAAATATTGTGTAAATATAATTAAAAATAATAAATGATTTATAAATACTTCTTAGGAACAGGGAGGCAATAAAATAAGGAAAACACAGATAAAACAATATCGGTAATGATAGACGGATTTAAAGATATAATAGATGTAAAGGTAAAGGAATACATAACATATTTCATAGAAACCCTGGTTTAATAAAAAAATAAAAACGATATAACAAATGCGTATAAAATAAAAATATTTTTAACAATAAAGAATATACCCATTAATGTACGATGAAACATGCATTTTTTGCAGGGAAATAGTAAAAAATCGAAATGCCGCATTTGTATATGAGAATAAATATATCTCTGCATTTATGGACAGCGCACCAATAGAAGAGGGGCATGTTCTTGTTATACCAAAGGACCATTACGAAAATATTTTTGATATAGATAAAGAAATATATACAAAAATACAATTAGTAGTTAAAAGAATTGCAATAGCCATACAGGACTCATTGAAATGCAGGGGCCTGAATATAGGCCAGAATAACGGAAGAGTGGCAAACCAGGTCGTAATGCATTACCATGTGCATGTAATACCAAGATATAACAGAAAAAAAATAAACTGGGAACGGGCAATTGTTGATAAAGCAGATCTGGAAATAATTGCAAAAAATATTAAAGAAACCCTAAAAAAGGTGGATGAATATGAAGAGTCTGGAAGAATTATATAATAGAGCAATAGAATTAAAAAATAATGGAATGTCCGATAAACAGATATCAACGGAATTGCATCTTTCCGTTAATACAATATCATGGCTTTTAAGCAAGGATATAACAAACAATAAAATACAGGATGTAAAAATTGGATGGAGGAGCATAGGCGTATATGGAAACAGAATAGAACACATAGCAGAAATAATGGCCGATATTATAACAGAAGAAGTGGATATGGAAGATATAACATCAATTCTTGGTATTTCAATCAATGGCATACCATTGGCCACAATGCTATCCGATCTCCTGAATAGGGAATTAATGGTTTATAGGCCACACCCCACTGGAAAAGAAGGTCTTTTTAGCAGTAATTTTTCTGACATTAGAGGCAAAAATGTCATAATTATAGATGATGTTATAAGCACAGGGGAAACTATGAGAAGGACAATAACAGATGTAAAAAATCAGGGTGGCCATGTGTTATTGTGTGTTGTTATTGTATCAAAACTCAATGTTGATGAAATCAGTGGGGTCAAAGTCAGATCATTAATACGTACTACAATGGTGGGGTAAAATTGTATTGGGCCGATTCTATTGTCAAGGGCCTTTCCGGAAAACAACTTGTATCAACCGGCATATCGCCCTCAGGGCCAATACACGTTGGAAATATGCGGGAAATAATTACCGGTGACATACTTTACAAAGCCTGCCTGGATAAAAATCTGGAATCTAAATTTATATATCTGTGCGATGATCTTGATCCACTGAGGAAGGTATATCCATTTTTAAACTCATCCTATTCAAAATATGTTGGAATGCCATTAAGCTATATACCATCACCGGACGGGAATGGAACGTATTCTGAACATTTTTTAAAACCTTTTATCCAAACACTGGATAAAATAAAAGTAAACGTGGATGTTATCAGGACAACGGACCTTTATAAAAATGGTACACTTTCAAAAGCCATAGATATAGCTATAAAAAACAGAGATAGAATAAGGGAAATTATGCATGATGTTGCCGGAAACGATCTTGTGGATTCATGGTATCCCTATGAACCAAGGTGTTCAAAATGCGGCAAAATTAATTCTTCCCGCGTTACTTCATACGAATACCCATATGCCAAATATAAATGTAATTTCTGCGGTAATGAGGATATAGCAGATATAAGAAGGGACGATGGAAAAATGCCGTGGCGTGTTGAATGGCCTGCTAAATGGTTTGCCCTCGGTGTTACAATAGAGCCATTTGGAAAGGATCATGCCGCATCTGGAGGGTCATATGACACAGGTAAATTGATTGCAAGAGATGTTTATAATATAACCCCCCCGCTTCCATTGATGTATGAACGAATACTTTTAAAGGGCATTGGTGTAATGCATTCCTCAACAGGCGTATCCATTTCAGCGGCGGAGGTTGTTAAATTCGCTCCACCAGAAATTTTAAGATTTATTATAGCCAAAAACGATCCATCAAGGCATATTGATTTTGATCCAGGCCTTGGATTGCTGAATCTTATTGATGATTATGAAAAACAGGAAAATGCATACTTCGACCTGGAAAAACCAAACAATGAAAATTATAAAAGAATTTATGAAATGTCCAGAGTCAAGATATTGGATGCCCCAGAGAAGATCAATTTCAGGCATATTGTCACATTGGTACAGATATATAAGGATAGTAAATCGTTGCTTGATGCCCTTAAAAGAAGTGGATATAGTGGGAACCATATCAGCAATTATCTACAGGATGAGATAGATACTGCAAGATACTGGCTTGATACATATGCTCCTGAAACAATAAAGTTTTCTTTAATAGATACAAAGGTTGATTTAAATGACCAGGAAAAATCGATTTTAAAATCATTTTCCGACACCATCGAAAATATTGAATGGACATCAGAAAATTTACACAATACAATACACGATATTATAGGGAAATACGGCATCACTCCCAAGAATGGCTTTTCATTGTTTTACAGGGTATTTATTGGGAAAGAAAAAGGCCCCAGGCTCGGTTATTTCCTGTACAATCTTGGCAGGGACTATGTATTTTCAAGAATAGGATCCGTAATCTAATTCCTTTGCCGTCATTCCATATTATTATAAAAAATACAAACAAAATATTTTTACTTTAATTGCATTGTAAATTAAATGATAGTTTTGAATCCTCCGCCACTTGATACTTCATTCGTTCCAGAAAAACTTCTGTTCAGGGAAAATGAAATAAATAAATTAATGGCTTCTATAATTGTTCCACTGAAAAACAATATATCCGGCAACGTTATGATTTATGGCCATTCGGGAACAGGTAAGACCGCAACAATAAAATATTTAATGAAGGAAAACCCATCAATAATATATGAAAATGGATTATCATTCAGCAGTGTCAGGCAATTGCTTGAACATACAATAACAAGGCTTGGGAAACCAACTGCATTCAGTGGGATTTCAATGGAAAATATATTCATGTCTATGAATTCAATAATGAAATTAAGGGGAAACATGGTTCTCGTCATAGATGAGGCCACAAACCTGTTGAAAAATGATTCGGATGGAATGTACAATATCTTCAGGAACAATGAGATATACAATACACATTTAAGTGTTGTCCTCATAACAATGGATTACCCATTTGCATATCTCGGGAAAAATTATGGAACATTATCGGAAATAAAATTTTCAAAATATAATGAAGGGGAGCTGTTCAATATCATAAGAGAGAGATCCATAAGGGCACTTAAGCCCGGGTCATATACTGATGAAATACTTCAATTCATATCTAGTATTTCGTCGGAATTTGGAAGTGCGAGGTTTGCAATAGAACTCCTTCAAAAATCTGCATATCTTGCAGAATACCGGCTCTCGGATATTATTGAGAATGATGATGTAAGATCCGCTGTTTCCCTTATAAACCCATATATAACTGAAAGCAAACTCTCTGGCCTCAATAAAAAAGAGCTTATAATTCTTTTTTCCATATGTTCAAATCTGAGAAATGAATTAAAAACCAGCGTTTCCGATATATACACTGAAGCATCAATAATTTCAAATACATACCATGATAATATATCAAGGAAGGAAGTGTATGAAATTATAAATAAGCTGGAAATACTTGGCATAATAAATGGCAATATAAAAAGCGAAGGAAATAAAAAAGGAGTGTACAAATTTATTTCCATTGACGATGTTCCAGTATCCATACTGGGAAGAAAAATAGAGAATTTATTATCAAGAATGTGAAAGTATGTAATCCACTGGTTTGAAAGCTCTCATAAGCATTGTTTTATAAAAAGTTTTATCCATACGCGATGGTGCTGTATCAATAATGTTGTGCTTTTTATCTACTACAACACCGTTTATTTTCATTCCGGGAAATATTTCAGTTCCCAAACTCTCAATATGCGATGTAAAATTGTAAAGCATGGTTTTAACCCGATACTCCTCAGCTCTTCTATTGATGGTGAATTCAATCATAAAATCGTTTATGTCAAAATTATTGAAATTCATGTAGTATTTTTTTATATTTTCTATTTTATTTTTCCTATCTTTTATCTCTTCAAATTCACACCTTAATTCATTCAATGCTTCCGTTTGAAATTTTTTGATTAAATTTGGAGTATTTTTCTGCCTTAACTCTATTCCCCTTACCTTAAATGAATTATCATACCTTAAGCCTATATATCTGTTTGCTGAACCAATGCCATTTACCGAAGGCATAAAACATATCCATTTATAATGTGAATCAATGACTATTTCAAGCCTTGTTTCATTTTTTATCTCCTCCAGAACTTTGTTTATATTTCCATTTCCAGTTATCCACAATGAATCGACAATACCGTGCAACACTTTAAATCCATTTTTCTCACATATTCTCATTGACCTGGATAGTATTTCCCTTCCAATTGATGTTATTTTCTCGTGTATTTCTATTTTTCCAAATTTTGCATTTTTGTATCCAGTATAGCCAAATGATGTAAGCAATAGCCATTTAAGTGCCACATCCCTTTGATAAAAAATATATGACCTATTTTTTATTTTTTTATAAAATATTCTTTTTTCAAATATATCATTTAGAAACCTAGGCAAATACCCCATCCCATCTGGAGAAAGATTGTATTTTATTATAATACTCGGATACATCGATGTAAAATCAATTTCATACACATTTTTATATATTCCTGGATCTGGATTCAGAACGAGGCCACCGGCATCCATTCTAAAAAATGTTTCCGGAGTTTTAGGGTCCTCATTATCGTCCTTTCTCCATGGAATCAAAATACCCATCTGCAGTGCCCTCTTTTCTTCAGCAGATGAAACTGCTGTTCCGGGTGTAATTTTTGACACAGTTTCGGGAGGAATTCCGGAGACTCTTGAAATTTCATATATACCGGATAATCCCGATTCGGAATATATAAACGAATCAGAACAAATCATTATTTTATTCCTTACGTGTACGGTTTCATTTTGAAACACATTCCTGCCATAGGATTCAAAACTTTTCTTTTTTGATATTTTGTATTCAAGTTTATACCCCTCTTTTTCCATTTTTTTTAAGACTCGGGGAAATATACCGTTATAATTATTGTAAATTACTATAATACTGGAATCTATTGCATTGTAAACATTTTTCCATATATTTCCCCCTATATTTTTATTATCTATGGTTATGTTATTAATGCTTTTTATCCCTATTTTGGTTGACGGTATAAATAAGTCATCGTCATAAAGATTTTTGATTTTAAAAAATTCAAGATTTCTGGTTGCCATAAATCTCATAACTGGATTTATATCTGCATTGTATATTTTAATTTTATACCCAAACGAATTCTCAATGCGGTAAACAATATCATTTATTTTTGAAGGATTTATATATAACTTCATGCCATAGATTTTTCCATAAATATCATCCATACTGTCGTATTTATATATAATATGGGAGCTATCCAGACTTTTTTCAAGCAACGACATATTGTACGAATCACCTGAAACAAATATCCATGTACCATTTTTAAATTGTTTTCTATGAAGATTTCCATTAAAATGCCACGTTGTTATTATATCAGAACCATCTGCGTTGATTATCATTTCCTATCCTTTTATAAATTTCCAGCAGGATCATCAGTAAAAAGTCAATATCAGTGCCATTATGGCCAATCTCAACAGCATGTTTTTCTCCAAGAAGAAGCATTTCCCTGAATTTTATTATATCTTCACCTTTCATATAAATTTCAAGTTTTTTCATATAATTTACCATGATACTTATATTCTCACGGGAAGACGGTATGTTTCTGCCCATTCAATCACCTATAAAATTTTCATTAACAGTTCTATTTTCATATATATGGAAAATTATGTTTGAATTATGGTAATATGCCCTCATTTTTATTATATTATAAATTTCTTGTATTATCATAAGTTTCCATGAATCGAAAATTTTTGATTCAATAATTATGTAATAGTTGCCATATGCAGATACTGATACCGTTCTTAAAAGTTGGTAGGGTGTAAGTATTCTCTGTATTTTTATATCATAATTCAGTATATTTTTATTTAGTTTTATGCCATCCGATATTAAAAGCAGGTCTATTTTATCTCCATCCAGGATTTTATACGGAGTATCATCATTTTTTAAAATTTTTATTTTACCGTGCATAAGTTACTATAAATTTATTTTTAAAAATATTTTTGGCACGGAGGTAAAATGAGAAAATGATATTTATTTTATATATGCATTTTTAATATAAATCTTTTCAAGAGGTTTATCATTTTTATCTCTTTTTGCCATGCTGATTTTATCAACAACATCCATGCCCTTTATAATTTTGCCGAAAACTGGGTGCATCTTGTCAAGATAGTTGTTATTCACTGTATTTATAAAAAACTGGCTCCCTCCAGTATTGGGCCCCGCGTTTGCCATTGCAATGGTTCCCCTCTCATTTTTATTGTTCTTTGTAAATTCATCCTTTATTTTATATCCTGGACCACCCATTCCTGTTCCAGTTGGGTCTCCACCCTGTATCATAAAATTTGGTATCACCCTATGAAAAATAACATTATTATAAAAGCCCTGTTCAACAAGTTTTTTAAAATTTCCCGCTGTAATGGGCATCTCTTTTTCATACAGTTCTATTTCTATTCCTCCCACGTTTGTATCCAAAACTGCTATAGACATTATAATGAATTTATTTTATGCATAATATTCTTTCTATTATGAATATTCTAAAACAATATACGATTTAAATATATTCAAATTCTGTAATTCTGTATTAAACTAATTACTATCCACATGCTATACAAAAATTTATCCCCTACACAATAAAAGATTTTAAAAAACCCTTAATTATAATAAATATTATAATATTTCTTGATAATTTGACATAATATTATTATAATCATATATAATATTATCTATTTCAAAAGGGAAAATATTTATATAATATGTTGATATGTTTATATTATGTATAGTGATAGTGATACCTATTCCGTAATAGATAATGCAAAGGTAACAAAATTCCAAAGAAGACTTGCAGTTACCGCAGCACTTGGGCCATTCACTGATGCATTCAATGAGTTTGGATCAGCTGTTGCTTTAATAGCTGTTGGTATATTATTTAAATTACCGCCCATTCTGGTTGCCGTTGCAACTGGAGCGTACTGGGTTGGTGTAGCAGGTGGAGCAATCTTCGGTGGTATAGTTAGCGATAAGATAGGTAGAAAATATCTTTTCCTATATGATACAATTGGAATGGCTTTATTTGCAATATTGAGTGCAGTGTCAACGAATTATCTTGAATTCTTTATAACAAGACTTGCCCTTGGCATATTCATAGGAGTTGATTATGCAGCAGCAGTACCGTTATTATCCGAATATTCTCCTGCAAAGCACAGGGGAAGACTATTATCAATGGAAAAGTTATTCTTCATGTTTGGAACATTGGCAACAGTTATGATCGGTCTTGGATTAACAATATATGTCGGCTCATTGCTTGCATGGAGATATGATTTTCTTGCAGCAGCTGTTCCAGCAATAATACTGTTTTTCCTTAGATTTGACATGCCTGCATCCCTAAGATGGGCAAAGGCAAACGGAAAAACAAAATTAATACCGAAAATATTAACTAAACTTAAAAAGGAAGGAATATTAATAGACCCAAATACAGTAAATGTTGAAAAACCAAAAAGTATCCTGGGGAATGCAAAGGAATTCTTTAACGTAAAAAACATAAGGGTAATAGTTTACATATTCTGGATCGGAGCCGCTTATTCATTAACCGTGAATCTGGCAAGCGTTTATGCAACAGTTGAGCTGAAAAGCCTTGGTGCCTCATCAACATTTTCAGTGCTTGGTGCATTCATAATCGACCTTGTTGGAACAATAGGTGTTGTCATAACTTTATTGATTGTCGATAAAATAGGAAGAAGAAAAATGGGAGCCTACGGTTTTATTCTAGGTGCAATACCTATGGGAGTACTTTTCCTTGCATCAATATATCATTTTATGTCCATCCCATTATTAATTGCAATGTTCGGGTTGTTTTTCATGATCAATGTTGGATTTGTGGGAACGCTGCAATATTTGCCAGCGGCAGAGATTTCAACAACAAGGTCAAGAGGTCTTTCAGTGGGATGGGAAAAATTATTTGAATTCGGCCTTGCATTACCTATGTTAACCCTATATGCGTACATGGGACTCAAATATTCATTGTTATATGATACAATAATGTCCATAGTAGCAGGCATAATATTCTATCTTGTATCATACGAAACAAAGAGTAACACGCTTGAAGAGAATGTAGATATGGTACTTGGAGGGCACAATAAGGAAAACTTCAGGCCAATAAAAAATGAAGAAGAAGCTGAGCAAAATTAATATATTCCATTAAAAATATTTATATATAATTTTATGATATTTATTAATGTATCATTCGGAATCGGGATTTTTAAATAAAATCAATGATAATATAGAAATAAAAAATTATGACGCTCCTGAGCCAGAGGATGATGAAGTAACGGTAGAACAAGCATATTCTGGTGTTTGTTTCAGGGATATACTAACGAAACAGGGATTTTTTCCAAGAGTTGCACTGCCAATAATTCCAGGCCATGAAATAGGCGGAACAATAGTAAAAAAGGGGAAAAATGTAAAATCGTTTAGCATCGGTGATAAGGTCTCCTCCCTGATTTATGTGCCATGTGGCAAATGTGAATTTTGTTTAACCGGTAGAGAAAATCTATGCCCAAACAAAAAAAGCTTCGGAGAAACGTTAAATGGTGGATATTCAAAATATGTGAATGTGAATACAAGTTCACTTGTTAAAGTGCCTCCAGGAGTCCCGGAAGAGGCAATTCCAATAGCCGCATGTGTTACTGCAATGCTTGTTCACGCCATAGTAAAAATGGGCAGGATAGAAAGAGGCGATAATGTTCTCATCACAGGTGCCGGCGGTGGTGTAGGCGTTCATGCCATTCAGATAGTAAAGGCCTATGGGGGGCATCCAATAGCTGAAACCAGCTCTCAATGGAAGGAGGAAGAGCTTTACAAACTTGGGGCAGATCACATTGTTCATGCCAGCGATGATTTTAACGCCGATGTAAAAAAACTTGGTGGTGCTGATATAGTGCTTGAGGACGTGGGAATACGGACATTCAATAAAAGTCTCAGAAGCCTGAAAACCGGCGGCCGCATGATTGTTATAGGAAATTTGAACCCTGAGCCTGTAAGCCTTCCACTGGGATTAATAATACTAAAGGGAAATACAATAAAGGGAAGCATAACCTCTACCAGAGAAGATCTGAAGATTGCACTGGATTTAAATGCCAGTGGTAAGGTGAAACCCATAATTGGAAGAAAGATAAATATAAGCGAAATAAACAGGGCCTATGATGCTATGCTTGCCCGGGAAATATTTGGGAGGGTTCTTGTCGAATATTGATTTTATTTGGCAAAATACAAAAAGCTTTTTTAAAAGTTATCAATACCTATATAGATTATAAAATGTATATAGTTCCATCCTCAATGGCTCACGGTATATCCGCAAAACTGGCAAGTATTTTATCAGCTGATATTTCAGAAGTGGAAAGAAAAAGATTTCCAGATAATGAGATGTATTTAAGGGTAAAGGAAGACCTTTCTGGCCAGGACGTTATTGTTATAGGAAATACTAAAAATGATAGTGATATAATTGAATATTTATTGCTTTTAAATGCAGTTAGGGAGGAAGATCCCAAAAGCTTAACTGCAATAATTCCTTATTTTGGCTATGCGAGGCAGCATATGAAATACCACGATGGAGAACCCATATCTTCAAAGGTTTTTACAAGGGCAATTGGTGAATATGCGGATAGAATAATTTCCGTTGAATTGCATAACGACCAGACGGTTAAATATTCGAAGGTACCATTTAACAATATAAAAATCCTAAACCCGATTTATGAGCATTTTAAAAATAAGGATATTGATTACATTATATCTCCTGATGATGGTGGATATGATCGTGCAAGAAATCTTGCTGATAAACTTCATGTGGAAGCATACTATATCAATAAAAAAAGAATCGATGCCAATACGGTGCAAATGAATTTGCCTGATATTAATTATAAAAATAAAAATGTATTGCTAGTGGATGATATAATATCCACAGGTGGCACCATAATCAGGGCATCACAAGAGTTAAAGGAAAGTGGAATTAACCAGATAAACGTCTGCGCAATTCACGGTGTTTTTGCAGGAAACAGTGATAAAAAGATAAGTGGCATTGTTAACAACCTGGTTGTCACAGACACAATTGAATCCAAATATAGCAAAATAACAACGGCTGGCGAAATAGCATCGGCATTATTGAATAAAATAAGGGCATGAAACGTGGCTTGAGAATACTTGGAATTGACGATGGCCCCTTTAAAAGAGGTGGGTATGGCAAAACCGTACTTGTTGGTGTGCTCATAAAATTCAACTCATACGTTGAAGGTATAACAATCAGGAAAATTGATATTGACGGAATGGATGTGAATGATCAAATATTATCAATGTTCAACGGAAGATTCAATAAAGAAATAAATTTTATCATGACCAATGGAATAACATTTGGAGGCTTCAATATAATGGATATCTCCTTGATACATAAGGAAACTAAAATACCTGTAATATCAATAGTAAGGAAAAAACCTGATATAGTTTCAATGGAAAGTGCAATAATAAAACATTTTAAAGATAGTGAATATAGAATTTCCCTAATAAAAAAATCATATCCTGAAGAATTCATATTTTCTAGAAAAAAACTTTATGTAAATTATGCTGGACTTGATTATAATGAGGTAAAAGGCATCATAGAAAAAACAACCATTATAGGAAACATTCCAGAGCCCATAAGGTTAGCGCATATACTGGCAACTGCAATAATAAAAGGCGAAAGTTATGGCAAGGCCTAAAAAATCATTAAAAATATTTGCAAAAATATAAAATTTTAATCATTTAAAACTTTTAAATCCTTCATTTCATTTTTTTCATTGGATGAGTTCTCCAGCGATCCTAGTGTTTCCGGTATAAACAGGAAGGTTATTGCCGCCGCAACTATTGCAAGTGAAGATAAATAATAGAAAGCAAATTCTGTTCCAAGAGCTATGAATAGCGTTGGGAAAACAAATGCTGCCAAAGAGGCTCCAACCCTTCCTGAAGCAACTGTATATGATTGTATCTGTGACCTAATTTTTGTAGGTGAAAGTTCAACCCCATACATACCCGATGCTGTAATTGATCCCGGACCTGCCTGGCTCGCAAAATTCATTCCAATTCCATATAATAGTAAACCAATTATTGGTGTCATAATGCCCGCTCTATCAAACAGTGAGAAAAGTAAAAGCAACGAGCCCATCACTGTAAATCCTCCTATTTGCAATTTCTTCCTTCCCTTTTTATCTATCAACGATAATAGGAAAAGACCTCCCGGAATTGTGAAACCAAGTTCCATTAGAAATGTAAATCCATCAGGCGTCATGCCCAGACCCTTAGCTATTAATGTTGGGCCAAATAATATTCCAGAATATGCTACCTGATCAAATAAAAACCATAAAACCATTGCAGAAATATATTGCCTTTTATATTTTTTGAAATAATACTTGAAGTTGTGTTTATCCTGTATATCTCCTTCTATTCTCACTTCCCTATGTGCGACGTATTTTATTTCATCTTCAAATTTCTTTTTGTCACCAACTATCCTTGCTATGAATCTTGGGGTTTCCGGCATTTTTCTCCTTAAATATACAACACCAAGCGCAGGTATTGCACCGACCGCAAGAACGATTCTCCATAATTCAGAAGGTGCTACAATTGGAGAAAATATCAAGTATGTAATGGCTGCCACTGTTGCACCAAAACCCCACATTAAGCCAAAACCAAATGCCAGTGTTTTCCCCCTGTCCTTTTCATTAGAGTGTTCTCCCATTATAACCGGTGATAAAACATAATCCGCCCCCACGCCTATGCCAAGAATAAGTCGTATAATTATTAATAGATAAATATTTACTGCAAAGATCTGCAGGAAAGCAAATACACCAAGAATAAGAACATCAACACCATAGAATTTTTTTCTCCCTCTTTTAGCGAGCTCCCCAAATACCAGCGCACCAACGGCAGCTCCTATAAGTGCTGAGCCTGCAATAAGACTTGTAAACATTATATAACCCGGTGAGCTCTTTGTAATGCCATATGATGTCAGTATAATGGCAAGAACAAGGCCCACAGATGAAAGGTCATATCCATCGGTGAAAACACCCATGCCTGTGGTCAATATTGATCTGGCATGAAACCAGCCAAATTTCTTTTTATTCAAATCCTCAAAAATATCTGTCATTTTTCCTCAATTATAAATATATTTTTAGAATATATATATTTAATCACATCATTATATATATGTATATATATTAGTATATGCTTTTATGATAATTCTTATTAATAATGTAAAAATAAAAGTACATGAAATATCGAAGAATTCTCTCGCTTTTAATAATCATAATAATATCATTGATATCGTTATTTTCAATATTGTTCATTCTTGATCATATATATAAAATACCATTTTTTATTTCAAATAATTTATTTCTATATGCCATAATTATTGTTGTTGGTGGTGTTATAATTACAAATATTATAGCATCATTGATAACAAAAAAAACAATAAAAATTGTTGGAAAATCGACGGCAGGAACATTGAGTTTTACAATAAGGGTTGTTGGATATGTTCTTATAGCAATAGTATTCTTTACATTTGTAAAGATAGATATAGGTGCGGCACTTGCAGCAGGTGGCTTTGCTGGCCTAGTTCTTGGACTCGCATCACAGGATGTTCTATCAAACATTTTTGGAGGAATAGCAATGGTTGGTGCAAGGCCATTTAAGGTTGGCGATAGAGTTACAGTTTCAACATGGCAATATGGCATGGTTGCTCCGGCATATCCCCCAAAATTTTATTCTACTGATTTTTTAATTCCAGGATATACTGGTGTTATAACTGATATTTCCTTAATGTATACTTCAATAATAACGGATGATAATGTACCGTTGAAAATACCAAATAGCATAATGATACAATCCGCAATATTCAATCAAGGCCGAAATAATTCAAGAATGGTAAGAACCAAATTTGAGGTTTCAAAGGATCTGGACCCGGATGTTTTGATACCCGAATTGAGGGAAGAAATTAAAAAATTTGATTTTATAGTAAATGAAGCGGATATACATATTTATGAAACAACACTAACAACATACATAATTGTGGTTCAGGCAATGTGCAAAACGCAATATGAAGAACCTCCCAGAAGTGAAATACTTAAATTGTCTATACATCTGGTAAAGAATCTCACAGGCAAAAAAAATAATAATTAGTGTTGAAAAATGCAAAGGAAAATCATGTATCGTCATTGAAAGTGAGGATATCGGGAGTTGGGTCGTTGTACATGGCATATGTAAAATGCCAGTACTGTTTACGGGGAAAAAGAGAAAAATTAATGACAAATTTTCTTCTGTTTTAAATGAAAATGATGAGGCAATCATAGGAACAAAAAATATAAATGAAAGGCCTGCATCCAATAATTATACAAAAATAGGAAATATAACATTCATGCATAATTTCATTATAAAAAATAATGGAACAATATTATCCAGTAATATAAACAGATCAATTATAAACAATATAAATAATAATTACAATAAGGATATAAACACATCAAGTAATAATAATTTAACACCCATATCATATAATTATCAAAAAACAAACAATACAAATTATCTAATTGAAAAATATAAGTTAACTTCTAAGAATGATGTATTGTATACAATAGCATTCACAGATAACTTTACCAAATATAGAGTGGAAATAGGTGATATAATAATAAATAAGGATAATAAGAATATATCAGAGATCTATGCAAATATAATACCAAAGAACTCATCCAAAATATTATATGGAAATGAATTCACAATAAATTACAAATCATTCTATGGCAATCAGATGAAAACTTTAATAAATTCCCTGTATTTATTATCAATGTATTATATGAATTCAAACAATATTACAATGCACAAATTCGGTATAGAGAATAATTACATATCAATGGCAATGAATACAATGTTAGGTAAAACAAATAATACTGTAAAATCTATGAATATAAGTGAAACTAAAACAGTAGTAGTAGACAATACTTTCTGGTGTATTGTTGCCATAATATCTCTAGCAATATTTCTGGCTACCCCCGGAGGAGGATTGCTTGTAGCCATTGCAGGCGGTTTAATTGTAATGGGTTTTACTCACGTATGTTTTGGTACACATTGGAGTTAAGGTGTTAACATGAAAAATGATAAGAATAATGAATTTACACAATTGAAAAAATTAAAAATAGGAATTATATTGGATTCCCTATTTTTAATTTTTCTAACTCTGGGTATATTTATTGATTTAAAAAATGCATATAAAAACATATTTGCAATATCTTTATTATATATTGCATTTTTAATACTGTTGGGATCTAATTTATATCTATATATACATAAAAGGAGACAACTTTACCATATACAAAATATTTTATGGTAATCAAATGAAAACTTTAATAAATTCCCTGTATTTATTATCAATGTATTATATGAATTCAAATAATATTACAATGCATAAATTCGGTATAGAGAATAATTACATCTCAATGGCAATGAATACGATGTTAGGTAAAACAAATAATACAGTAAAATCTATGAATATAAGTGAAACCAATGCGATGGTAATAGATTTAAGTTGGGTATGTATTTTAGCTATAGCTGCATATGGTGTTGCATGGCTAAGTTTAATAGGGGCCACAGGGGGTGCTGCATGGATATTAGCAGTTGCTATAGCCAGTGTTGGATTGTCATGGTTATCAACACTCTTTGCATGTCATTGGATGCATGATTTAACAAACCCATTAAGTATGATGTAAAGGAAATTATAAAAGTATGTAAAGGTGGTTAATATAAATAACAATATAAAAAATAGTGAAAAGAAAAGAACTTTTTTTGTATTAGCTGATGCTATAGCTGTTGCTATTATTTTAATAATTATTGAATTATATGAGATCATCATAAATAAATATATGAATGATTTTATATTTTCACTTTTAATTTTAACATTAATATATTTATCATTTTTACTTTATGGAACTGTAGTTAGTTATCTTATATTTAAAGGAAAAATAACAATAAATAATCATAGTACTACTTATAAAATATTTACCTATCATCCAAAACTAAATAAAAAATATACAATTATAATTATATTTATTTTATTTATATTAATGACTTTTTACTTATTTTCACATTATTGATGATTATGTAACATAATTGCTGTAAATTTGTAAGGCCTTCATATTCCTTAATCTACCTCCATATTTATATATCTGCTTCCTGTAATCCACTCCTCGTTGATATCCATCATTATTGACACAGTCATCCTCAATAATTAACTACCATCAGGAATGTCCTTGCCTTCTTTATCCTTCTTACGCGTTTTCTATTTACAACGATACCAGATCTACGAATCATTGCTGTTACCCTTCTTGTGCCATAGGACGGTCTCTCTTTTCCCGTTCTTGTAATACACAGGTGATCTGATGTATCCCGTTTCAATAAGAGTATTCATCGATTTCCCCTCTTCTGGAGAGTTGTGTTTTTTAATACTTCGTTTGCAACAGTCAAATCCCCCCTGGTCCTCTTTAATCGTCTATCTCTTTCTGCATCTGTGCTTCACTGGATGACTTTTCTAGATTCAACCACTCTGTACCTGCTATAATGAATGCATCTCTCCATTTATAGAGTTGTAAAATACCGAGTTTTATGAAAGATATTATGTAAAATTCTATGAGTTACTGATTAAAACATTCCAAAGATGGTGTGTTGCATAACTATATAAATTGATTATATTTTACAGTCTGACAAAAGAAGACATATATATGCAGGGTTGAAATATTGTTTTATGATAGAACAAAATACAACCCTGCAAGATAATAATGTTAA
>JAKBQY010000036.1 GCA_021835025.1 Thermoplasmata archaeon | reverse complement strand
TAACCCATAAACTTTGTAATTTTTCTCTAAAAGCAATTTGGCCAGATAAGCGCCATCTTGCCCGGTAATGCCTGTGATCAAAGCCGATTTCATTATAAAGCATTTATTCGACGTATATAAAATTCTTTACATTAAGTGTCAGTTAAAAAGGACTCTTAAAATTGACAAAAAAGCATTTAACTTTTCGTATTACAGGTAAATAAAATGAGGATCTAATCAATTTTCGATAGGTATATAAAGGAAATAATTTCAGTGCAGAGAAGTTTTTTTGTATGTAGTGCCTGCTTGAGCTTGGGAATTAAATAAACTTCCTAAATATAGAATCAAGAAGTTTGCAGTGATTTTTCCAGTCTAATTCTTTTGATAACGAACAATTATTCGCGTTTATTTTATTCCATTCATCTTTATTGGAAAATAAATTATCTATCATTAATGCGATTTTCTTATGATCAGTTTCATCAACAACATACCCGTTGACATTATTTTTTATTATTTCCTTTATTCCAATACCATTATTTATTATTAATGGTAATCCCCATGATATGGATTCCAAGCTTCCCATTCCTGGTCCCTTTTCCTCGTAGCCAAATCTAATGGATACTTTTGCTCTCTTATATAATTCTGTTAAGGAATTATCGTCGATATTTCCAGTAATCATAATTCTTTCTTCCAGATTGTCATCTTTAATAAGTTTACTGAATTTATTAAAATAATCAGTATCTGCCCAGCTACCGGCTATCACCAATTTGCCTTTATGAAGATATTTTGCAATTGCTAATAAAATTTCAGGTTTTCTCCCAAAATCCCACATTGTAACAGAGATGGCAATATTTTCTCTTTCATCAAAATTGGGAATATTATCATGAATGACTAAACCTGGGTATACTTCATAAGAATTTTTAACCGATGCTTTTATCAATAGATTTAGATTTTCATTGGTATTTGTAAGAACGATATCTGAATGTTTTATTGCTCTCATTTGAATAAATTTCGATAGGTACGAATTATCGAACAATGCTACTTCATGTATCAATATTGCACTTTTATTTTTAAATTTATTTTTATTATATTTTTGAAACAATGCGGTGAATTCATCGAAATAATATATTATATCATACTTTTTATTTATACTATGTTCGGTCTTATAAATCAAATCCACATCTACTGTTGCATCTCCACCCCTTTGTGGCATATAGTGTAAAGTAATTTTTTTAAATACTTTTCCCAAAACTCTTTTTTTAATATTATAATCATACATAACCGTGTAATTTAGTGGCGAGGCATAAATTGGTCTTTCAGTAGATCTTATAAATATTAAATCAACATCGTTTCCTAATTCTTTCAGGCCTTCTGCTTCAGCAAATGCTATCCTCTGAACACCGCCAGGCCATAAAACTCTAACTATGATACAGATTTTCATCCAATGTTAAATGTATTTTCTTTAATATTATTTTGCATTATTTGACAATGCCTATTATTTGTTATTTTTACTACGAAATCCGAGTATTTATCAGATAACACATTTTCTATTCCCTGAAAACTCTATTATAGCAATTGTTGGATCTAATCAACCTCCAGTGGGTATATAAATAGCTGATTCATATATTTTTATGCTTGATAGTGAATTATTCCCTAAAACGCTGAGTCTTGTGAAACCATGAAATGTCAAGGATGTGAAGATTGATCAATCGACGACTAGGTTCTGTATATATAGGAAGGATTTCAAATTGAAGAGATATTTCAATGATATGATCAACACTATGATAATAACTGATCTGAACAACGCAGTTGCGTAAGCCATCAGCAATAAGGCTAAGACAGCATTTAAGTGATCCTTCGAAACCAAGATTCCGAACACATGGGCATAAGGATATTCGTTGTTGCTGGAAAACTCATACCACCAAGACCTTTTGGAAGAGTGAACAGATTAGATTACTTATATACCCATCCAACGTTGAAGAGAGCCCAATAGTTCTATATCCACTTGTTATGATTAAACGTGCATTCAAAACCAAGAAATTATCAGATTCCATGTAGTTTTTATAATAAATTATTTTTCGATAAACTGCCTGAATATATTTTCACGATATTAAACAACTTCCTCTGTTTGTGTAACAATTTACTTACTTTAACTACCAACAACTTATTGAGCATTATTTTTAGTATTTACAAAAAGTAGGTTACTTTCTTGGAGATCTTTACGAAATTCAAGACAATAGCATTGAAATCCGTTTTTTTCCATTAATAAAATAATCTTATCCACATATTTCTGTCGCACTTCAATGATAAGTGATTTAACTCTAGTTATTAACTCTAAACCGGAGTAAATAACCTCAAGTTCAGATCCTTCAACGTCTATTTTAACAAGATCAACACTGTTGAAAGGATGCAACAATTGTGATAAGGATATTGTTTGGACCTCTATATAACTACCCGATTCATTTTTAATACTGTAATTTACTAACTCAGGGGTACGATAGAGCTTAACAGAACCTATCTTATCTGAAACGGCTTTAGAAATGACAGTAATGTTATTTGCATTATTTAATATAATATTTTGTTGGAGAATATGCAATGCTTCTTGACCCGGTTCAACAGCTAAAATTTCTTCAAAATTATTATATGAAAGAATGGAATAAGCACCTATATTTGCACCTATATCTATCATAATTTTTCCTTTCTGTGAAGTAATATATTTAAAAACCACCGGTTCAAATCTTCTTACAGATATGATACCCAAACCCCCATTTTTATTTATAATAAATTCAATACTTTTGGAATTAATGTATGTGCGAAATATACGGTCATTTCAAGTTGTTTCCTTTTTATTTACCAAAAGATAATAAAGCAAAGTAGTCGTGGGTTTTGTATATAATAACACATCCTTAAAAATTGCGAGTTTTGTAAGTAAATCACTGAATTTATATTTAGTTCTGACTACTGTTTTAATCCTCTTACCACTATAGAAAAAATTTGCATTTTTAAAATTCCTGCATTCATGTGAATAGGAACTACTATATTTCATATACTATCCAAGCTCCATGCAGTTTACGTATTTAAATTCTCCTTTCGGATACGATTTAGAACATTACCATACTTTACTCTTATGTCAGCATAGTGTTTTATTATTTCGCCGATGGTTCCGACCTGGTTTTACTTTGTGCATCTGGTAATATCGTATTTTATTCATTTTATTTTTAATATTTCGAGCTGATTTTAATATGAAGAAACTGAAATCAGAATATAACATGCAAAAATTAATTATTTGATTGACTATATGACGGCGATGAAGATATTAATAATAACACCCGATATATACCCTTTTGAAACGGGTTACGGTGGAAGAATTTCACTGTCCTTATATGATGCATTTATAGATCTTGGCCACACGGTAGATATTATATCTACAGTCCCTGATAATGCACGGTTAGAAATGGTTGA
>JAKBQY010000012.1 GCA_021835025.1 Thermoplasmata archaeon | reverse complement strand
AGCATTGACATATCTATATGCTGGCCTGTACCATTATTTTTTCTCTCAACTATGGCTGACAATATAGCAATATCCGAGAATAATCCCGATGTTATATCAGCTATGGGAACACCAAATTTTATCGGTGTCCTGTTATTCTCAGAATTCAATGACAATAAACCACTATATGCCAGAACAGTTAAATCATATCCAGGAAGATCCTTCAATGGACCGGTGGACCCAAAACCAGAGATGCTGCAATATATTATATCTTCTTTTATTTTTTTAATACTTTCATATGATATGCCAAGTTTTTCCATTGTTCCCGGCCTGAAATTTTCTATGATTACATCCGAAGTTTCACATAATTTATAAAATATATTTTTTCCTTCATCAGATTTTAAATCGATTGCAATGCTTTTTTTATTTCTATTTGTGCTCAAAAAATACGCAGACATTCCATTTAAATACGGCGGGACCCATTTTCTTGTCTGATCACCCTTTAGCGGCTCTATTTTTATGATTTCTGCGCCCAGATCACCAAGAAGCATGGATGCAAAGGGACCAGCCATTGCTTGTGTTAAATCCAGAACCTTTAATCCTTCAAGAGCATTTTTATCCATAAAGAATGTATACATTATTATCTTATATATTATTTTATTAAGAAAAATACAAAAAGAAAATTTTAATAATATTTATACCATTTTAAATATATGGACATAACCTCTAAGTTTGAATATGAGAATTGTTTTGCAGCAAATCTGGTAAGGGACTTAAAATTGCAGATTAAATTATTAAAAAAGGAATATGTGGAAAATTATTTGCAGGAAACCTTATTTATATATTCAGATGATGAAGAATTATTAAAAAAGGTTTTGCCATATCTCAAAGAGAGGGGGAAGATAAATAATATATCGATGATTACTGAGGGAAATAAATCTATTGTAATCAAGGTTACAACAGACCAATGCCCACTTTTATTTACATTCAAAAATATGGAATATGCCAATAAAAATTCCATATCTGAAAGAATAAACAATGGGGGAGAAATTGAATGGAACATGGAAATAGAAAGTTTTTCAAACTTGAGCTATATTTCAGATATCCTAAATCATAAGTTCAATATAAAAAATGTAAAAACTAAAATAAATAAGATCAGGAAGCAGGATCCAAAATCCGAGTATATACTGCATGAAGCATATGAACTTGGGTATTTTGATATTCCCAAAAGATTGGGGCTTGAGGAACTTTCCATTATTCTGCATATTCCTCCAACTACGCTGGACCTTTTATTAAGGGATTCGATAAAGAACCTTCTCAAAAAGAATTATATAAAATATTAAAATTTCAATCTATAGTTTAAAACGTGAAAATCTTAAATTGAATTATGTCTATATATATAAACATTAAATAAATAATAGTGATACTTATATATGGAAAATGTTAGAGAACCTTATGTTAATGGAGCTTTTTATCCGGATGACCCTATACAATTAAGGGAAACCATTAAAAATTTTATGGATAAGAATTTTGAGGATATAAATTATAGAAAACTCATTGGTATTATAGTTCCACATGCAGGCTATTTATATTCCGGATCGGTTGCTGCACATTCATATAATTTATTAAAATCAAACAATGATAGGAAATTCTTGATAATTGGCCCAAATCATTATGGATATCCATTTTATCCGGCAATATACCCCAATGGTTATTGGGAAACCCCACTTGGACAGGCAAGAGTAAGTGAAGAAGTTGCATCGGCAATTTTAAATAAATCAAGCATTATAACGGATGATAAGGAAGCCCATACCGTTGAACATTCGATTGAGGTTCAAATACCTTTTTTGCAGTATATGTTCAATAATGATTTTGAATTTGCACCTATTATACTTGGAAAACAAGATATAGAAATAGCCAGGAATATAGCTGAAACAGTACTTACCATGAATAAAATACCAAGAATTATTATTAGTTCGGACCTCAACCATTATTTATCAAGTGATAAAAATAATGAAAAGGATGAAATAATTCTCAATGATATTTTAAAAATGAACCTGAACAAATTCTATTATGATATTGTGCAATACAATATTACCTCCTGTGGTTATGGTGCAATAGCAATATTAATGATAATTACAAAAAAATTGGGTGGAAAGATAAAATTATTGGAGCATAAAAATTCCGGAGAAACGTTTGGTGATAAAAAAAGGGTTGTTGGTTACGGTGCCTTAGCGGCAATTATAGAATAAGTATTTATACTAATTTATATATAAATATATGATGAAAACATCATTATATAAAGTTGAAGGCAATAAAATACGCTGTACAGCATGTTTCAGGTATTGTTTGCTTTCTGAAGGCCAAAACGGATTTTGTGGTGTGAGGTCAAACATCAACAACGCCATGGATCTCAATGTTTATAACATGCCATATAGTTTTAATATAGATCCTATAGAGAAAAAACCAGTATTGCATATGTATCCTGGCACAAGGATACTGTCATTCGGTACAACAGGATGCAATTTTGCATGCGCCTATTGCCAGAATTATGATATGAGCCAGAGAAGAAAGGCAGAAGGCTTGTATTACACGCCGGAAGACGTGGTGAATCTTGCCCTTGAATACAATGTGGATGGCATTGCTTATACATACAATGAGCCAACAATTTTCATGGAATATGCACATGATATTGGCGTAATTGCAAAAAAATACAATTTAATTAATATCTTTGTTACAAATGGATATGAAACGGATGAATCCATGAAAATGGCTTCTGAATTCCTTGATGCAATGACTATTGATTTTAAGGGAAATGGAAATGATAGTTTTTACAAAAAATACATTTCAATACCATCCAGTGAAAATATATACAATACCATGAAAAATGCGAGAAAATATAAAATACACACTGAAATAACAGATCTGGTAATACCTGAAGTTGGGGATAATCTGGATGATGCAAAACATTTAATCAGTAATGTAAAGGATATACTTGGAGATGATACACCAATAAGCTTTTTAAGATATCATCCAGATTATAAAATGCATATACCATCCACGCCGCTGGATATTCTTGTCAAGCATTATAAACTTGCAAGAGAAATGGGCATGAAATATGTATATCTTGGCAATGTGCCAGAAGCAAATTATGAAGATACTTACTGTCCGGAGTGCAATTCGCTTTTAATAAAAAGGTCAGGTTTTAATTCAAAATTGATGAATATTGATATCAATGGCAAATGCAAATCATGTGGCCATGATACGAAAATATTCATTAAAAAGGAAGGAAAAATATTCAACTGAAAATTATTTAATGTTATTTTCAATTAACTTTTTAAAGGTTAATGGCAAATTTTTTTCCAAAATGTTTTTGGTGCAATTATTTTTATTTTTTATCACAGTGAGAGGGAAAACCCACACCATTTACAGTAGATCAAAAATTTAGCCAATTTTGTACATATTTGCAACAAACACAATCCTGTAGATGAAATGAAAGCTATATTATCAGCATCACTCATAAGAGTTAACCCATTCGTTACAAGTTTAATTCCGTCAAATAGCCAGTCTGGAGGTGATTTTTGGTCTACTGTTTATG
>JAKBQY010000048.1 GCA_021835025.1 Thermoplasmata archaeon | reverse complement strand
CCAAGATATATGCAATAAAAAATAGTGCAAGGAGATATTTATCTGAAATACCTGAAAAGCCAAAGAAAATTGCAGATATCCTTGGTGTAAAGTTATACCCTAAGATTTTGAGGAATTAAGGTTAAAAATAAAAAATTATTGCAAAACCTATACGACCATAAATTCAATTTATTAACAATTAAATTTAAAGATTTAGCAAAAAAGGAAAGAAGATCATTATTTTTACAGTATTTTTATTCCTCAATTATAATATATTACTCAACATTTTTTATTTTATTGATTATTTACACATTTATTCATCCCGTGAAGGCTTTAACATCCTCTGGCACTGCAACACATTCAGCATTCCATTTTTATAAATTTTTTAATTATGTATTAAGGAACAATATTGACCTTGATGTAACAAAATATATTATGGGGGGTTTTTCAGTATTTGTAGGAACCTTTATTGAAATATTTTCTTCAAATATCTATGAAACTACCATAATGGCATCTTTAAATTTATCTCATGGTTTTTATTCCTTTGTTAAATATATATTGCCACAATTCTTCCCAGAAACTTTTGGTTATGTATTTGGCATATCCATTTCCATTGTTATTACAGATATAATAATATCATTTATACAATCCTTAATTGGAAATGAAAAATCAGATTATCTTATTAAAAGATCAAAATTATTATTGTATAATGCAGGATTTTATCTATTAATTTCAATAGTTTTGCTTGTATTAGGCGCATTGATAGAGTCGTCACTAGGTGTATACCACTTTTAAAATTTTTATTCCCATTCAATTGTTGCAGGTGGTTTATTTGTAATATCATAAACAACTCTATTTACTTTAGGTATTTCATCCGTTATATCTGTTGATATTTTTTCAAGTAAATCCCAGTCTGGCCTTGAGAAGGTACCGCTCATCCCATCCATGGTATCAATGAATCTTATTGCTACTGTATTTCCATATACCCTCTGGTCTCCATGAACCCCTGTGGATTGTACTGGTAATAAGACGGCAAAGTATTGCCATGGTTTATCAGTTACGTATTTTTCTACAACGTTTTTTTCAACAATATACGTTGCTTTCCTGAGCAGTTCCAATTTTTCTTCTGTCACCTCGCCAATTATTCTTATTGATAACCCCGGACCGGGAAATGGCATAACGTCTGGCAATCCGAGATATTTTGATACCTCCCTGACTTCATCTTTATATAAATCTCTTAATGGTTCTATTAGCTTTAATGTCATATCCTCAGGTAATCCACCAACGTTATGGTGGCTTTTTATTATATCCCTTGATTGACCGCCACTTTCAATCCAATCCGGTGCAATTGTTCCCTGCAATAAATATTTTGCACCAAATTTTTTCGCCTCCTCCTCAAATACATCAATAAATGTTTTACCTATAATTTTTCTTTTCTTTTCAGGGTCTGTTACTCCTTTTAGGTTTGATAAAAATCTGTCCTTTGCATTTATTATTTTATAATTTAATTTGAATTTTGTAAATATTTCCTTGACACGCTCTGATTCATTTAACCGCAACAAACCGGTATCCACAAACAGGACAAGAATGTTTTCAGATGTTCCGGCAATGATCGAAAGCAGTGTACTATCCTGTCCACCGGAACATGCAAGAATGCCCCTTCCATTCATCCTATTTTTAATTTCATTTTTTGCATCATCAATAAATTTCTCAGGCTTAACCATGAAAGGTTATACATACCGTTTAAATAAAATTTTTCAATAAAGTTTATTTCTGCCTCCTTTGAATCATACGATATATTAATGTCATTAAAACAACTGTAAAAGTGGCAATAAGGGTACCGTATAGTAATGATATGCCAATGCTATAGTGCATTACATATGACGTACCGCCGGTAAAAATAATAAAGTATACAAACCAGTATAATACACTCTTCCTTAAATTCCAGTCCATCATTAATCCACAATATATAAAAACTCATATTAAGGTTGTTGTTTATTATTTAATCGATTTATATGAAATTACCTATAAAATGGTAAAAATAATTGGTTTTATTCATAAAATAATTTTAAAAATCAGGTCTTCATTATTGCCCCAAGAAATATTAACAAACCAATTATTACACCGATAATTGAAGCAACAACATAGAATATTGTTGGTTCCAATACCTGATATACAAATGAAATATGTGCAATACTGTCAGATCCAACTATCGCGACTATCCCAACAAATATTCCCACTATAAGTAGAATAGAGCCAACAAGCCTGCTTTTACTGCTGCCAAAATAGGCTGTCATTGCACCAAGTACAATTAAAGCCAGGGCCAACAACGCAACAATAACCATCACAAAAGCATACCAATTCCAAGTAAATACCATTTTACTTACACCTCATAATTTTATCTCCGTTAATGTTTTTGTGTCAAGGACACCATTTATTGTTCTTATATCATTTATGACAAGATTGCCTATGTCCATTTTTGAATCCACTTTTGCAATCATATCATACTGCCCAAGAAGAGGGTGCACTTCAACAATATATTTTAGCTGGTAAATTTTATTGTATACCTCATGCTCTTTCCCCGGGATTATGCTTATAAGAACAAATGCAATTGACATTTAACCGTTAAGCCTAAAATAACATATAAATTTTTCCAAGTAAAAGAATATTATTAGAGAAAAACCTCACATTAAACAGTGGATCAAGAATTACCTCCAGACTAGCTACTGAATATCATATAATTTATGGATTTACCAGCCTTTATTATTTCCATATACCAAAAAGAGTGCTATATGATAATATAAACTTTCGCGCTCTAAACCGGTTGTAAAAAATCATTTAAAAGTTATAAACTTTTGATAAAATCATCAAAACTAAGAATTTTCTGATCTCCATCCTTCATATTTTTAATTGATACACTATTATTTTTTATTTCATCATTGCCAATTATTATTGAGTAATCATAATCCATTGCTGCTTTTAGCTGTGCCGGCAATTTCCTTCCTGTAAAATCTATTGAGGCAATTTTATTGGTTTTTCTTATTTTTTGAGCTATCGTTATTGGATATTCAGAATTTACATCATTTAATACACATACATAATATGATGCCTTACGTATATTCCTCTCCCATAAATTTTGCCTTTTTAAAAGTAATTCAATAACAGCATCTCCCATTGCGAAACCAATAGCCGGAATGTCATCTCCAGACAATAGTGATGCAAGGTTATTGTATCTACCGCCACCCAGAATTGCCCTTAGCTTCCCTGCAACATCAAATGCCTCAAAAACTATTCCCGTATAATATGATAATCCCCGCACTACCGAAAAATCGAAATTTATTGAGCTTTTTGTATAATAGGAAATATATTCAAATGTTTCCTGTATTCTCTTAATTCTATCGTCTATATTTTTGTAATTATTCAGCAATTTTTTCAATTTTTTGGATAAACTGTCCATATCGAGTTTTTCAGATAAAAGATCAATAATTTTATTTATATTTTCATCATTGGCATCCAGTTTACGAAACATTTCAATAAATGATTCCCTGCTTATTTTTCTAAATTTGTCTATTATTAAAAAAGCATTGTTTACATCATTAATATTTAAATCGTTTAATATATATTCCAGTAAATTGCGATCGTTGATATTTATTTCATATATACCGGATAACCCAAGATTGTCAAGTATATTTGTTGCAAGACCAATAAGCTCTGCATCAACCTTCGCTGAATCTATGCCAAACAGATCGGCATTAAACTGGTAATGTTCCCTAAAACGACCTTCCTGTGGTTCTTCATATCTCCAAACCTTTGGAAAAGAATACCATTTTACAGGTTTTGGCAAGTCTTTACGCGCTGTTAATAGTCTAACGGTCGAAGGTGTTGCTTCCGGGATCAATGTTACCTCTCTTCCACCTTTGTCAACAAAGGAAAATGTCTGGCTGACAAGCTCAGAACCGGATTTTAATTTGTATAGATCCAGATATTCAAGGCTTGGAAAATCTATTCTTTTAAATCCAAAATCTTCCGCGGTTTCAGTAATTTCCGTAAATATTGAATTTCTAATTTCCATATCTTCCGGGTAGTGGTCCCTGAAACCTTTTATCTTTTCTATTTTTATTTTATTATCTGCATCTACCATACAACACCTTTAATTTCCCAAATATTATATTGGCAAATCATCCCTTCTTGGGCCTTCTGTAATCACATTATCTATTTTCTTCAAGGTATCTTCGTCTATTTCATTAGTGGCATGTGCATAATGAAAGTGTATCCTTATTCTTGGATACAGGTCCTCTTTATTCTCTGCATGGTGTTCAAATGAGCAATTCCATCCTAAATCTTTACATTTGAAATAATATGTCATGGTTGGTAATGAATTATTAATATAAAAACCATTATCATTATCCTCGCTATTAACATTCATGAAAGATAAAAATATATTGATTACCGGGGGTGCGGGTTTCATTGGTTCAAATATGGTGGAAAAGCTTATAGAAAGCAATAATATAACAGTAATTGACAACCTAAATAATCATGTTGGAGATAAATTCATTAAAAAATTTTATGGAAATAAAAATATTAATTTTATCAAGGAGGATATTCTTAAAACTAACCTTGAGAATATAAAAGATGTTGATATTATCATACATTTTTCTGCAAATTCCGATGTTAGATTCGGCTCAAATGATCCGATGAAAGATTTTGACAACAATGTTGTTGTTACACAGAAAATTCTAGAATATATGAGAAAAATGGAGGTAAAGGAGATTTTATTTGCGTCCTCTTCAACTGTTTATGGAGAAGCGAAGACAATGCCAACACCAGAATATTATGGCCCATATATGCCCATATCGTCATATGGTGCCTCAAAAATGGCAAATGAAGGGTTTATCACAGCATATTCACATTATTACGGAATTAAGGGATCAATTTTCAGATTCGCAAATATAGTGGGTAAAAATTCCACACATGGAGTGATTTATGATTTCATCAATAAACTTAATAGAAATAAAAATGAACTTGAAATTCTGGGAGATGGTACACAGGAAAAATCATACATGCATGTTATTGATTGTGTTAATTCCATGATATTCATTCATGAAAAATTGGATAAAACTGACATAATCAACCTTGGAAATGATGAAACAACTTCCGTTAAGAAAATTGCAAACTATGTGGTAAATGGTATGGGGTTGCAAAATGTTAAATATAGATTTACGGGAGGCATCAATGGAAGGGGATGGGCAGGTGATGTGAAAAAAACATTTCTTGATATAAAAAAGCTTAAAAATCTTGGCTGGAAAAGCAGATACACAAGCGATGAAGCTGTGAAAACAGCAGTAAAGGAAACAATTGAACAGTTGAACGAATGAATTTATTATATACTTATTTCATTAAATTTATTGGCAAATATTAAATTTTTAAATATAATATCCCTTAAATGGTTGAAAAAATAATGGTAAATTGCGCTTTACCTTATACAAATGGGCCTTTACATCTTGGGCATATTGCTGGAGCATATCTAGGAGCGGATATATTTGTAAGATTTAATAGGTTGAACAATAAAGATGTGTTATTTATCTCAGGTAGCGATGAATATGGCACTCCCATTACCATAACTGCGGAAAAAAATAATACAACGCCACAGGAAATAGCCGATAAGTATCATAAAGAACATGAAGAAACGTTCAAAAGCATTGATATAGTTTTTGATAAATTTACCAGAACAACAGACCCAGAACATGTTAAGGACGTTTCGGAATTTTTTTTGAATCTTTATGGAAAAGGGTACATAGAAAAAAGATATATGGTTTCTCCTTACTGTAAAAAATCAGGAAAATTCATGCCAGACAGATATATTGAGGGGATATGCCCCCACTGTGGGTATGAATCCGCAAGAGGCGACCAGTGCGATAACTGCGGTAGAACCCTTGATCCCATAGAACTTATAAATCCAATATGTAAAAGCACTGGAGAAACTCCGGAGTTCAGAGAAACGGAACATTTCTTTTTAATGCTTAACAAGATCCAGGATGACCTTATGAAATATCTTGATACAAAGGATTTCTGGAAATCAAATGTCCTGAAGTATACTAAAAATTTTGTGAATGAGGGGCTTAAGCCAAGGGCCATTACAAGGGATCTCAGCTGGGGTGTTCCAATACCCCTGGATGGTTATGAAAATAAGAAAATATATGTATGGTTTGAGGCTTTAATAGGATATATAACAGGGGCAAGAACATATTCAAAGGATATTAACAATGAAGATTACTGGAAGGATTTCTGGTTTAATAGTGATCTAAAATCATATTATTTTATTGGAAAGGACAATATACCGTTCCATACAATAATATGGCCATCAATGCTTCTCATTCATGATTATTACAATATACCATACAATGTTCCCGCAAATGAATATCTCAGGTTTGAGGGAGAACAATTTTCCAAAAGTCGTGGCATCGGGTATACTGTTAATGAGATCTTAAAAATAGTGGATAAATCTTCGTTGAGATACTATATGTCATCTATTTTGCCTGAAACAGGAGATTCGGATTTTTCACTTAGGGAATTTCAAGATAAAGTCAATTCTGAGCTTGTGGATAAATATGGAAATTACATATATAGAATGGAAAGTTTCATAGCGAAAAATGATATTAATATAAAAATACCTGAGGAGTTTGATGCTGATGACCAACATGTTCTAGATGAATTGAATGAAAAATTCCAGGCCTATAGAGATGAGATATCAAATGTCCATATAAAGAGGGGGCTGCAAATTTGGCTGGAACTTACGATGCTGGCCAACAATTATTTTAACAGGTCTGAACCTTGGAAATTAATTAAAACGAATAGAAAACGTTGTAATAATAAAATTTTTGTCTCCCTTAAAATTGCGCAGTATCTTACGCTTATGTTGTATCCTTATGTTCCTTCTGGTGCAAATGATGTGTGGAAAACCATGTTTTCAGAAGAAATAAGTGGAGATTTCGATGACTTATTATCAATGAATAATTTCAGTATAAACAAAGGAGAGCCGCCTTTCCATAAACTTGATCTTAAGGAATATTTTTAGGAATAATATTGGATTATGAACCACAACAATATGAAAGATCATTCCGAACAATCAAGTCATTCATTGAGATAAGGCCAGTATATCACAGAAAATCTGATAGAATAAGAGGGCATGTATTTGTTTGTGTATTATCATTACTTATTTCAAGAATAATGGAAAAACTTACTGGAAATACTATAAAAACTCTAAGAAATATACTAAATCAAATAGATGTAGTTCCTATAACCGTAGAAGATAGAATATTCTATATATCATCTATAAACCAAGATGCTGAATCATTACTTAATAAAATACCACTTAAATATCCAAGAATAATTGAAAGTGCACATACATAAATTCTATAAAATATAAAAAATACATTAAATCAAGGGTTTATTTCTAATCATACTAATGTATATCATGCGGAACTCAAGTTCAAAAATTGAAAATTAAGAAGGATTCAATAGAAAATACTCTACAAAAGGTTTATTATAATAATATATAATATTTCGTTATGGAGATATATAATGTAAATCCATCAATAAAAAATATTTTAGTTGAGTACCACAATGAAAAACCAAAATTGAAAAAGGAAAATAATTGGAAGAAAGCTATAATAGTTGTTGCTGGAAGTACGTCTATAATGCCAATTGATTTAGGAAACATTCAAACGCAGACCACTGCTAAGCAAAGTCAAGGTGTATTGCTCACAGCTAATATAGTTGATTATGAATTGACCCATTTTGGTGCAAAACCTAGTGTGGCAAAATTGGAAGCGGCTATTTCCGGTTTTTTAACTGGTTTTGATTTGAGCATTATACTATTCCTTGTACCACTAATAGCTGATGCTATCTTGGCTTCAGGGGCAATCTCCATTGGTTCTATTACTGATACAATAATTGTCATAATAGCAGGTGTTTCGTTAGGTCCAATATCAACGGCTGCAATTACAGGTCTGGCAGCGTCCATAGTAGCGTTTTAGTTAAATGATTAGATGATTAATAGAAATAAAACTTATTTAAAATTTACCTTAATTTTTGTTGGTGGCGTTATAATAATCATGGTAGAGCAATTATTGATGATTTATTTAATACCTTTAAACATGCAATACATATTTTCATATTATTTAATTCCAATTGTTCCTGTTTATTTAGGAATAACTTTCTACCCTTTTTTCAAGCAAAGATTCATAGAAAAATCTAAAGAGCTTGAAGAACCAAAATACGGAATTAAAAATGATGAATTAACAGAGTTATACTCTAATAAGTTTTCAAATTTATCATTTATTAATAAATATGTGAATCATATTGACATTTATTTATTTGATAAATCATTTCCATTTCACAAGCATTCTCCAGTACTTTTATATCAACCTTTAAATTTACCAGAAATAGTTAGTTATCCAAAAATACTTATTAATGATTATTTTATAGATTATTTTACTGAATATGAAATGGATGCAGTGATTTTGCATGAGTTGTATCACTTCATTTATAGTAAAATCAAAATAAAGAAAATTCTCGCCCATGGAATACTATTCTCCTTAATGGCAATAATAATTTTGATTCTTATAATATATTTGCCACCCGTAAAATATACAATTTTTCAAACAAATATTTTATTTTTCATAATCATTGCGTTTGTTTCTCTTATAATTTTATTATATATTTCCTTTGTAATAATATATATAAATGAGGAAATTAAAGCGGATAAGTTTTCTATAAAGATATTAAAAACCGATTTTATATCATCTGCATTGAAAAAAATTGCAGTTTATGACCAAATTAATTTAAATAACAAATTTAATGGCTTGGCATGGCAAATAAATAAGAGATTAAAAAGGCTTGAAAATGAAAAATAATGCAAAAATAGCTGATTTAAGTGAAAGATTTTTAATCTATATTACGGAACAATCATTTCTTATATCTTTAACCTCATTGACTGCAGCATATTTCCATATAAAGGAGGCATTTTTGGGTTTTTTTGTATCATATAAAATTGATTTTAAAATAGGATTTTTCAATTTATTGGATACAAAGGATGGTTTATTGAACATATTCATTTTATTTTTATTATCATTCATATACTATCTTTTAACATCAATTTTTAAAATATACATAGCCAGTAAATATGAACTTCCAAAAAGTAAATTGATAAAAATATTATTGATAAGGGATATTATAAGAGCGTTTCCTATTTCAAACATAGTAAATTCTTTATTTATTTTAAAAAATATGATGCCAAAAAAGCATCCATTATTGCAATATACATATGCATCCATGATTTTATATTATTCTACTTTTTATCGATGTGTTCATAAAGCATGTTACTTCTACAGGTCCCTCCTCCATAGTGTTTCCAAAAGCTGAATCTAAATCTATTCATAAACAATTCTTATCTGGAAAAAAATGAAGAGCAACCGTATTAATAGTCCAGTTAATAGTGGGATAATCAATCATGATGCTCTAATATTTCTTTCCTGTTTTTCTTGTTTCTCTCCAGAAATCGCCCCTATACAATTAAAAATGATGCGATCATATAATCTCATTGTTATGGGCTATTGCAGCAAAAGAGTGGAATTTCAACAAAAAATTTACAGTACCCCAATAAATAAAGATTTAAATATTAAATTTTGTTATTAAAATATGGATGATAAAAAATATTGCCAGAACTGTGGTTCTGCACTTGATTATAAGGCTTTATTTTGTCCCGTGTGCGGTGAAACTAACAATTTTGGACCAACCCCTCCTGTTAGAATATCTCAACCTTTAGGTGTAACTATTTTGGGAGCACTAAACCTTATAGGTTCATTGTCGTTTATATTAATAATTTTAGCAATGCCAGTAACCGTAAGTGCATCTCAAAATGGGTTAACGCATGTAATCTCTTTTATGCCATATTATTTCATTTTACTTATTGGAATTATTATGTTTTTGCCATTTATTTTCTCAATATTCTTCCTTATGGGATACGATTTTGCTAGGGTATTAATGATTATAGGTGCATTTTTTGAAATATTTACGATAATAGGAATTCCTTGGGCAATATTGCTATTATGGTATCTTACTAGGCCAAGAGTAAGGGCTTACTTTACACAATCAAGAAGGAGGAAAAAATTAACATCTTAAATTTAGCATTGTTTATGTTAAAAATATATACAATCTCATTGAAAAACAAAATTAGAAAATAAAAAACATAATTTCCAAGAAAAGTCAATAAAATAATGCATCATCTTATGAGACATACGAAGAGTCGGGATTATATAGAAAGGTTTATTTATTGTTATTTAATATAGGTCTCGTTTTGAATGGTTTTTATGATGTTGACCAAATTTGAAAAGGCACGGATAATTGGTGCAAGAGCTTTGCAAATTGCTATGGGTGCACCGGTTATTATTGATGTTCCCCCTGATATGATAGATCCCATAGAAATAGCTATTTGTGAATTCAACAATGAAGTACTTCCGATAACAATCAAGAGGAAAGATTGAATTATAAATTTTATAAAAAAGTTGCATATATATTATAATATTTTTATTGGAATCGCTCACAAAAAATTAAATTCAACATTATAATATGAGAATAATATGTTTACACGAAGAGGAGACTCTGGAGAAACTGACACGGGCCTACGAGTAAGAATTGGAAAAGATTCGCCTATGGTTGACCTGCAGGGAACTCTTGACGAATTAAACTCTTTTATAGGTTATGCTTTGATAAACTCCAGATGGGATGATATAAAAAATGACCTCATAAGAATACAGAATGATATATTTGTAATCGGTGAAGACATTACTGCACAAAGTACGCATAGAGCTATCAAGGAAGAGGATGTAAAATGGCTGGAAGAATCAGTAAAAAAATATAAAGAAGAAATAGGCAAAATACATTTATTTGTGATACCTGATGGTGACATATCATCTGTATCCCTCCATCTTGCCAGGTCCATTTCTAGAAGGGCAGAAAGGCTTGCTGTTTTCGTTTCCAAACAGATGCCTGTCAATAAATATGTTCTTATATATTTAAACAGACTTTCTTCCATTCTCTTCATGCATGCTCTTGTGTCAAATAAAAGACTGGGAATAACAGAAAGGATATGGGATATTAAGAGGGAATCTTAAATCAAAATGTCATTCAATTCAATTTTTTCAAATTCACCAAAATATCCTGCAAAGCTTTTTAATAGTTGATCAATTGCATTCTCTCTTTCCATTTTTATATATGACATGATATTGCTGTTCATTCCACATGGATTTATCATTCTAAACCCGTAAAGTGACCGTTCATTTATATTCATTGCCACCCCATGATATGATATATGATCTTTTATTGCAAGTCCCACTGAGGCAACCTTTTTCTTTCCGTTCGCGGTATTTATCCATATCCCTGGCTCCTCATCAAGCATTGCTTCATATCCATTATTATTGAGCATGCCAATATATGAATTCTCGATTTTTTCAAGGAATTTTCTTATTTCCCGCTTACCATCAATATTAACATCAAAAATAAAATATGCAACAAGCTGGCCTTCACCATGGTATGTTACGTCACCGCCTCTATCTGTTTTAATAACGTTGATATTTTTGTAATTTTCCGGGTCAGCCTTTCTGCCAATTGTGTAAACATTGTTATGTTCAACAAAAACAATGGTATCTGGTATTTTATTCTCCTCCCTTAAATTAACAAGGTCATACTGCAATTTTAAACATCTGTTATAATCCATTTTTTTTAAATCTATATAATAATTATTCTTCGCAGGCATCCTTTATTCCCTCCGAGATCGTTGGATGTGGATGTATTGTTAAAAACATATCATTCAGATTCAACCCTGCTTCAATAGCTATTCCAATTTCACTTATTATTTCTGATGATCTTGGAGCGGCTATGCCGGCTCCTGCTATCCCGCCATCCTCATCATAATATATTTTGAAGAAACCGTCACTCTGATTCATTGTCAATGATCTTGGGTTTGCCAGAAGGGGTAATTTTTTATATTTCTCTGTTGTTTTTCCGGTAAATGATATTTCCGGATCAGTATATATAACAAGTGGCATGGATTTATAGTCAGTAACAGTATTATTTCCACATATATTTTCGGAAGCCACATAGGCGTCATAGAATGCTTTGTGTGCAAGCATCGGGCCTCCAGAAACATCACCAATTGCATATATATTCTCCACATTTGTTCTCTTATGGCCATCTGTTTTAATGAACTTCCCATCCATATCTATTCCAGCATTCTCAATGCCAAGATTTTCTGTGTTTGGAATTCTGCCAACTGACATCAGGACTACATCAGCTGTTAGGTTATCGTGATTCTCAATTTTTACGGTATAGTTTCCTGATTTTTTCACTGAAAGAACTCTTGAGGAGGTCATTATGTTTATCCCGAGTTTTGCCAATTTTCTATCAACGGCCCTGGATAGATCCTCCTCCACCTCCGGCAATATGCGTTCCTTCATTTCAACTATATGGACTTCTGATCCAAGTTTTCTGAAGGCAGTTCCTATCTCCACACCAATATAACCGCCACCAATTATTACAAGTTTTTTGGGTATTTTTTCAATGCCAAGTATTTCCCTGTTGTAATAAACATCGTTAATTCCATTGATTTTTACAGGCACGGAACCAGTATCTATGATAATAAACTGGGATGTATATTCTTTATTATTCACAGAAACGGTATTTTTATTAATTATTTTCCCTGTGCCATAGATTACATTTGCTCCTCTTGCCTTGCACGCTCTTTCAGCATTGCCTGTTATTTTACCTACCATTGAATTTTTCCATTTCTGCCATTCGTTTAAATCAAGATTATAGTTGATTTTCATGCCCGGCATTGTTTCCAGATAGTTGATACTTTCACTCAGTTCTATCAATGCTTTTGATGGAATACACCCATAATTTAGGCATTCTCCACCGAATTTTTCCTTTTCAATTATCAGGACTTTCTTTTTTTTCTTGGCAAGATGGAGTGCTGCAAGATATCCCCCCGCCCCCGAGCCTATAATTGTAACATCATAATCCATTCAATCACCTATAAACATCATTGGATGTTCAAGTATTTCCTTTACTCTCTGGAGATAACGTGTTCCTTCTGCACCATCAATAAGCCTGTGATCACATGCCAATGTGAGGAAAAGACCTCCTTTGAGTTCTCCATCAACAAAGCTAGATGTTCTAGAATTAACTGCAAGAATGGCAACTTCTGGATAATTTATAATTGGTGTTGACATTATACCACCTATTGCTCCAATATTTGTGATTGAAAAGGTTGAGCCCTGAATATCATCCAGAGTTAAACTATTGTTTCTTGCTTTTTCAGCGAGATCCTTTATTTCTTTTGATATTGTTTTTATATCTTTCTTGTCTGCATCCTTTATAACAACAACCGTTAACCCATATGGGGAATCAACTGCAACCCCTATATTATATGACTTTTTTATTGTATAGTTTTTATCATTTTCATTATATATTGCATTCAACTTTGGAAAATCCTTGAATGCTATTGTACATGCCTTCACGAAAAAGGATGTAAAGCTCAGATAGTTGTTTTTTGAGTACTGCACAATTGTTCTGGTAATGTTGTCCGTATCCACAAAATCTGAAACTGTAAAGTGTGGCATTATCTGTTTTGATTTGGCCATTTTGTCAAAAATTACTTTTCTTACTCCGGTAATTTTGAATATTTCATCCCCTGGTTTTGTTTCAACTGAACTCTTTGATTGGGATTTTGCCTGTTTTAAATGTGTATCAATATCATCCTTTGTTATCCTGCCGTCAGGGCCTGATGGTTTTACATTCAGCAAATCCACATTGTTGGAATTTGCATAGGCTCTTACAGAGGGTGTGGCCTTTAACGATGGCTTTTTGCTGTCCACAGGTGGTTCCTGCACGGTTTTTGATTCAACTACCCCTGCTTCTTTATTTATGCTTTCACCAATGTTTACATTGTTTGATTCATCAGGAGAATCTATCTGAACCATTGGGTCGTCAATATTTATGGTTGCCTCCTCAGGAACAAGTATTCTGGATATCTTGCCAGAAACGGGTGATGGTATCTTCACTGTAATTTTATCTGTCATCACTTCCACTAGTTCCTGGTCTTTTTTTACCTGTTCCCCTTCCTTAACCGCCCATCTTACAATTTCTCCTTCCTGTATTCCTTCCCCTATAGGGGGTAATTTAACTGTATACATAATATCACCTGTATTGCATAATTTTATTAACTGCATTCATAATTCTTTTCTCATTTGGCACATAATAATCTTCAAGGGCAAATGGTATTGGTATATCTAAGCCAGCAACTCTCAATATTGGTGCTGATAAATAATCTATTGCTTTTTCTGCCAGAGTTGCTGATATTTCTGCACTAACACCGAACATTTTAGGTGATTCGGTTACTATTAAAACCCTTGTTGTTTTCTGGACGCTTTTTAATATGGCATCAATATCAAACGGATTTATGGTTCTTAAATCTATAACGTCTGCATTTATATTATTCTTTTTAACTGTATTCATAACAAGGGGTACTGCCGGACCGTATGTTATTATCGATATGTCATCCCCTTCATTCAATAATTTAGCCTTTCTTAAATCCACAGTATAATAATCATCCGGAACATCCATCTTGCCTGCATAATATAACCTTTTTGGCTCAAGAAATATTACAGGATCGTTTAAATTTAGTGATGATAACAATAGGCCTTTAGCGTCATATGGATTGGAAGGAGTTACTACAGTAAGCCCCTGGGTGGTTGCAAAATATTCCTCCCCGCTCTGTGAATGGTATGGGCCACCATGGACGCCGCCAGCATAAGGTGTTCTCAAGACCATTGGTAGTGTATAATCTCCGTTAGTTCTGTATCTTAATTTTGCCATCTGGCTTATAATCTGATCCATGGCAGTGTAAATAAAATCCTGGAACTGTATTTCAGGTATTGCCCTGAGGCCTGCCATTGACATGCCTATTCCAAATCCAACTATACCTAGTTCCGATAGTGGTGTGTCCATAACTCTGGCACTTCCATATTTCTTAATTAAATTATCTGTAACCCTGAAAACACCTCCATCAACACCAACGTCTTCTCCTAGGAGTATTATTGAATCGTCCCTTTCCATTGCATTGTCAAGTGCACTGTTAAGAGCTTTCACCATTGTCATTGACGTCACTGCAAATCGCCCCTTTCTTCTGTAATATACCATGGCTCTTCTTCATAAAGATTGTCCAATATTGTGTTTTTATCAGGTTTTGCTGCCTTCTCATACTTATTGATCAATTTTGAACTAGAATCCTCAGTTTCATCTTCAATTTCCTTTATTTTATTATCATCAAGAATGTTCATTTCTTTTAATAATCTCTGGCTTACAATTACGGGATCCTTTTCACTGCCTTCCGTTACATCGTTTTTTCTATATTTATTCGGGTCATCAGCTGTTGAATGTGGCCCCATTCTGTAACTCATCGCCTCAATAAGTATAGGGGTATTATTTGAATTCTCAAGTGCTTTCCTGGTATTTTTGTAAACTTCTATGAAATTTGTGCCGTCAACTCTTATACCACTGAATCCATATGCCTCTGCTTTCTTGTATATCATTCCTTTTGTTTCCTCATATGCATCTGTCTGTCCCGATTCATTGGGATATGTTGGAACAGATATTGCAAAACCGTTGTTTTCACAGAAAAATACAAGGGGTAGATTGTAGACACCAGCAAAATTCATTGCCACATGGAAATCCGGAGTTGAAGTTGCACCATCCCCAAATGTTGTAAGAACGCCTCCATCTATTTCCCTGTATTTCCTTGCATAGGCGATTCCTGTAGCGGACATTAAATGCCCGGCAACAGTTGTTATCACAGCACCGATATTGTATTTTTTTAATGAGAAATGGTCAGGCATAGCCCTTCCAAGGGCATTATCGTTTGCAGTTGCAAATACTTGGGACATTATAGTATCTATTGGTATTCCCATCTGTAATAGCACACCAAAATCCCTATAGTACGGATATATGAAATCCTGTTTACGCAAAGCCAATCCAAGGCCAATATGCATTGCCTCATGCCCCATTAAGGGTATGTAGAAAGGCAAAAATCCTTGCCTGCTTGCATTAAGCATTTTTTTATCCATAACTCTTTCCATTATCAAATTTTTATAAGCGTTCAATAATTTTTCATCGCTAATGTCAGTTTCTTCAATCATTCTTAACACCTTTTTCAATTTCACCCTTTACATATGCCTCGGCCGCTTTATAGGACGTTCTCACAAGGGGACCGGAAGCAACATAATCGAATCCATATTCATAGCCCTTTTCTTCAAAAAATTTAAATCTTTCCATTGAAGAATATTCTACCACTTCAAGTTGTTTTTTTGTAGGCCTGAGGTACTGGCCTACAGTTAGAATATTAACACCCACATTCCTCAGATCCCTCATTGTTTCAAGAACCTCGTCATCGGTTTCCCCCAGGCCTATCATTATGGAAGATTTTGTTATTATATTGCTTTTCTTTTTAATATAGCTTAGAACCTTCAGGCTTTGGTCATATGTAGCTCTTGGATCCCTAACATCCGGCGTTAATCTTCTTACAGTTTCAATGTTATGTGCTATTACATCCGGTTTTGCAGCTATAATTCTGTCAATAAATTTGGGAATTCCACTGAAATCCGGGATTAAAACCTCTATTTTAATTTTAAGACCGTACAGAGCTGTTATGACGTTTGCAAAAGCTTCAGCGCCCTTATCAGGCAAATCATCTCTATCAACTGATGTGATGACCACATAATCAAGTTTCATCAGTTTAATTGAATCACGTACCTTTTGTGGTTCATCCTTATCCAGGGGTAGCATTTTACCATGCGTTACTGCACAGAATCTGCACCCCCTTGAACAGTTAGAGCCCAGAATCATGAATGTTGCAGTTCCATTTCCCCAGCATTCACCTACATTTGGGCAGTGCGCTTCCTCACAGACGGTATATAAAGTTCTGTTTCTCAATGTGTTTTTTATGAACGTGTATCTTTCCCCCGTAGGGAGATTCACTTTGTACGGAACTCTCATCATTAAAGAATAATGGCAGAAATATATTTAAACTATACGTAAAAAACGTAGATAAAATTTTGTTAATTGCCTAATTTACTAGGTAATTAAACACTTTTATTGCATCATTATTCTGTTTAGGATCATGCACCCTTAATATATCAACACCGTTTTTATTTAAATATATTGATGTTCCTATTGTGGATCCAAGGCGTTCCTCAATTCTTGAAGATGTTATTGTTCCAAGAAATCCCTTTCTCGATGTGCCAAATAATGTATCAAAACCGATGAAAAAAGACCAAGGTGATCTTATTATTTTAATATTTCCATCAAAATCCTTGGCAAATCCTACACCCGGATCGAGTGTTATATTTTCTGGTTTCACCCCCAATTTTATCATTTCATCCGTTTTTTTATAGAAAAATTCATTAATTTCATAAAACAAATCATCATACTTTGTAAACTGCTGCATATTTTTGGGAACACCACGCATATGC
The DNA here is from genome assembly GCA_021835025.1 of Thermoplasmata archaeon. Classification (GTDB taxonomy): domain Archaea; phylum Thermoplasmatota; class Thermoplasmata; order Thermoplasmatales; family Thermoplasmataceae; genus Acidiplasma. The sequence goes on along the minus strand of JAKBQY010000048.1, from coordinate 1,875 downwards.
ATTACAATACATTTCAAATTATTATCAGCTGCCAAAGAGATCATTTTTTTATTTTCAAAACCCGAAATATCATTGATATAATCTATGTTGTATTTTAATATTTTTTCTAATGTTTCATGGTTTCTTGTATCTACTGATACGGGTATATTTGTGGAGGATTTTACATATTCAATAATAGGTTCCAATCTTGCTATTTCCTTCTCCACTGGAACTGGATCACTTCCCGGCCTTGTACTTTCACCCCCTATATCTATTATATCAGGTTTTTCATTTATTATTCTATCAATATTTGAAATGTTGTGTATTCTGGAACCTTCATAAAAAGAATCGGGTGTGGCATTCAATATTCCCATTATTTTTGAATTTCTATTTTTTAACTTATCAACCATTTTTCTAGATATATATTCTTCATAACCCTCCATAATTTTATTTTTCACCAGGAATTCCCTGATAAAACTTTCATCAAATTCCGTTTCATATTCATAAATGGTGCTATTTTTTATGACTTTTTTATTTCCCTTATTTTCATTGAAAACTTCTAGCTTGGTTTTGTCCTTTCGTGATGGGAATATAAGATTCATTCTAGTAGTAGATAGTGATTTTTGTTTAATAAATTATCGATTTTAAAGAACGTTTACAATCATTTTTTTATAATTATTTCATTTTCTATAACTTCCATCTATAATGTTCCTATATTCGAAATCATTATTATATTATTTCAATCATAGAAAGTATTTTCTATTATCTTTATTCATTCATCGTAATTATCTATTTTGGCTCATCTGGCATTCGTGGTATAGAGAATGTCGATGATCTTTTCATGCTTACATTACCTTCTCCATTTTAGGTGTATTCATTATTATAAACATGATATTGTGGGACATAAGGTAATTTATAGCATCTATGGAAAAGAATCTTTATCCTTATTCCAGCTTCGTTCACTATCTCAAGTATTGTTCTGATCACGCCAAGTATTGATCTATCCTTCACCGGAATAACGACAATAACAAAACTCAACCTCATGGAAATGATGGATGCACTAGCATATTCATAGGTATAGTTTGTACCTCTGCTGTGTTTCGTACCAATGATACCCTCAGTGCCAAGTTCACTGTAATAGATCTCATCATGCCAGTCAAGGGCAACTAAAAATAATATGGGGTGCCAGTTCACATTGCCCTGATTAAGCTACTTATTGCCCTATAAAACTGTGAAATCTACAAATAATATGGCCTATTAATAGAGAAGGCACAATATTTGCTCCATATTTTCATCTTTGAATAGGTTCCTCCCTGAATTCTGCTCTACTTAGCTCCTCCAGCCTCTTGTTCCTGGTTTTTGGGCCAAATACCAGAATGGAGAAACCTGCAATGATGGCAAATATAGCAAGAACCACAAATGTGGTAGTATAACCTGATATTCCAGCAATTCCTGCTGAAATGCTTATTGGTATGAGAATGAAGGGGATAATAGCTGCACCTATGTGCCCAAGGCCATCTGTGAATCCGAATGCTGTGCTACGGGATTCCGTAGTGAAGAGTTCTGCAGTATAGGTATACATAATGGAAAACCAGAAGCCTAACATGAATATTGTGGCAAAACCTGCAAGTACAAAATCCGTTGATGTTTTAGATATTCCCCAGAGGATGAGAAATATGGCAAGGAATACTCCTATAATAGCTCCTAGATACTTCCTCTCCACCTTGTCGGTGAGAAGGAGACCAGTCAAACCGCCCAAAGGGTTCCCGAGACTAGATATTAGGAAGAAGCTGAAAGTCTCCGTAACTGTAAAACCATGTGCAATGAAAAGTGTTGGGAAAACAGTGATAACACCATATGTTGGCATGTAGAAGAAGAACCACCCAACAAACATTA
>JAKBQY010000050.1 GCA_021835025.1 Thermoplasmata archaeon | reverse complement strand
GCTGAAAAGTCGGATCCCATGGAGGATCTGAAGAGAAGGCTTGCAAATGGTGAAATAACATCGGAAGAGTTTGAAAGATTGAAAGCGATCATAAATTGATTTTACTGATTTTTTTCAATTCATCTCATCATCTCAATCTGTATTATACATGGTATCGAAAAGGTCCTGGATTTTGATACCATTTCATTTAGGAGTATTGTAATCTCATGGAAAACGAGATAAATATTCAGAGTGAACCTACCAGCAGGTCCACAACAATACCAACAAGAATCATGATAAAGCTCCAGAAATATGAAAATATCCTCAATCTCCTCAACTCAGTATCGTGGAGGTAAATGTAAAGGGATCAAGATTGTACTAACCGATTCAAAACTCCACAATATTTTGGGGAACCTGTGAAAAGGTAAGTAAACAAATATTTTAATATATCACGTTGGTTACACATATGTGATATCAAGTAACCCCTCAGAGAACAAACTCAAAAGAACTAATGTTGGAACCTTTGGACTTTTTTTTCAAGGTTTGGGACAGGAAGCACCAATCGCTATTTTTATAGGATCAGTGACGGGTGCTGCAGCTTTTGCTTTAGGAGCAACACCACTTGCATTTGTGATAGGTATGGTTGCGTCCTTATTATCTGGGAATAGTGTATATCAATTATCAAAAAAGATTTCACATGCTGGAGGATACGCTGCATACGTAAACAGAGGTCTTGGAAAACATCTTGGGGTTTTCTCGGGATACCTTTTTATATTATATGAACTGGTTGGGCCAGCATTTATAATACTTATTTATTTTTGGACCTTCAGTAGTTCGATAAACGCAGTAGCAGGGTCGACACTTCCAGATTACATAGGTATAGTTTTTATAGCCGTGGCTTTGATTATAGCCTATATCGTAGTTTATAGAGGTTTGAAGCTCTCAGTTTTTTCACTTACCATCATTGGACTTGTACAATTTGCCGTTGTGTTCATAATTTCTTCTGTGTTATTGGTAAAATCCCCAGTCAGAACACTAACGCCTTTTCTTCCAACGACAGCCTTAGATGGATGGCATGGCGTATTTCTCGGCTTTATAACTGGCAGTTACGGGGCATACGCAGGATATGGCAGCATAGTCCCTCTAGGAGAGGAGGTAAAGTCACCCAGAAAATCAATTGGTAGAGCAGTTCTACTAATAATTGTAGTAATGGGATTAACTTATATTTTCGCGACCTACGCAATGGTGAGCGCGTGGGGGATTTCTTCAATGAGTTCCTTTTCTCAATCTGGTTTTCCAGGTGCCATACTCGCAGGTAAATTTTTAGCTTCTTACTCTGAAAGTCTTGTCATTGCACTATATGATGCTGTTATTTTCACCCCCTTAGTTGCCATGCTTACCGCTGGTTCGAGAATGATTTTCTCAATGAGTAGACAGAAACTTTTACCCACTTATCTTTCGAGTGTACACAAAAAATTTGGAACACCCAGCAAAGCAATCACGTTTCTAACAGTACTTGTATCAATGATAGTAATAATAGATGGTGCAATTTTCTGGCTTAAAGATGGTTTCGAGGTAGGAATTTTCTTTTCATGGATTATTCTGGAAATAATTTGGAGTTTAAGCACATTATTGATTCACGTGTTTGTAAATTCATCATTATCTGTTCAGCATAAAGGAAAATTTAGCATTTCTGAGGCCATTACACATATAGTATTCCCAACTGTGGCGACAATAATAATACTTCTTGCTATAGGTTATTCATTAGTTGGGATTTCCATGCCTATAATGCTTGCTCCAATTATATTAGTAATTTATGCCCTAATAGTTGTTGTTATGATGATAAGACAGAGATCTACCATAAGAACTTTGAGGTTTGAAGAAATGGGAGATGTAGATTAGTTTGCAATATTTCTAAAATATAGCTGATTTCCGTCTTTAGTGTAATTATCTACATTGTTTTTGTTTTTTTAAATTTTTTCTTATTATAAACTAGGAAAATTAAAGTATTGTTTCAAAATTGGTGAGTGTGGAAAATAAAATTCATGATTTGTCGGTGTCTCTCTATAATAATATGCCACTCTTTCCAGGAAATATACCTCTTAGTATAAAAAAAATAGCATCTCCTGATAATCAAGGTTATGGAATGGAAAGCTATAATTCTTCCACTCATTGTGGAACCCATGTTGATTCTCAAGCACACTTTTTAGAAAAAGGAGAGACGGTAGATGATATACCATTAAAGAATCTAATAGGATCTGGTTATGTAATCAGACCGGAAATAACTACCGTAGAAATATCAGTGTCTGCAATAAGGAAAATTTGGAAAAAAAACTATGATAAAAAAATAATACTAATAAATACAGGATGGTCTGAAAAGAGAACTTTTTCTAAGGAATTTCAAGAAGAATTCCCTGGTTTAAGTACTGAGGCTGCCAAGTTTTTTATTGAGAAAGGAATAAGACTCTTGGGAATAGATACACTGGGTATTGATCCCTTCGTAAAAAGTGATTTCCCGGCACATAAACTATTGTTAACGAATGGATGTTCTGTGATAGAAGACTTGACAAATCTAGGAAGCTTGTCATTAGATGTAGAGTATAAAATAATTGCACTACCCATTAAAATACTTCATGGAAGTGGTTCAATGGCTAGGGTTGTAGCAATAGAACCTGACAGTAAATAAAATTGTTCCAACTATTTTGGAACGGTTTGAATTAGGTACCAAACGTTATTATTGCATATCCGTTTCAATATGTATTCTTAAATATGAAACAAACATTTCCAGGCATGGTTTTGGATGATTTAATGGAATCAGCTTCCCTTGAGATATTAGATTTGGTATTTGAAAAGAGATCTTCGGGAAATAAGGTAATATCACTTTACATAGGAGAACCAGTTTTTGATACGCCGAAAGAGATCGTAGAAGCTGCAGTGGAATCAATGAGATCTGGAATGACCCATTATATATCTTCCTATGGGCTTCCAGAATTGAGGGAAGCGATTGTAAATAAAGTGAGCAAAAAAAACAGGATTATGTGCTCTAAAGACAATACTATATTCATTTCTGGTAAAATGGCTATTTACGCAATAGCCCTTGCTCTGAATTCAGAAACTGGTTCCGAAATACTTGTACCGGATCCTGGTTATTTTTACACTGAACCTGTGATGATGGCAGGCTTGAACCCGGTCAGATATTACCTTAATCCCGATTATTCATTGAATTTAGAAGAGATTAAACAAAAAATAACAAACAGAACCAAGGGAATCTTCATAAATACTCCATCTAATCCAACTGGATATGTTTACTCCAAAGGTGAGTTAAATGAGCTTTATTCCTTATGTTCCGAAAAAAACATAAAAATCATCAGCGATGAAGCCTATGAAGATCTCGTATACGAAAAGGAACACTTTTCAATAGGTTCCTTGGAAGACACACCGGAAACAGTAATTAGTATTTTCACACTTTCTAAGAGTTACTCAATGACCGGATGGAGAGGAGGATATGTTATTGCTAAGGAAAATTTTATAAAAAAACTTGGGAAATTTATGGAGCATGCGGTCACCTGTTTCCCCCCATTTGTAGAACAGGCTGCTATAGTGGCGCTTGAAAAATGTGAAAACCAAGTTTCCGAGTTTAAAAAAATGTTCTTGGAGAGACGTAACCTCTCAATAAAACTTCTTAAAGAAATTAGCTCTTTAAAAGTTAACGATGTACAAGGTGCCTTCTACGTCTTTCCCGAGTACACTGTGAATATTCCATCAAAAAAATTGAGCGAGGATATTTTAAGAAAAAAGAATGTGGCTCTTTTACCTGGTTCAGCTTTCGGAAGTATGGGGGAGAA
>JAKBQY010000029.1 GCA_021835025.1 Thermoplasmata archaeon | reverse complement strand
GCCCCGCACTCCATGCAAAACTTTGCATTTTCTGGATTTTCATAGCCACATAGATTACATGCAATTTTTCTATTTTTTGTTCCTTGTTTGTTATCCGTTATAGGATTTTGGCTTTGATTATAATCTACTAATATGTCATCAGCCTTTTTCAGTTGTTCAGCAATCTTTTTTCCCAGTGGAGTTAATTCAGTCAGAATAACCTTACGACCTTGTATTATAGTTTCTGATTCAATAAGGCCGGCATTCATAAGATCCTGTAAACTTCTGCTAAGGGAGTCTGAAGAGCTCATAATTTCCAGTAAATCTGTTTTCTTGATTTCACCTCTTTCAAGTAAGAATAAGAGGATTTTATTTCCGTGCCTGATGTCTAAAGGATCTACCATTTCCATAAATGGTATAAACGTTTTAAATATAAACTATTGGATTTTTATATTATATCTAATGTTTACTCAAATAAACAACAACAATTTATATAACAAGATAATATATTTACAATAGGTATTATAATTATGCAATCGGATGTTAATAAACATAATAAATTCACTTGGAAAAGGATAGAAGAGAAATGGAAACATTTCAGTATAATTCATGATTTTAACAATATACTATTACTAAATATTATAGATAACAGAGAAAAGAATTATTATCATGGAGTTCAAATGCCAATACTAGCAAAGGAGCTAACACAGAAAGAATTAAAGAGTGAGTTAGATATTAAGGAGTGATAAAATGGAAGAAAAAACTATTTTAGAATATAAAGTTTTAAGCATAGAGTATATTAATCAATTGAACGACGATGGAGAGATAATAAAATTAATTAACCAGAATTTTAAAGATAAAATAGTTTTAGAACAAATAGAGAATAAATTTGTAATTTATTTGAAGGAATTAGACCTAAATGAATTTGAAAATTATATCAAATCTTTAGAAATAAAATATGATTATCCAGAAAATAATATTTTTTCTCAATTATTGGATAAAATCAAATCAATAGGTAGTTACGGTATAAAGTCAGGAACTAGAATATATATAAATTATAATAAAGAAAGAAAAGTAAAACAGAGAAAGGAAAAGATTCAAAAAAGGCATTTATATTACTATGCTGAGGATTCAGGTTTTTCAAAAAGAAATAATAAATTACCGGAAGAATTTTTAGATAAAATAATTACTGGCGATTCGGAAGAAATATTAAAACAAATTCCAGATAACACTATAGATCTTATTTTCACATCGCCACCATATAATTTTGGATTGGATTATAAGAATAATGAAGACGATATAAATTGGAACGATTATTTTAATAAATTATTTGGGCTATTCAATGAATGCATAAGAGTATTGAAGTATGGTGGGAGGATTGTTGTTGATATACAGCCCTTATTTTCTGATTATATACCGGCCCATCACATAATATCTAATTATTTTATGCAGAATAAAATGATATGGCGTAATGAGATATTATGGGAAAAAAGTAATTACAATTGCAAGTATACATCATGGGGAAGCTGGAATAGTCCATCAAGCCCTTATTTAAAATATACCTGGGAGTTTTTAGAAGTATTTTCTAAAGGAGATATTAAAAAGCAAAGTGAAAACAAGGAATCAGATATAAAAGGCGATGAATTCAAAAAATGGGTTTATGCAAAATGGAATATAGCACCCGAAAGGAATATGAATAAATTTGGTCATCCGGCTATGTTTCCAGAGGAATTGGCCATGAGAGTAATAAAATTGTTTAGTTTTAAAGGCGATATTGTTTTAGATCCTTTTAATGGAGCAGGGACTACAACAAAAGTGGCCAAGCAATATGATCGGCATTATTTAGGCATTGATATATCAAATGAATATTGTAGCATTGCTGAAAAGAGGGTAAGAGAAATTACAAAATTAGATAAATTCCTCTAATTGTTTTTTTATTTTATTTATTGCTTTATATAAACTCTCTTCTGTTAATTCCTTAAAAAATTCTTCTTTATGTATTGGTTTATCAACTTTCCTTTCGCCTTTTAATAAAGTTATTATTTCAATTTCTACATTGAAATAAGACATTAACGTTGTTGTAGAAGGACTACCTACATATTTTTCTTTTATTTCACTATAATCCCCTCCTAACTGACTTTCAAGCTGTAATAATATAAATTTTATATTAGGGTTAATAGTTTTTATTAAACTGGAATCAACCAATATTCTTTTAAACATCGCATTTTCTGTATATGCTTTACACTCTATTTCTAAAACAGGATTTTCATCAATGAAAACAAGTACATCGGGTTTATAGGTGTAAGTATACTTTTCTATGTTATCCATAATATATTTTTTAATTTCAGAATCTTCTAATTTATTAACATAGTCTTTATTTATTGGAATTTTTATTGTAGTTTTATCTTTCGAGTCTGAAAATTTCAGCTTATGACTTCCCCTATCTAATTTTTCCCAAGCTATTTCTACAAGTGTTTTAGCTATATTTTCAACAAGCATTCCTTTTCCTTCTCTAACAATTCCACCATAAGCTCGTGTATCCGAATTTTTAGCCTCTATATCAATATTTTTTACTAACTTATTATATGCTTCAATTATTCCATTTATTTCATTATCTTCTTCCATTTACTTCACATCCATTTTATTTCTTGTTTTGATCACCTATTTGTATGGTTTTTTTCACTCTAAATAATCCAGGAGTTTCATCACAGAAATCAGTTCGTTGAATTTCACAACTATCGTCGGGAACAAATGCGGGGGCTTTGGATTCATATACTAATTTTTTAGGTTCATAATTGTAATGTATTTTTATGTTAGAAACAATCAAAATGTATCCTCTTTGAATGCTAAATAATGGCATTGTGCTACATGCTTCTATTATTGGTTTATTTACTCCTCTACCCTCCATTAATATTATATTTTTAGGGCTTAATCGCGATATTCCTATTGTACCATCATCATTATGGGGCTTCCCGTGTGTGAAAGTATCTTTTATATTTTCTGTTTTTTCTCTTGTTTTTAAATAGTGGATAAACTTTTGAGCAAGACCAGCTAATGTGGCAATTCCACCAATATCCCCTATATAGCCAAGAAAATTATTTATTATATAAGGATCGAAAGCTTCGTATTTTCTAATTTCTGAATATTCATTGTCGTATTTCTGATAAAGTTCTTGTGAAATCTCTTTATTTATTTCATTTGGGTTGTTCATTCCAGCTTCCCCCCGCAGTTATAAAATAAATAAAATTTCATTCTTTATACTCCTTTATTTCTCCTGCAGTAATTGCTATTGCCCTGGCTATATCTGATATGATAAAGGTGAAATTATCCGAATATTTCCCATCTGAAAGTAATTCTTTGAGATGATTTATTATCATCTTCATGGGTTTATAATCTGGGTAATTCACTGGGTATCTGGTCAAATTTACTATAATCATTACTGGTACCATTGGAAATCTACCCTCCGTATTGACCTGCTTTTGCAATTTTACAACATCAGAAAAAACATAGTCTATAACCACCGGTATATCTTTAGCCTCATTTTCATAATCAGGTTGTACCTGTTTTACCTCCATAAAGAAAACTTCCAAATTATCATTACTATTAAAAATATCATCAATCTCGAAATCCACACGTTCTCCAGTATCTACATAGTTCGATTCCATTATTATATCATTAAAAGAAAAATAACCACCAGATATCATTTCATGATAAATCATGGCATTGAGATGATGTTCATTTTGCCAAAAATCTTTTACACCCTCATTTATGTTATTTTGATCATTCAGCAAAATAATCTTCTTTGTGGCTATCTCTACCGCATTTCTTATTTTTTCTATTGCCATTTTTTCTTCCATCTATTTCATCTCCATTTTGTTCATTCCAGTTTCGCCCCGCACTCCATGCAAAACTT
>JAKBQY010000041.1 GCA_021835025.1 Thermoplasmata archaeon | reverse complement strand
CTTATCTCTGGAAATAAAATAATGGGCGGAACGTTTGGAAGTAGGAAGATGGACAATATTGTAATGAAAGAAGCAATGAAGTGCATTGAAGAAAAAAAGGCAGAAATGATCACCATTGGGCTTGACAAATTTAATAAGAATTACGATTTCAATATGGATACGGCATGCGGGGGCTCAATTGATATATTTATTGAACCTACCTTGAATAATGTAAATATTCTTGTACTTGTAGAAGCAGATAATGACGAGATATTTATTGGCATGAAAAAATTATCTGAATTTCTAAATATAAATTTGACTCAAATAAATACCGAAAATGATAATGTAATTGAAATAATTAGAACAATGGATCTTACTGACAGCTATATAGTGTTGCTGACAAAAAACGACAGGGAAATAGGATATCTTAAGGAAATTTTAAAAAAACCATCAAAATACATAGGACTTGTTGCAAGCGTGAATAGATTCAAACATGATCTAGAATTACTTAAGGGGACATACAATGATAATGACTTGAAAAGGATAAAGTGCCCTGCTGGAATTGAAATAAATGCCATTTCGCCTGAGGAGATATCACTCAGTGTCATATCTGAACTCATTCTATTCAAAAATAAGAGTTATAAAAAGGAATTGCAAATAAAAGAAGCATCCATTTAAATATTTATAGTTAATTATAAATATAAATATAACATTATACCGTTAATGAATATAAACGAAGTTAGTACAAGACTTGATATGAAGGCAAGAATTGTTATTACCCAACATATAGATACATTCCAATGGTCAAGAACGCACAATGTTAGTATGTCCGTTTTTTTTGAAGATAATCCTGATAAACATTATTTCAGAGCTTTCATATCAAAAAAATTTCACAAAAACATTGAAAATATCATTCCTGAATACTTTGACGCGATTGAAAAAGATGATTATTTAATTATAACAAGAATGATTTTAAATGATAATATATATAATTTGATGAATGAAATACGCAACATACCATCAGCTATTTTGCACGAAACAACGATTGAAAGAGGGCAATTCATTGTAAGGTTAAGATATAACAGTGATTATAGATTGAATATATCAGAAACACTTAATAAATATCTTGTTATACCAAATTTCATTCATGATATTCTGATTACTCAAAGTGAGGGGATAAAAGAATTAATGTCAAATAAGAACGAGAGAATGCCATTATCTGTTTTTAAGTATAACATTCCATTATACGTGCATAATATGTCAGATATAGAAAAAATACTAGGAAAAATGAATTTTGTTGGTGAGATTGTGGATTCGGATCTGAACAAGGATTATTTCAAAGCATTAATATATTTAAATGAAAAGATTATGGAGAATGAGAATTTAAAATGTATCTCGGATAAAAATAATATTTATGAAACGCATATAAAAAATGACCTTCTTTCAAAGGTCAGGATAAAGGCAAATGACCATGGTATATTCAGGGAGGGCACATATTTTTCTATTAAGGACGATTTGGTCTATTTAACGATGGTAATTGCATCACATAGAATAATGGAGTATATTAAAATATTAATTTCCGAGACGATTGAACAGTACGGTAAAAACATTGTAACAATAAAAACATGTTCTGATTATTCCCCATCTTTTCTAGATACACCTTAATTTTTTAGGAAATTTATATAAAAACCATGGGGTTTTATAACCTTTCCCTTGCTATAATATTTTCAAAATGTTCATACAATAAAAAATAAAACATATTCGAGGTATCAAAATCTTTTATACTGCTCTATATGTTACCATGAATGATTTTTATATATTGAAAATAATTATATACACTCAATTGATTTACATTTATCTTGGCAGAAAATGAAATAGATGCTGATATCATCTTGCGTGTGGTTTCAAAAACCTTTTCTCTTGATATACATAACATACATTTTCACAAAAATTATAAGGTAAGTGGTATATCTGGAAATGAGTACAATTTTAGCGATATTGTCACGTCTGATACAGATATAATAGCAATAAAAATAGCTCATGAAATATCATCCATTAATGATTTGATAACATTCAATTCCCAGTGTATGGATGCACAGATAGACAAAAAAATACTTATTTCAGATAAGGAATTGAACGAAAATGAGGTTAATATATGCCATGCCTTCAAAATTCAACTAATTGATTTAAAAAATTATCAAAATGGCTATTCAAAAAAGAGTCATTTTGGAATAGCTGAACTTGATTCTAAATTATCAGGCGGCCTCAGACCAGGATATGTTTATCTTGTGTCCGGCAAAACTGGGTCTGGAAAAACCACACTTTCCAGCACCTTTCTTGCCACTGGTGCAAAATATGGTGAAAAGGGATTAATGGTACTTACCGATACCTTTCCTGACCTATTCCTTGGTAATATCAGGACGATGAATATTGGTTTTGCCAAATTCTATGAAGATAAGATGATAGAAATTATGGAAATATCGGATCAGATAAGGGTAATGAAATCTGATATATCAAATGGTAAAACGGATTTTAGGAAATTTATTACGAAGATTGTGAATGAATTAAAGAAGATTATAATACAAAAGGACATAAAAAGGGTTGTTATAGATCCAATAACCCTTCTTTTAATACCAGACGACGATTACATAAATATTTTTTTAAACAGTTTGGCGATGAAAAATGTTACCACTATAATAACCTCAGGCTTGAGAAATTCAGACCTGAGCATGTTTGGTATAGAGGAATACTATACAACAGGAATTATAAAATTGGATTATGAAATGGTGGATGAGAAACTTTCTAGAACCCTGAAAATAGTAAAAATGCGCGGATCCGTTTTTGATTCTTCTCCTTCAAATTTCAAAATAACATCAAATGGAATAATTATGACTGATAAAAATGTTATTATAAATACATCCGCGGATAATGATGACATTTTTAAAAATATAAGGTAATTTTATGAATAAAATGATGCATGTAAGCATAAATATTATGTCCATCCTTTCAATGATTTTCATAATTGTAGGTATAACATCCTCATTGTATTCCATAATAGTTTTAAAGAATGGAACAATATTTGATTATTCTTTCACACTATGGTTCTGGTTTGCAACCGTATTTTTTGGGATACAGAGCATGTCATATTTTTTATCATTCAGAAGGAGCTCATACAAATATAAGAGTACAATTGAATCATCATATAATATGCTCTTAAGAGACAAGGTTGCAATTCTGGTTCCAATATACAATGAAGAACCGGATATGGTTACAAATAACCTTATTGCAATATATTCAAATAATGGCAACATAGCAGAAGTTTATGTTCTTGACGATTCAACGAAAGGCGATTCATCATATATAATCGATCTTTGCAATAAGCTTGGAATGAAATATGTTCACAGAATAAACAGAAGAGGTTATAAAGCAGGTGCTTTAAACGATGTTTTAAAAACATTGGATGTTGATTATGTTTCTGTTATAGATATTGATCAAATGCCTTCTCCGGATTTCATAAGGGAAACAGTATCATTGCTTGATAAAAATCCTGATGTTGGCTTTGTTCAGGTACCTCAAATATACGTAAATACTGATAGCGGTGTTCTAGCGGAAATTGCACAGGCGCAGCAGTTTATATTTTATGAAATACTTACTGAGGGGAAAAGCGTAACCGGGACATTATTTTCATGTGGAAGCAATGTAATTTATAGATTGAAGGCTTTGAAATCCGTTAATTATTTTGATGAATCTAATATTGTAGAAGATATAGCAACATCTGTAAATTTAATTGGCAATGGATGGAGGGGGTTATATTATAATAAAAAGCTTGTTTTTGGAAGGGCACCTGTAACCATGGAAGGATATATAAACCAACAATGGAGATGGATGTCAGGATCCTTGGCATTAATGCCAAAAATATTCAAAAAAATAATCTTCAATAAAAAATATACTTTTAAGGAAAGGCTTGACTGGTTTGCTACAAGTACATGGTATACATTTGGCTGGTTTTATTTAATATTTCTTTTAGCACCTGTAATGGACATATTTGGAATCAAGGTCCTTACAATAAATCCAACTTTATACTTCTTCGCATGGATGCCATATACAATATTATTAATGACTACCTTTATTTTATCCCATATCGATAAGGGTGCACAATTGAAATTTGTATTTTACAACATGGCTGCTAACCTTTTGATCTTTCCATTGAGCATATCAGTAACTATAAGTGTTTTAAGAAAAAAGATGAAGCCATTTACAACAGCCAGAACCGGTGGCAAAGTACCCTGGCATAAATTTTGGCCTCAATTTTTAATTATGTTCCTTCTTATTCTGTCATTGATCATACTGATATATAAACATTCAATATATAATGATATAACTGCATTCTGGGCTTTCTTCCAGTTTTTTCTGCTTCTTCCAATATTCTTCCTGAATAAAACTCCTAAAAAATCGTCAATAGATGAGAATTCATTCAAAAATTTTGAGGGTTAAATACAACCATCCCGCATGAAACTATGGCGGTAAAAGACTGTTAGATATAGTTACACATTCTTGCAAGTAGGTCAAGAGATTTAACCGATTTGTAATGCGATGATTTGTATTTGTATGTTTGCCAATAAGGAAAATCCACATTTGAATATACAGTACACTGAGCCTATTGACAAAATGCTTAATAAGAGATTGTTGCCACATCATGAAAGAAAAATATTAATAGGTGTTTAAAATATTATATAGTGAATATAAATGAATTAAATAAGAAACTGGATATTTCTGCTGAAATATATATGGGGTCATATGCAAGTTTCTTAAAAGTTGTAAGGAACCTTAATCACAGGATACCATCACGTATCCACGAATCCAATGACGAAACCTTTTTGAATATTTTTCTACCCCATGATATGGATATAGGCCAATATAGACCACTATTTCCAATGTTTAATATTGAGGAAAGAGAGAGATATCTCATTGCTACAGAAAGGATATATGAAAGAAATATAATCGAATTGATCAACCGTCTCAGAGAAGTTGATGGCCTTATTGTTGCAGGAGAATATATAAAAGAAGGTTATTTCGTAATAGAATGTTTTATGCACCATTCAGTCCAAAAAATATTTACTGATGTCATTGCCACAAAAATAATGGGATATAACGTTATTAAAAAATTAGACATAAAACCAATAAATAATATGTTTAACCTTTATTCCAATATAAAAATGAAAAACATAATTTTAAACATGCCATATGAAACATTTAAAAACGACAGAGTCGCCATTATACTGCGCAATACAAATTCAATAGGACAGATAGTCACCAACCCTCCAGGAACATATAGATTTAAAATTGTTATTTATTCCAATGATGATTTACACAATGATGAAGGCATTACAACTATTTCAAAGGATGATGGTATCTATACAACAAATATAGAAAATGATGTTTTATTTTCAATTTCTAAAAGGACAGACAAATTAAAACTTTCAAGCATATTAACGTTTGTATGGATAAAGGAAGAAAGGCTTTATATAAATATTATTTTACCGGAAATCAGGGCAAGGGAATATTTAAGTGCTATTGTTTCTGCACAGATGGAATTAAAAAGATTGGATCTGATAACCCTAGAAAATTATTCAGATTTCAATATAGAAATTATGGAAAAATATCTATTATAATTTTGCATTATTCACTGTATATAGCAATGTTTCCTGGACCCTCGTGCACCTTTATCTTTAAATGAAAATCATTATTGTCCCTCCCCAATTCTTCAGAAATTTTTTTATGAAAATATTTTGCTATGTATTCGGCAGAAGCAACTTCATATTGAAAAATAAAAACTTCGTCCTTTTTTATTGATGCTTTATATTCACCATTAACATATACATCATAGAAATTATTGTCTTTAGGATTATCTCTTAGATCCTTTTCAGGGACAATAAATTTATGATCCATTTTCCCTATCAGAGGTCTTATTATTTCCTTGATGATGGTAAAATCCATGGTCATACCATTTTCCCTTAATAGTAAATTTGATATATTTACATCAATGGAATAATCGTGCCCGTGAAGTCTTTTGCATTTTATATTGTCAGGTACATAATGTCCAGAACTCCATGCAAGATTTTTTTCACTCCCTACTATTTCTATTGAAAACATATTACTCATCCATCATTTTCAAGGCTTCATTTTTTAATGATTCAAGCTCATTCTTAATCTTTTCTGAATATTTTACAGCGGATGTAACCATTGTTGCATTTTCCTGTTTCACTCCACGCATCATCATGCACATATGTTTCCCCCTAACAATTACCATAACGAAAACAGGTTTGAGGTTACCATATAAATACTCAACAATTTCAGATGTTAAATTTTCCTGAAGTTGGGGTTTATTTGCAATTTTATTAACCGCTCTTACAAGTTTACTGACCCCCGCTATATATCCAGAAGGTTCGGGTAAATATGCAATGTTTATTGTTCCATCAATGGGCAATAAATGGTGGGAACACATTGAGTAAAATGATATATTCTTCAAAATAACCATGCTTTCCTTTCCCTTTATTTTAAATCTTGTAAAATTAAAATCCTTATTGTTATACCATTCTTTGTAAAAATTTTCCATTCTTCCAGGGGTATTTTTCAATTCCTCATCATTGAACCATCCATACTGTGCGTGCAAATTATAAATCAAGTTTTTGATACTTTCCTTCAATACATCTTCTTTATATTCCTGTTTCATTTTATTTCCCTCTTACATCTCCAAATACATACTTATGTTCCTGAAGCATAAATTTTGTGTTTTTTATTTTTGCATTAATAAATGCATCAGCAAACCATTTTGGGTCCTTCCCCCATACCGGCTGGATGATAAATTGTATACTGTTATTTAAATGGTTTATTTTTTCAGCCTCTTTTATAAATATATCAAAATCCATTTGATCTCCTACCGTGAATTTAATATAATCATGATCCGAAATATAATTTATATTTGTGTAATTGAATTTATTATACATACCGGATGAAGGCAATTTAAAATCTATGTCCTTGTAAACGCTATTGTAAATGGGTAAAAATTTTCCAATATCTATGCTTCCCGATGTTTCCAGCAGAATTTTATAATTATCCGTTAAAATACTGATAAGTTCATTTAAATCTCTTTGCAACAACGGTTCGCCACCCGTTATACATATCCAGTCAAAATCATTTTTATTCCGGTATTCATTAACCGTTTCAATTATCTGCGGAATCGTAAAAATTTTCCCCTCATTGAATGAGTATTTTGTATCACACCACGAGCATCTTAAATTGCAGTATTCAGTTCTAATGAAAAGCATTTTTTCTCCGGTATATGGCCCTTCACCCTGTATACTCAGAAAAATTTCGTTGATATTCATGTACAGATATTATTAACTATTTTAAAAACATTTTATCAGGATTTTTTTTGTTTTGCTTTCGCACCCCCTCTTTGTTTCAGTGATTTTATTGCATCATCATAATTGTTTATATTTCTGAGTTTGTCAGCTGTTTTCATATCCCCAAGATATTCGAGCCACATTACAAGATGTCCCTGGGATAAATGGTAATTTATTGCTTCTGGGTTGATTTTATATAATTCTATCATTTCTGATTTCATTGTTTTCGTATCACACGCTATACCAATTATTTTATCGTAAGATTTAAAAAAAAATGGTTCCATAAAAGAATAAGTATATATTATATATAAAGCTTTATAATGTATGATGTAAGTTTCACTAGACTACAAACATTTCGTCGCATTGCATTTCACGGTATCCAGAAGAGAAAATAACACAAAATCCTAACCTCGAATGTCTGGCATAGTAATAAAATATTAATAACAAATTATATTTTTATCACTGTGAGCGGGAAATCCCTCACCATTTATGAATAGAATAAAATTGAACTCTTTTATATCACAGGATAATATAATTCCCGTCCACTGGTAGACATAATGAAAGAAGGTCGGATCACATATAGCTCCATGTATGCCTGTGCCCATAAAGTCGAATGGCTAAGCATGAAGAACAGAGTACCCACGGCCGGAGGGAATGCAAGCCTGTGGAGACTCCGCCAGTAGCCCTTGAAGCAGGAAGCCCACGAATTCATTTGTGGGAGGGGATCACACCAATAGGTATCATCCCAAATATATGCGATGACAAATAGAAATTCAAATATCACTTATATTACTATAATGATTTCAATATTTATTTAATATCATTGTGTTGTTTATTTTTTTCTATCGCCTATTATATAATTATACAGTTATTCTATTTTTTCCTTATTTATATACTTTTTAAATTTTTTATATGGTAAAAACAAATTTTGAATCCTTTAACCATAAAATGATAAAAATAATACTTAGAACATTTCATACCTTGAACTTAGGAGTATATATCCATAACGGCCTTAAGATCCCTGAGTTCCAGCATCGGATCAAATGGTACAGCAGTATCATTGATCACAGAATCTCTGAATGTATTTATTTCCCTTTCATACACATCATATTTTTCAATGTTCATTTTTTGCCCATTCATGATAATATCTCCATAAACTGTTCTAATTTTTTCATCCCTGTTCCATGATGTTCTGCTTTTTGGATCTTCATAAATTGAACCCTTATCCCCTATAATTTCAAAGGCAGGAATTTCAGGTGAATTCATGTATGCCCAGCTATAAAACAGAAATCCGGTAGACCTATTTTTGAATTTAAATAGAGCAAATGTTGTATCCTCTCCATTTAGCGAAGAGCCACCATGAAAATTATCGGAGTAAATTTTATCATAATCACCACCAAATGTAAGCATTGTGTTTACAAAATGTATTCCCCCATCAATCAATGACCCACCACCCATTAACTTTACATCCGTTCTCCATCCTGTTTTACTGTAATATCTTTGGTCCCTGACTATAATAGAACGAACATTTCCTATTTTTTTATCATTTATGAATTTAAGCGATGCCTGAACTGAAGGGTCAAAAAAATACTGGTCAAGAACCATAAACTTAACCCCATTCTCTCTGGAAACCTGTATCATTTCAAGTCCCTCCTTTACTGATGTTGCTATTGGTTTCTCTACCATCACGTTCTTTTTTAATTTCATTGCCTTTATTGCCATTTCCCTGTGGAGATGATGGGGAACGACAAGATCAACAATATCAAAATCATCCTTCAAAGCCTGATTGTAATCGCTGTAAACTTTTTTTAAATTATATTTATCCTCAACTTGTTTTATTACATTCTCATTGCGTTCGACGATACTTATATCCATATTCTTTATGGCCGATAGATGCATCTGGCCAAACCCATTTACGCCAACAACCAAAATATTCATCATATAACAATCGATTATTGTATATATTTTATTGCATAATAATGGATGTAGAAATGATTTAAATTAATGAATATTAGTTTATATTGATATATCGAAATCTCTTGAAATATCATTAGTAATAAATATACAATTGTGATATTAATTTATGATTTTTTTATTTGATGGCACATCCGATTCAAGAAAACTTGCACTGGATTTAAAAAATAATCATTATAAATTAATGGCATCTGCAGTTACTGAAGAAGGTGTATTCAAACTTGATAAACTTGGCATACCATCGGTTAAAGGTCCATTGACAGTTGATGAAATAGAAAAAATATGCGAAGATTATGGTGTTAAATGTATAATAGATGCAACCCATCCATATGCCGAAAGCATACACAATACTATATATAAGATATCCGCAAAAAAGAATATTTTTTCAATAAGGTATGAAAGAAAGAAATTATCAATAAAATCCAGGAATATATTTTACATAGAAGGATATAAACAGATTTTAAATTATATTTCCAGTGATGATATGAATGTTTTTGTAACAACTGGAATTAAAAACATTGAATTTCTAAGATATATGCAGGATAAAAATATATATTTTCGTGTTCTCCCAATGGAGAAAAATATAAAAATATTGAATAGTGTAGGGATTCCGCAAAAAAATATAATTGCAATTGAAGGCCCTTTCTCTTACAATTTGAATTATTATTTAATGAAGGACCTTGAAATTGATATTCTTATAACCAAGGATAGTGGGCTTATTTCCGAAGATAAAATAAGGGCTGCAATTGACCTTGGAATAAAGGTGCTAATCATCAAAAGGCCGGAATATAAAAATAAAAATATAGCATATGAATATAATGAAGTAATGGCATTATTGAAGGAGGGTGGTATATATCCTGAACCCTGAAAATATTTATGATAAAAGCATAGAATTAATAAAGGAAAATCTCCATCTTGACGATTCCATGAAATCAGGCATCATTGCAAGAGCAGTGCATGCAACAGGAGATTTTGATATTGGGAAAAGCATTGTTTTTTCACCCAATTACATGGAAGGGATATCAGGTTTCAATAAAAAAACAAGAATTATTACCGACATAAATATGGTAAAATCTGGGATTACTGGCCATAAAAATATAGGATGCTATATAAATGATTCGGATATAATTCTTGGGGCAAGGAATAAAAAGGTATCAAGGTCATATCTATCAATGAAGAAGGCATGCAGGGAAAATCATGGTGCAATATTTGTGATAGGGGATGCTCCGACAGCATTGATTTCTCTAACAGAAGAGATTATAAACCATGGTTACAAGCCAGTAATGGTCATAGCAGTTCCTGTCGGATTTGTCTCCGCAGTTGAAAGCAAGATGTCCCTCCTGAAGGTCAAAGTTCCTTTTATTACGAATCTCAGTAATAAAGGAGGGTCAGGCATGGCCGCAGCAATAGCAAATGCAATAATACGTGGTGTAAATGTACATTGATGACATTCCTGCGGGAAATTTAAGATATGGCTATACCACGGGTGCATGTGCAACAGCGGCAACTCTTGCCTCATTGAAAGGCATAATTACTGGCCAAATACCGGAAAATGTAAAAATAATTCTTCCAAATAAACAGGAAGCATTGTTTCACATAAAAAATTCTCTACTATCCGGATCCTATGCAGAATCATCTGTTATGAAGGATGGGGGTGATGACCCTGATGTAACCACTGGACTGTATATTTATTCAAGGGTGTCATTCATACAAGAAAATAAAATAATAATTGATGGTGGGCAAGGTGTTGGAAGAGTTACCAGGGAAGGATTGCCAGTCAAGCCTGGAAATGCCGCAATTAACCCAGTTCCAATGAGGATGCTCCGTAAGATAATAACAGATACTCTTCAACAGTATGGGATAACAAAGGGGATACGGGCAACAATCTCAGTTCCCGGCGGGGAAGATGTGGCTTTAAAAACCTGCAATCCAAAGCTGGGAATTATTGGTGGCATATCCATACTTGGAACAACTGGAATAGTTACACCATTTTCATCCGCATCATGGAAGGCATCAATTGTATTATCCATGAGGGTTGCCCTTAAAAATAATACAAAAACATTCATATTCACAACAGGTGGAAGAAGTGATTCGGAGGCAAAGAAAATATATGGAAATTACATGGAAGAAAATTTTATTGAAATTGGTGATTTTATTGGATTTTCGCTTAAACGGGCAATGGATTACGGGGTGGAACATATAATTGTTGTTGGCATGCCTGGAAAAATGTCAAAACTTGCTGCAGGCAATATGGATCTTCATTCTGGAGAGAGTAAAATTGACTTTAAAATGCTTTCTGGTATAGCAGGGGAATGCAATATGGGAGAAGATATAAAGGACAGGATTAGCCATGCAAATACTGTTTCACAGGTTATGGAAATTATCAATTTTAATTACAAATTCATTAAACTGATGGAAGATAAAATAATATCAGTACTGTCAGAATATACAAGAAATAAAATAAAAATCGATGTTAATATTATTGAAAATAAATATGAATGATAGAGAATATTAACAAATATTATAAATGAGTTTTGCCTATAAAATTCAATGGAAACATATTCTTCCGACGTTATTAAAAAAATTGTTGATGCAGCAGGCAAAAATAATGTTCTATTCTCAAAAGAAGAAAAAATACCATATGAAAATGATGCTTCATATATAGGGGGGTTGCTCCCGGAACTGGTGATAATACCTGAAAATTCCTTTCAGATAGCTTCTGTATTGAAAATATGCTCACAGAACGGCGTGAATGTCACAGTTAGAAGTGGAGGAACCGCCCTTACAGGTTCAAGCGTATTGCAATATCCCGGAATATTGATAAATACAATGAAAATGGATAAAATAATCGATTTGAATCTATCAAGTAGATATGTGGTTTGCCAGCCTGGTGTGAGACTGGATAAATTGAATGAATACTTGAAAAAATACAACTTTTTTTATCCGCCTGATCCAGCCAGCTCAAGAGCATCTACTGTAGGCGGTTCCATATCCACAAATGCTGGTGGATTGCGGGCCGTCAGGTATGGAGCCACGAAGGAATGGATTCTTGGAGCTGAATTTGTAACTGGAAATGGCAATATAATCAGTACAGGGGAATATACACTCAAAAGAAGCGCGGGATATGACATAACAGCATTGTTAATTGGATCGGAAGGCACCCTTGGTGTGCTGACGGAAGCAATATTGAAAATTGAGCCTTTACCCGAAGAAACAGGAAGGATTTTGGCATTTTTCAGAGATATTTCAGAAGTGGGAAGAGCAATAAGCGATGTTAAAAATGCAGGTATTACACCATTGATAGCAGAGTTTATGGATCTCCCGACCATTGACTCTATAAGGGATAAATTGGATATAAATATACCAGAATATACGCAATTTATGTTAATGATAGATATTGATTCAACGAAAAAATCACTAATGGAGAAAATTACACAGGCACAGGTAATTATAAAGAAATATTCCAACGATATTATTGTTATAACTGATAGGGTAAAAATGGAGAAGATTTACAGTGCAAGAAAGGGAGCATATTCATCATTATTGAAACAGAGGGAAAATGATAAACAGATAGTTATTATCGGAGACCTTATTGTACCCGCAAGTGAGCTTCCTGAAACACTGAAGGAAATAGGGAAAAAAATTGATGAACATAAAATAAAGGCTACATTGTTCGGGCATATAGGTGATGGAAACATACATGCCAACATATTCGTTGAAAATACGGAAAATGGGATAAAAAGGGTAGATGAGTTGCAGATGGAAATTGCAAAGATAGCCATAAAGCATAAAGGCTGCGTATCAGCTGAGCATGGCATAGGAACAGAAAAAAACGCCCTGCTTTATGAAGAATACAGGGAAAAAAATTCCCTTTACACGCTTGAACTGATGAAAAAAATAAAAAATGTTTTCGATCCATATAATATAATGAACAGGGGAAAGATTTTCTATGAAAAACAGGATTGAAATAGAGTCAATAGTTAATAAATGCATAAAATGTGGTTTCTGTGAAAGTGTTTGCCCTACATTGCCTGCAGCAGATTACAATTCAATTATAGGTGCGAGAGGAAGAATACTTCTAGCACAATTTGCGATAAATAATGAAAGCCAACAACTTAAAATTGGTGACTCTTTTTATTCATGCCTGGACTGCTATGCATGTGTACAGGTTTGCCCTGCTGGAATAAATGCTGGAATTGTAAGCGAACTAATGAAAGAAGGGATAGCCGATGAGAATTCATCTGAAAAAAATCCTGTGGCGGAAATGATAAAAAGTGTAGTAATTAAATTCAAAAATCCCCTTGGAATACCTGGAGAATGCTCAAGGTGGGCTGAAGATATTGAGTTCGATACATCGGAAACAATAATTTTAACAGGAGATATGTACCAATTGATGCCATATACAAGATACATAAATAAATTGAGAAAATACATGGATAAAAATATATTTATGGCCTTTGCAAGACTTATAGTAAAAAAGCCATATATTATTAAATTGTCAAGGCATTTTTATGATAGAAAATTGAAGTCAAAGATGGAATCAAGCCTGAAAAACATTGTATCAATGCTCAAGAAATCAGATGTGAAATTCAATTATCTAAGGGAGGATGAGCCATATCCTGGAACCTTTTTATATGATCTGGGATACAGGAATGAATTTACGGAATATGCAAGGGAATTGTATGATAATTTAAAATCAAAAAATGTAAAAAGAATCATATGTGTTGACCCTCATACCTTTGATATTTTAAAAAATAAATATCCTGAGGTTATTGAGAATTTCGACCTCGATATTGTTTATTATACTGATTTGTTGAATCTGAACTTTAGAAAAACCAAAGAAAAAATAACAGTACAGGAGCCCTGCCATATGGTTCTCCATGGAAACACATACAGGGGCATGGATATATTGAATAATGTTGCAGATGTCAAACTACCACCAGAAAGTGGGAAAAATACAATGTGCTGTGGTGGGCCAGATGAACTCCTCTTCCCGGAAATTTCAGAGAATGTGTCAGGAGAAAGGTACAGAAATTTAAAGAATATATCAAGGAAAATTGTTACAATTTGCCCATTATGCTATAATAATTTATCATACGATGAGGATGTTCAGGATTTTTCAGATTTTGTAAAAAATTTGATATGAGATCAACAAAAAAAGCAATTTTATTAACATTTTAAATAATAAATTACCCTCAGTAATTTGTATATAAACACATTTCTTAAGCATTAAATAGAAGTTAATAATTAAGCATAGAGTGATAATAATATGCACGTCGTAAAAGTCGGTGGGTCAATATTGAAGGATGAGAGCGATCTTGTCCTGATAAAAAACAAAATAAAAGACTGCAATAAATGCATTATTGTCACGTCCGCGCTGCGGAATGTGACGAATAATCTAATTGAAGCAATTACAACAAAAAACACAATTATTATTGACACAATTTTTGACATGCATGAAAAAATATTAAAAAACTATTATGATGAATTCGTATATGATAAACTTTCTGAGTATAGAGAGGACTTGTTCCATTTGCTCTTGGGTCATATAAATGAAGAGAAAAGAGATTTGATATTGTCATATGGTGAAAAAATGGCAACCCTTGTTTTATATGCCTTTTTCAAGAAAAATGGATTTGATGTTGATTATATTATAAAACCCCTTATTGTAACGGATTCAAATTTTGGTGATGCATCCTACATTTTTCGTGAAACCGAGGCAAATTTTAAGGAACTTGCCTTGAACCATGATATAACCATAGTTCCGGGTTTTACTGGCATAACCTTGGACAATAAAGTTACAACCCTTGGGAGAGGAGGCAGTGATTATACTGCAATGATTTTTGGCAGATTTTTTAATGCCGATGTAAGGTTGGTAACTGATGTCCCAGGAGTGATGACATCGGACCCAAAAATATTCAAGGACTCCAAAACTTTGACTGAAATATCGATAACCGAAGCATTGAAGATGTCCTATTTTCGGGTAAAAAATTTCAATTATAAAACATTTACACCCGTTCTTGATGCAGATATCAAAATAACTGTAGAAAGCCTTTACAGTGGCGAAAAAACATTGATAACCAGAAATAAAATAAATTCAGTAAAGTGCATAGCCCTTGCAGGGTTTGCCGAAAAAAATATGCTTGTTTTTATAGGTCACGGCATGTCAGATTCATTTATATCAGAGAATATTATCAATAACATAGGAAAAAACCATCTATACCATCAGGATGATTTATCATTGTCCGTACTTATGGATGAAGACATGGTTAAAAACAAAAGATGCTTTGAGGAGGCACCTTCATGGATAGGATAAGGGTATCATTGCTTGGTTCAACTGGAATGGTTGGCCAGAAAATGTTAACTTTGCTGAAGAACCATCCATATATTGATGTAGTAAATTTATCCGCTTCCAAAGCAAAAAAGCATTTTAAATACAGAGATGCAGTAAACTGGGTTGAACATGGAGATATACCTGAGAAATATCGGGATATGGAACTTGTATCAACCGACCCAGAGGATCATAAAAATGTTGACTATGTTTTATCCGCTTTACCTCCAGAGGCAGCTGAAGAAACTGAGATAAATTTAATAAAAAATGGCATAAATGTAATATCCAATGCATCTCCTTACAGGATGGATGAAAATATTCCCTTGATAAACCCGGAACTCAATTATGACCATCTTAACCTTCTAAAAAATAGGGATATAAAATTCGTAAAAAATCCAAACTGTACATCAACAATAATGTCAATGCCATTAAACGAGATACTCAAGCTTGACTATAAAAAAATCACATTGACCACTCTTCAAGCAATAAGTGGTGCTGGATATACTGGATTACCATATATGGGCATAGATGATAATATTATACCATATATACCGGGAGAGGAAGAAAAAATACCCAGAGAAATATCAAAAATGTTTGGATTTGCTAATAATGAAAGAATAATAAATAGAAATTTGAACATGTTTGTAACATCAGTAAGGGTGCCAGTAAAAGTTGGCCATATGGGAATCATGAATGTGGAATTAAACGAAGACATTGACTTGGAAAAATTTAAAAATAACCTTAAAGCATTTAATCCATTGAAAGGATTCAAAAATTTATACAATGCACCGGAGAAACCTATAATACTACACGAGGAGGAAAATCGCCCCCAGAATATGATAGATTTGAATAACGGCATGGAGATTCATATGGGAAGATTTGACTACCACGATCACAATCTGAGATTCATTGTATTAGGTGATAATCTCATAAGGGGGGCAGCTGGAATCACAATACTGACGCTGGAAACAATGAAGGAAATGAGTTTACTTTAATCAATATACCGGATTATTTCCATTAAATTTTTATCAATATTTCCAGATGATATCTTTTTTATATTCACATCGTCGGTATTGAATGAAAAAAATTTTCCCGTTTCCATATACATGGAGTAATCACCGGTTGAATCTCCCACAGATATAGTTTCTTCCTTTTTTACATTGTATTTTTTAACTATATCTTTTATAATTAAATTTTTTTTATCCGGTATTACCTTTATTTTTCCCTCCGGTATTATATATCCATGCCCATCTGTTAATATTTCATTAGCATATGCCTCATCAAAACTATATTTTTCCTTTATATAATCCGCAAGCCATGAAATACCCCCTGAAATAATAATAGACCTTATGTGTTCGTTTCTGAGTATCTTTATCAAATCGGATACACAATCCCTTATCCTTATTTGTTTCAGTATATTGACCACTGTTTCTTTTCTCATTTCCCCAAACATTGATATCCATAAATTTATGTCAAGTTTGAAAAACTCTTCGTAGGTTATCTCTTTTTTAACGTACTTCTGGTAATTTATTGAATTATCGACACCAAGCTTGCTGTGTACATAATGCCAACAGCTCTTCTCAACCGTCAGGACACCATCCATATCAAAAAATATTATTTTTGTATGCATTAATATGTCCTCGAAAACACTGAAAGCCTCCCATCTTTTCCACACACAATGCATTTGCCAGTATCGCTGTTATTGTAAATCATTCCAAGCGCAGCCTTTTCAAATCTATTTTCAATCTTATCGGAACACTCTTTTGATCCACACCAGTAAGCCTTAACCATTTTCTCGGTTCCAAGATCTTCATACGATGTTTCCATTACCAGATTGTCATCAAAGAAGTTACTGGACTTATTTTTTATGTCATCATTAACCATATTCATGTAATCATAAATTTTTGATAATTCCTCCTTTTTTATCTTTATTTTTTTCCTCTGTGTTCTGAATGCTACTGTCACTGTACTCTCATTCAGCTCCCGGTTTCCAATTTCAAATCTCAATGGGGCGCCTTTCATTTCCCAGTCATTAAATTTGTATCCTGGTGTGTAATCACGTTCATCAATTCTGGCCCTTACCCCAAATTTTTTTAACTCACTCAATACATCTCTAGAATAATTAAGGATATTATCATAGTTTTCTCCTGCAATGGGTACAATAATAACCTGAACTGGCGCTATCTTGTATGGCAAAATTAATCCCTGGTCATCTCCGTGTATCCCAATAATTGCAGCAAGCAATCTTTCACTCAATCCAAACGTTGTTTGATTCACATATTTTATATTGCCATTTTCATCCTCATATTTTATGCCATAATTTCTGGCAAAGTTATCACCATATTCGTGTATTGTCCCAACCTGTAGACACCTGAACCCTGGCATGGGTGTGTCAAATGCCACGGAATATTTCGCACCAGGGAATTTGTCCCATTCAGGTCTTAAATTCATGGAATAACTCATGCAAAGATCATCAGCTACCTTTTTCCAAATATCTAAATATTCTTCCATTTGATTTTCCGCATCTTCGTAATCTATATGGGCTGTATGGGCTTCATAAAAATGTATTTCCCTTACCCTGATGAATGATCTTGTGTGTTTTGTTTCATATCTGTATACACTTACTATCTGGAATATTTTGAATGGTAAATCGCTATGAGATCTTATCCAAAGTGGAAACATGGTATACATTGCAGATTCACTGGTTGGCCTCAAAGCAAGGTCTATCTCAAGTTTATCCTTGCCACCGTGTGTTACCCAGTATATCTCATTTTCAAAGCCCTTTACATGTTCGAATTCAACTTCTAGCTGTTCTCTGGAAATAAGCACCGGAAAACTTACTTCCTGAATGTTTTTTTCCTCGGAATATTCCCTTAGGATATCATCTATCAGATGCATTATTTTTAACCCATAGGGTAGCCACACATTCATGCCTTTAATATTGTACCTTTTATCGCTAAGTTTGGCTAGGTCAATAATTTCATTATACCACTCGCTAAAATCATCTTTTTTGTTATCCATTTAATCATTGATATTTTATGAATATATATTACTTTTTAAAATTAATAATAATCTCTTCAGGATTTTTATAATCGTTTGTATCTAGTACTTTTTTGTAGAATTCTGAACTTTTTCTGGAATATTCAAGGAGCTTGTTTTTATCACCGGCAAGAATTTGTATGTTCTCAACAAATTTTTCCGGGGATGATACCACCATATAGTTTTCTGGATTCATATTTGCATACCCAGATATTCCTGCTTCGGAGGAAATTACTGGTATGCCATGGGATATATAATCAAATATCTTGAAGCTCATTCCTGATCCATTGAATACCGGATTTATTGCCATTAATGATCCAGCCATGATTTCATTTTTTTTATCCTCATTTATATATCCGGTAAATATTACATTCCGAATTTTTTTATTAAAAAAATTCCTGATATTTCCAATGATATAAAAATTTATATTGGGCAATTTTGTTGCCATATTTTTAATGAAATCAACCGCTCTTAAATTTTCATAATACATTGAACCTATGAAAACAATTGTGTTGCTGTCTATACCGTGCCATTCATACTGTTTTTTATTTATATAGGGAACATAATATGCCTTGTTTTCATCAATATTGTAAATTCTATTAAATTCTTTTATTCCATTGTATGTTATGGAGAATATTATATCTGCATTATTCAACAATTCTGATTCAATTTTTTTAACCATGTCATTATACTTATTATTTTTCCTTAAATTGTATTCAACATTGTGTGCATCGTATATGACAATTTTGTCGGCCAAAAAGTCCTTAAAAAGAGGATATTGCCATGGTCCTTCGAAAACTATAACATCGGAATTTTTAACTTTTTTTATTATATCATGTATATACCTTTTTCTCACAAATTTTCCATTGGAAAGGTAAATCTCAAAAATTCTATTTCCTTTAATTATAGAAAAAAGCATCAATAAATAATTTCTATATTGTTTTTTATTTCCGTATATCTCATCCCTGAATACCAGTCCTCCAATAGAGACTATTTCGGAAATGTTGAATAACTTATTGCATCTCAAGGAATAGGCACTTGAATCTTCAGGAATAATTTTACCGTGGCATATCTGTAAGATTTTCATATAAATATGGCTATATCAATTGGTAATATATCTTTTTAACCCTTTTATTTCATCTCCGATAATGATATTGTGATTTTTCATATAGATAATATGTGCCATGGTTTCCATAATTGCAAAGTTCTGTTCCATTGGATTCATAGTTTCCATGTGTCTGGATTTGCTCCATTCAATCTCCGAAGCTATTTGATAAACAGTTTTATAGCTATCGAGAACATTCAATATTTTTTCAATTCTTTTTTTATGGTGTACCTGAATTTCATTTATTCTTTCCCTGTAGTTTTTGAATGGTTCTCCATGGCCAGGAAATACCGTATGTACATCTAAATTTTTTATTTTTTCCAGGCTGTTAAGGTAAAGCCCGAGATAATCATGGTCGCTTGAATACACACTTATATTTGGGGTAATTTTTCCAAGTAAATGGTCTCCGGAAAGCAAGGATTTATCCTGTTTTGAATACAGGGCTATTGAGCCAGGAGAATGCCCGGGAACGTTTACAATCTCGAAATTATCAATATTGAAATCGATTTTATTCAATTCAAGGTTTTTGTAATAGTCAGAAAATTTAATCATAGGATGAGAACTCATTATTTGACTTAATATGTTATCTGGAACACCGTTTGTTTCCATCATTGCCAAATAACTATCAAAATAATTACTTTCCGAGGAAACAAAACCCTTGATATAATCATAATCATCGGAAGAAATATATATAGGTATATTGTAGTTTTTATTGAAGCTGGCGGCACCGCCTATATGATCAATATGAAGATGTGAGATAATAATTTTATCAATTTGTTTAACATTCATGTTGTTTTTTATGATATTGAAGGAATTCTCAGACATCCCAGTATCAAATAGAATATTGTCACTTAAGTCATACACGTTGGCCGTTTTCAAGGCTCTGATTTCTATTGGTACCTCCATTCTTTTTACGGTTTCCATCATTCATTATAATTTATTATTAAATAACGTTTATCACAAGGCGATTATCCTTTTGTGCAATTTAGGAATTATGCAAAATATAACTTTTAT
>JAKBQY010000051.1 GCA_021835025.1 Thermoplasmata archaeon | reverse complement strand
CGTATGGAGTGTTATTTATTAATGTTACATCTATCTTATCCCCAAGCAATCTCTTTGCTGTATAAGCTGCCGTCAATCCGGCAAACCTTCCACCTAAAACAAGTAATTTAGTCATTTTCCACCACTTAAGTTATAATATTATAGTAATATATTAAGTTTTTTATCACATATGTGAATAAAAATACCATATTAGTAAAAATTCTTATTGTTACTTTAAATACAGGATGGATATAATTTTATAAAGAGATTTTATAAATAAATAATTTGATTTAAAAATTCAAAGAGTAAAATTATCTGTTATTAAATTTCATTTTTCAATAATGAACATTGATTTTTTACTTTTTCTATAAATTCATGTGTTCCAGCATTGCCTCCTGATTCTACTGGAATTATTCCCTCACCTATTACATTTTCCAATGATTTTTCAATGATGCTGGCTGTTTCAGTTTGGTTTATATGCTTCAGCATCATTATTGAAGAGCGTATAGAGGCAACTGGGTTAGCGATGTTCTTTCCTGCTATGTCTGGGGCACTGCCATGGACAGGCTCAAACATTGAACTTTTATCACCTATATTTCCACTGGGCGCATATCCAAGACCCCCTGTAAGGGAACTCGCCATATCAGAGAGTATGTCACCATATAAATTTGGAGCAATTACATAACTGTATTTCTGGGGATTTCTTACCATGTTATAGGCAAGAGAATCTGCATATTCAAAGGTAATCTCCCTCTTGAAAGGTTCTGCTTCCTCCATGGCTATTTCTCTCCATAAGGAGTACATCGGAACTGCATTTGCCTTGTCGGTAACTGTTATATTTTCAGAACCTGCAATTTTATAAGCTGATCTGAAAAATCGTTTTAAATTCTTTCTTGAAAGAAACCCCATTGTATAATATATCTGGTCATCCGATTCTATGTTAATATCCGCAGTAAAATTGTAGAAACCATCATTTTTATTGATTGTTTTATGTTCGTTGAAATTCCCGGAAATATCAGAATAAAAATCTTCCTTGTTTTCCCTTAAGATTGTCATGTTTATGTTATTTCCAGTAATTGCTTTAAAAGAAATAGCTGGGCGTATGTTCATATAAAGGTCTAGTTCTTTTCTAAGTTTGAGTATAACTCCCTGCTCCATAACTCCTGGTTTCACACTGAAATCGCCTATTGCCCCGAAAAGTACGGACTTATAGCTTTTTAAATCCTCTATTTCTCCATCTGTTATGGTAATACCCCTATTCAAATATCTTTCAGATGAGATGTCATAGTATGTAAAATCAATGGATGAATCAATAGTTGATAGCATTTCACATACCTTTGGGATTATCTCCTTCCCTATTCCATCCCCAGATATGACAGCAATATCTACCATTTCCCAGACCTCACATAGTTTATTAATCCATTGCTGTTTATAATATTTTTTAGGAATTCGGGATATTCCTTAAAATGGGTTTCATTTCCATTATACATTATTGTACTATTTGAAAAATCAACTGAAATTTCATCAAATTCAGAAACATTTATTTTTGCCTCAATAAGGGGAATTCCAGTATTTATGGCATTTCTAAAGAATATTCTCGCAAAACTTTCAGCTATTATGCAGGAAATTCCAAGGCCTTTAATGGTGATAACTGCATGTTCCCTGCTTGATCCAGACCCGAAATTCTTGCCCGCAACTATAATATCACCCTTTTTGATGTTGCTAACCAGATCAGGGTATTCATTTTCCATAAAATGAGGTGCAAGCTTGCCTGGATCTGAAGTGTTTAGATATTTTGCCGGTATGATCTGGTCTGTATCCACATTATCTCCTAATACTATTGCCCTTCCTTTTATATTATTTATCATTTTATAACTCCTCCGGTGTTCCTATTCTTCCCAGTACTGCTGATGCAGCAACTATTGATGGGTTGGCCAGATATACCTTTGATGACTTGTCCCCCATCCTGCCTATAAAGTTCCTGTTTGTTGATGATATGCAAACTTCACCTGGGCCCAATACTCCCATGTACCCACCAAGGCATGCCCCACATGTTGTTCCTGAAAAATAGCCGCCAGATTCTACTATGGTATTTATTAAGCCCTCTTTTAGTGCCTGGTTATATACATCTTGGCTTGCCGGCACTACCATTAACCTGACGTTTTTATTTACCTTTTTATTTTTTAATATGGCTGCAGCTTTTCTTATGTCCTCTATCCTTCCATTTGTGCATGAACCTATATATGCCTGATCTATTTTCTCATGTACTGCCGTTGCAATCCTTACATTGTCAGGTGAATTTGGAATTGCTATAGAGGGTTCTATATCACCCATATCAACTTCAATAATCCTGGAGAAATCAGCATTTTCATCTGATTTTACTATTTTATAATCCCCTGTATTTCTTTGATTGAGATATTCTATTGTTTTATCATCAGTATCAAAAAATGAGCATTTGGCTCCAGCCTCAGTTGTCATATTGGCCATGGTCATTCTTTCGTTTATGTCTATATAATTTATGTTTCCAGAAAATTCCATGCATTTATATGCAGCTCCACCGTTTTTAATTGTTGATAAAATATTTAAAATAATATCCTTACCCTCAACACCTTTTTTTGGTTTTCCTCTTAAATTTATTTTAATTGTCTCTGGAATTTTGAACCACATCTTGCCTGTTGCAAATATCACTCCTGCTTCAGTGCTTCCCATTCCAGTGGAAATTGCAGATAGGGCACCGTATGTATTTGTGTGGGAATCTGCTCCGGCAATTAATCGCCCTGGTGCTGCAAATCCCTTTTCCATCATCACCTGGTGGCACACACCTCCGCTACCCATATCATAAAACCATGTTCCATTTTCAAGAGCAAAATCCTTTGATTTTTTATATTGTATTGCTGAGTTTATGTCCTTTGGAGGGATGAAATGGTCTGGAATAATTATAATTTTATCACTTTTTGCTTTCATTCCAAGCTCGTTGAAGGCATCTATTGCTATTGGAGCTGTTATATCATTTGCCATTACATAATCCACATTAGCCACTACATAGTCTCCGCTTTTCGAGTCTGTTCCACTCTTTTCTGAAAATATCTTTTCTGCTGCTGTTTTACTCATTTCTTATCACCTCTAATAAAAACTCATCGTCTATTGTTTTATTATCTCTATTTTTTATTATTTTTAATATATTATCTATCTCATCATCTGTTTTGTGGATTCCTTTATTTTCCAGTATATATTTGATAGCTGCTTTCCCAGAATGTTTTCCTATAACTATTCTTCTGTTAATGCCAAAAACCTCAGGATTTATTGCTTCATATGTTTTCGGGTTGTTTATTATCCCATGAACATGTATTCCAGCCTCATGAGAAAAGGCATTTTCCCCTACTATTGCCTTATTCTTCTGTGGTATTATTCCACTGGCTGCCGTTACATACTTTGATATTTCATATAATTTTTCCATTCTCATGTTAGTGTGTGAGTCTAAAAATCCGTATATAGATGATACAACCTCTTCTAATGAAGCGTTTCCAGCCCTTTCGCCTATTCCATTTATTGTAAGTTGAGCTTCATTTGCCCCGGCCATCAGGCCTGCAAGAGTGTTTGCTGTTGCTAAGCCAAAATCATTATGGCAATGGATGCTAATATTGGTACTGGTAAATTCTTTTATTTTATTAATAAAGTAATACATTGACATTGGGTTCATGATGCCTATAGTATCTGGAAAATTGACAGTCTCAACCTTGATGGATGAAATAATATATTTAAGAAAATCCATATCAGTTCTTGTGGCATCTTCAGGGGAAAATATTATTGTAAGTCCGTGGTTTCTTGCGTAATCTATTGAATTTGTTATACTTTCAAAAACTTGATCCCTGGTTTTATTTAGTTTATACTTCATGTGAATGTCCGATGTTGCTATAAATAAATGTATTATTTTTGAATCGGATTCTATTACCTTATCTATATCGTTTTTATTGCATCTTGCAAGAGAACATATATTGTCCATATCGTAGTTTATATGTTTT
>JAKBQY010000057.1:152506-180034 GCA_021835025.1 Thermoplasmata archaeon | reverse complement strand
GAATATGCTCATCGAAACCGTCAAAGCCAATTTTATTGACTTCTCCAGGAGTAAATCGTTTTGCGATTACTGGATAAGAAAGTTCGTAAATTCATAGGGATACAATGTTATGTCACACACTATAAAAGGTTCTGATGGCTCTCCTGTAAGAGCGATAGCATTAAAGGAAAAGACCAGGTGAGATTATGGTAAACAGTGTGAAATTCAGTGGAGAAAATAAGGAAAAAACAGATAAGGAAGCCGAAATATGGGGTGTAAGAGGGAAAAAATATGGAATATACCTTTTTGCCATAGCTCTTTTAGGATGGGCACTCGCCTCTTACAATTATAATCTCCTGACAGTTGCATTTCCTGCAGTTTCAAGTGCACTACATTTAACCGATGTCCAGGTTGGTGAAACTGGAACAATAATAAGCCTGCTCGCAATATTTGTTCCAATAGCTGTTGGGTACTGGATGGATTCAAGGGGAAGAAAGATAATGTGGATGACTGTTCTCCTTATTTCCGCTGTTTTTACTGGTTTAACCGCTCTTGTAACAAATTTTGTGGAACTTGTAGTATTCAGGGCTATAGCTGCATCCTTTGGGTTGTCTGAACTCGGTGTATCCATTACAATAGTAAATGAATCTATTGGCCCTAAATCCAGGGGGTGGCTTTATTCGTGGGTGCAGGGTGGATGGCCACTTGGTGTGTTTCTGGCCTCGGGAATTTATCTGCTTACAATACATTTTGGATGGGAAACGGTATTCGCAGTTGGAGCCATGCCACTGATAGCCGTGGTTGTAGGCAGATACTGGATAAAGGATCCCGAGAGATATGAAAATCTAAAAAAGATAAAGAATTTGCTTAAAAAGGGTGTACCTGAGAATCAGATAGAAGGTATAGAGGAATTTAAAGCTGATCTTGGACAATCAGAAAAAATAACATTTAAACAGATATTTGCAACAAAAGGATATGTTAGAACTCAATTGATAAAGGTAATGATAACCTGGTTCTTTTATGCCTCCTCGTGGATGCTTCCAAATGTTTTTATTTCTGCCTATCTTGTTGAATTTTATGGCTGGGCACCTACTTATGTAGCAACACTTCTTGTTATCTCAGGGGGTATTGGGTTTTTCTTCTATCCACTTGGTGGTTTTTTAGGTGAAAAAATAGGAAGAAAAAATGTGCTCATTGCCAGTGCTATTTTAACACCTGTACTTGCATTCCTATTTATCACCAATGTGCATTATATTCTTGTTGCATCAATACTTTATTTCTTCATTTACCAGGTTACCAATGGCACTTGGTCCGGTGTTGGATATACATACTGGGCTGAAAGTTTTCCAACAAGGGTCAGAGGTACAGTTATGGGATTTCTCACTGGATGGTTCAATTTTTCAAATTTTACTGGGGCATTGATGTATACCGGATTGGTGGTGCTGTTCATACATTCTCCATTTTTTATTTGGCTGGTTCTTGCAGTAATTGTATCAATTGGGCAGATGAGTGCTATTATGTTAAGAAAGATAAACCCCGGGCAAACACTGGAAGATATTTCAACGTAATTTAATACTGAGTGTTAAAATTTTTTATCAAAAACCAGTATATTTTTATAAAAAAATGTAATTATTTTTACCCTTTTAGGAAAGTTTATATTATGAATGTAGTTAATATCATGGTGATGTTATGTCAGTTTTAAATGATGGTATCGATAAAAATGATGTTATTGCCATATACTCTACAATGGTAAAGAGCAGGCATTATGAAGAAAAGATTAGAGAATTATACTTAAATGATAAAAAGCCACTATTCAGTATAGCAGCGGGAAACATACCGGGAGAAATGCATCTTTCAGCGGGACAGGAACCAACTGCAGCATGGATGTCAGTTCTTTTAAGAAAGGAGGATTTTGTTTACAGTACACATAGACCGCATCATACTGCAATTTCAAAAGGTGTAAACCTCAATAAAATGACGGCAGAAATTATGGGAAGAACAACAGGCCTAAGCAAGGGGAAAGGAGGGCATATGCATCTGTTTGATCCAGAAGTTAATTTTGCATGTGCGGGCATAGTTGGTTCATCATTCCCTCCAGCTCTTGGTGCAGCCCTGAGCTTTAAGCTTGACAAAAAGAACAATGTTGCCGTTGCATTTGGTGGTGATGGGTCATTGAATCAAGGAATGTTTATGGAATCAATGAATCTTGCTTCCCTATGGAAATTGCCAGTAATTTTTGTCATAGAAAACAACGATTGGGCTATTTCTGTTAATGTGAAGGATTCAACCCTTCTGAAGCACGATTCCGAACGTGCACTGGGATTCAATATGCCGGGGATTAATGTTTCCGATAATGATCCGATAAAAATGTATTATGCAGCAAAGGAGGCCGTTGAGAGAGCCAGATCAGGTGATGGCCCCACACTTATAAGCATTGATACATACAGATATTATGGACATTTTGAAGGGGATCCAGAGGTATACAGGCCAAAAAATGAGGTGTCTGATTTGTTGAAAAAAGACCCCATTAAACTTTTAAGGGAAGCCATGCTGGAAAATAATATTATAAACAATGATGGACTCGATAGAATAGAAAATTCATCGATGGAGGAGGTAAATCAGGCAATTTCATATGCTGAAAATAGTCAGATTCCGGCGGGAAAAGATGCCCTTGAAGACGTTTATTCTCCAGTTAATTATGAAATTAAGCCAAAAACAAAAGGTAGAAAACTTCCAATGTACATGGCAATATCCGAGGGCATATCAATTGAAATGGAAAAGGACCAGAATATTCTTTACATGGGTGAAGATGTTGGCATATACGGTGGCATTTTCGGAGCCAGCACTGGTCTTTATAATAAATTTGGATCTGAACGTGTAAGGGATACACCTATAAGTGAATCCGCCTTTATTGGATCAGCTTCAGGCCTTGCGGCGGCAGGGAAAAGGCCTATTGTCGAGCTTATGTTCACCGATTTCCTTGGTGTAGCCTTTGATCCAGTAATGAACCATATAGCAAAGAATTATTACATGTCCGGAGGGAATGTAAAAATGCCCATTGTAATAACAACGGCAATAGGCGGGGGTTATGGCGATGCGGCACAGCATTCCCAAACACTATTTTCAATTTTTGCCCATATACCGGGATTGAAGGTTGTTGTGCCATCAAACAGTTATGATGCTAAAGGCCTCATGATTTCAGCAATAAAGGATAACAATCCAGTGATATATATGTTCCATAAGGGCCTTCTTGGCCTTCCATGGATGCCATATCCTCAATCGACTGTAACAGAGGTTCCGGAAGAGGAATATACAGTTCCAATTGGAAAAGCAAAAATTATAAGGGAGGGAAATGACCTGACAATAATAACCGCCGGGTCAACGGTTCATATGGCAATGGAAGCTTCGGAAAGACTTGAAAAAGAAGGTATAAATGCAGAAATTATCGATCTTGTAACGGTAAAGCCAATCGATGAAAAAACACTTATTGATTCAGCCAAAAAAACTGGGAGGGTTCTTGCTGTGGATGAGGATTATCAGAGTTATGGAATGACTTCCGAGGCAATATCAATAGTTTCTGAAAAAGCTTTTGAATATTTGAAAGCACCACCTAAAAGGATTGCATACCCCGATGTTCCGGTCCCATATAGCCGACCAATGGAACAGTTTACCCTTCCAAATTCGAATAAAATTTTTGATGAGGCAAAGATAATGGTGAAATAATGATAATTAAAATGCCGGCAATATGGAATTTTGATGAACTTGGAAAAGCAGTGTTGACCCAGTGGTATGTTGAAGAAGGCAATACAATAAAGGAAGGAGGCCCACTATGCCAGATCATGGCAGCAAAGGTAACAGTCGAGGTTCCATCGCCATCCTCAGGGAAAATAATAAAATTTATTGCAAAAATGAATGAGGAGATATCTCCTGGTGATCCGTTAATAGAAATGCAATAGAATAATTTTTAGCAATTTTTTAAATTGTCATTCAATATTTTTGCCATTTCATCGGGTTTATTGATCTGTGGGGCATGGCCACCATCTTTTATCATAAATAATTTACTCCCTTCAATGTTTCTATTTAATGCATGTGCTGTTTCAGGTTTAATCCTTTTATCATCATCTCCCCAGATTATCAATGTTTTTACCCTGATCTTTTTAAGGTCGTTTACCTTTATAATATATTTATCATAATTGTTTAAAATATTTTCCATTATATTGAGATCATTTCCAGGCTCAAGTTTGTCAAGCCTTTTTAGAAAATCTCCAATATTTCCATTATGGTAATTTTCATCCATAAGGCCCGCGCTGTCAACCAGAACCATGCATTTTATATCATCATGGTTCAGTGAATAATTTATGGCAACCCATCCACCATACGAATTACCAATAATCACTGGATCTAAAATATTTAATTTCTGTATAAAATTATGAACCATGTCGGACTGCAGATCAATGGTATAATCTATGCCTGGTTTGGGCGATTTTCCATGGCCAAGCATATCTGGTGCCAAAAGCATAAAGTCATCACTAATCCTGCTGAATAATTTTATCCAGTTATTTGACAAACCGCCAAGCCCATGAAGCATTATTATCGGATATTTTCCCTCCCTGTACAGGTATGAAATTTTTCCGTAATCAGTATCAATGTATTTTCTTTCCACCATTTTTATGTGATTTATTCAATGCCGTTAAAATTTTCGAATTTTTCCTTTAAGCCGGATAAAAATCTAGCGGCCGGTGCTCCATCAATTGCTCTGTGGTCAACTGTTACCGATGCAGTCATCATATTGTGTATCTCTATTTTTCCATTAATAACAAGTGGCCTCTGCTCAATTTTTCCCGTGCTTAATATGCTTGTTTGTGGCCAGTTTGGAATTGACATAAAGTATGATATGCCAGTTGAACCAAGGTTGCTAACTGTGAATGTTCCTCCTGAAATATCTATTTCCTTTATAATTCCTTTTTTTGCCCTTTTAATCAATTCACCGTATTCATTAGCAAGGTCATTAATGCTCTTTAAATTAACATTTCTAATTACAGGAACAATAAGCCCTATGTTTGAGTCCACAGCCAACCCGATATTTATTTCTTTATATGTAATTATTTCATTATTTTTTATTGAGGAATTCATATATGAAAATTCATTTATAGCAGAGGCTATGATTTTCATCATGAATACATTATATGGTATACTATTATTTTCTTCTTTTGCCTTTATCAAATTATCACAGTTTATGTCTTCATATAAAGAAATCAAGGCAGCTTCCTTAAGTCCGGAGACAAGGTGATCGGATATCATCTTTCTGATTCCATTAATTGGTTTTTTCTCAAGCACGTGGGGGAAGAAATTTTCATTTATATAATTTTTTAAATAGTCAAGAGTTATGGAATCTTCAGGAATGCCGGTATTTTTTAAATTTATGTTATACTGGCTGGCTAACTCCCTTACCTCAATATTTTTCTGTTCCATTAAAACTTATCATGAAGTAAAATATTAATATTATGGTATATACAACAAAGTTTAAAAATTTCTTACCATAAAAAATTATAATTTAATTTCAACAACGCATCTATTGTTTCCATCGGGGAAATTTTCAAGGAGTGAAAATTTATCATTGAATTTATCATTTATTATGGATTTTTCCAGCGTTCCGCATACAAGGCCCTTGTTACTTTTTGCAAGTTCATAAAATATGCAGTTATGCCTGATGATTTTTATTGTATCACCATCAACTTCCAACTTGGCATAATATCCAAGATTGTTCAATACATTGACATATTCCTTCAATTTTTCAATCTTTTGATTCCTGTTCATGGATAGAAAATTGTTCTCATCAGGTTCCGTGGAGCTCGCCATTTTATTTGCTATTTTCATCAAAATTTCATTGGTTTTTTCTCTGCCAAGATCCTCCTCAATTTCATTCAATAGTAATGAGGTGAAATTTATATATTGTTTTGGAAACAGTTCCATGCCTTTGCTTGTAAGTTTATAATATTTTTTTGGCCTTCCAGTTTTTACCCTGACAAAATAGGATGCCACAAGGTTCTTGTTTTCAAGAAATGTTATGTGTTCCTTTACAGCATTTTTGTTGATCCTTATTATTTCAGATAATTCTTCCAGTGTTTTATCTTCATATAGGAGTGAATTGAGTATAATTCCCTTATTTTCGCCTAAATAATCATCTATAATGGTATTCATGATATTATATTAATAATAACTATATATAGTTTAGTTACTATAAACATAATAAAATGTTTAAATATGAATTATTAATATACAAATAATGACAAACACAGTCCTTGAAATTAAAAATCTTAAAGTTTCAGTAGAAGGTAAGGAGATATTGAAGGGAGTCGACTTAACCATAAAATCCGGAGAAATACATGCTTTAATGGGACCAAATGGTGCAGGAAAATCAACTTTGGGCCAAACCCTTGTGGGACATCCAAACTATAAAATTACAGGCGGTAAAATTTTGATAAATGGCAGGGACCTTACAAATGCATATCCGGAAGAAAGGGCAAAAGCAGGGCTATTTCTGGCATTTCAAAGCCCAATAGCCATACCGGGCGTAAAGATATCAACATTTCTGAGAACCGCTTACAACGACCTGTATCCCAATGAGAAAATGTCACTGAGGGATTTTTTCAACATGGTAAAAACTGCGATGAATGATCTTGAAATGAATGAATCATTTATCTCAAGAGCTATCAATGATGGTTTTTCCGGTGGAGAAAGAAAGAGATTTGAGGTTCTCCAGATGATTGTTTTAAAGCCAAAAATTGCCATACTCGATGAAATAGATTCGGGGCTGGATGTGGATGCACTTAAACTTGTGTCAGCAGAAATAAAGAAATTACACGACCAGAATATTGGTTTCCTGGTCATCACGCATTATCAGAGAATATTGAAGGATATAATACCAGAATTTGTCCATGTTTTAAAGGATGGAAAAATTGTAATGAATGGAAATAAGGAAGTATCCGATAAAATTGAAGAGGAAGGGTACGAATGGATTAAGGAGTGATTTAAATGGAATATTATGATAAGGATGAAGAAATAGAAAGACTTACGGAATCTTTAAAAAATAGCAAAAAATCCGATTTTGAATTTTATGATACCATAGAGCCGATATATTCAACTGGGAAAGGTTTGAACAGAAAAACAGTTGAAGAAATATCGGATATAAAAAAGGAACCTGGCTGGATGAGGGAATCCCGATTGAAAGCTCTTGATATTTTTTTATCAAAACCAATGCCTACATGGGGTCCTGATTTATCGGGAATAAACTTTGACAACTTAACATATTATACAAGACCTGGAGAAAACAAGGCTAAATCATGGGATGATGTTGATCCAAAAATAAAGGATACATTTACAAAACTGGGAATACCGGCAATGGAGCAGAAATATCTTGCAGGATCAGTTGCACAGTATGATTCAGAGGGTGTATATGGAAGCTTAAGAAAAGAATGGGAAAGCAAGGGAGTAATATTCACAGACCTTGATACCGCAGTTCAGAAATATCCCGACCTTGTTAAGGAATATTACTGCAAGGCAATACCGCCAAGCGATAACAAATTTGCAGCTTTAAATGGTGCAGTATGGTCCGGTGGATCATTTTTATACGTGCCAAAAAATGTTCATATAGATTTGCCCCTGCAGACATATTTCAGAATGAATGGTGAGCAAAGTGGGCAGTTTGAGCATACAATAGTTATTGCCGATGAGGGGGCGTCAGTCCATTACATTGAAGGCTGCACAGCACCGAGATATAACACAAGCTCACTGCACACAGCAATAGTTGAAATTTATGCAAGGAAAAACTCAAATGTGAAATATACAAGTGTCCAGAACTGGTCTGACAGTGTATATAATTTGCCTGTTAAGAGGGCATGGGTTGATGAAGGTGCGCATATGGACTGGGTCACCGGGGAACTTGGATCAAAGGTGACAATGATATACCCCTCATCCTATTTAAGGGGAAAAGGCGCTTCAACATCAAATCTTCAGATAACGTTGGCAACCAAGGGAACATTCAAGGATGCTGGCGGAAAAGCAATACATTTGGCACCGGATACAACCTCAAGAATAGTGTCAAAATCAATAAGCCTTGATGATGGGTTAACAGCATATCGTGGCCTCGTAAGAATGAACGAGGGGGCAAGCAGGGCAAAAAGCCATGTTCAGTGTGATGCATTGTTGATTAACAACGATTCAAAGAATTATACATACCCATTCGATGAAATATATGAACCAACAGCAGAATTCTCGCATGAGGCAACTGTGGGAAAAATTGGAACAGATGAGCTTACATATATGAGGTCAAGGGGGCTGAGTGAGGATGAGGCATCATCAATGATAGTTCTTGGATTCATGGATGACATAATGAAGGAAATTCCAATGGAGTTTGCAGTGGAAATGAACCGCCTTGTAAAACTTGAAATGTCAAAGATGGGGGCTGTGGGATAAATTTATAATTTTTTAAGGTGGTTATATTTGATACAGGATTATTTGGAAACTTTAAATAATAGATTCAACAGGTTTGATATTGAGTACAGAAAGCAGGCGTATATTTACTATCTTAAATATCCAGACCCGCCTTATAAGGAAAGCCCCGATAGGAAAGAATACGTTCATATTACAGAGGATGAGCTTGAGAGAATGGCAAAGGGCGAGCTTGCACTGCGAATAGAAAAAACAGAGGAAATGCATGATGATTCCGATTTGCTTGTGACAGATTCGGAGTTTAAAATAAACAATAAGGTTAAGGGTGTGTATATCAACAACATGAAATCTGCATTTATTGAAAAAAAGGATCTTTTTGACAGATATGTTGACACCCTGTATGGAAAATACAACAAGGAAAACCTGATAAATTTTTCCTATGAAAATGGTTATTTCATCCATATACCGGATAACACAAAAGCCGAAATAAGAATTAAGTCCTTGCAGGATTCAAATTCCTCTTTTACATTTAAAAATGTGATAATTGCGGGTAAAAATTCAAATGTCGAAATTACAGATCTCTACGAAAAAAAGAATGATGGCAATGGTGTTCATGGAAGAAACATTTATATTTTCTGTGAGGAAAACTCAAAGGTTAATTATAATTATATGCAGGATGAGGGTTCAGGCATTGTAAACATAACATATTTAAGGCCTGTTTTAATGGATAATTCGGAAATAAAAATAATAGATATCAATACCGGTGCAGGAAAATTATTATATAACCATGAAAGTGAAATGCATGATTATTCAACAATGAGATCATATGGTGTTAATATATCGCAGGAAATGCAAGAAGCTGATATATGGGATTCGAGTCTCCAGTATGGAAAACATTCAAACTGTGAAATAAATATCAAGGGGGTTGTTTTCGGCCACAGTTCAACTATGCACAGGGGAAATATAGATATCGAGCCTGAAGGAATAAAGTCCGCAGGATTCTATGGCTCCGCAATACTGTTGATGTCTGAAAACGGAAAGGGCAATTCCAAACCGGCATTGTTGATAAAGAACAATGATACAAAATCAAAGCATTCATCCTCAATATCCAGCATTGACCCTGACCAGATTTTTTATATGAGGTCAAGAGGCATAAATGAATCGGATTCCAGATCCCTTATAATAAATGGTTTTACCGGCTATGTGGACGATTATACAGACAACGAATATTTTAAGGAAATAATAAGGAAAAAAATGGGTCTCAAATTTAAATAAATTATTTATAGGCAATTTAACGTTTATTTGAAATATTATTGTTCTTGAAATA
Source organism: Thermoplasmata archaeon (assembly GCA_021835025.1). Lineage (GTDB taxonomy): Archaea > Thermoplasmatota > Thermoplasmata > Thermoplasmatales > Thermoplasmataceae > Acidiplasma. The sequence continues at coordinate 170,277 of JAKBQY010000057.1, read as the reverse complement.
TTTTAAAAATATAAAATTATTTTCCTCCGTAAATTTCTTCCTGCACGCTCATGTCAGAGGTTCCGGCCTTGCTAATGGTATCTGCATGTTTTCTTCCATATAAATATATAGCTATTATTGTTGCTATTATAAATATACCTGCAGTTATTATTGCGTAATCAACAGGATATGCTGGTGGGACAAAACTATAATACATGGCCACAGCAAGTATAATTGTTGCTATTGAGGGAATTATAACATGCAATATTATCTTTAATTCTTTCAGTTTTTTGAATGTAACGGCAAGGCCAAAGTTGCTCAAAATATGGCCGATAAAAAGAGCAGCAGATGAAGCGGTTACAAGGTAAAGGAAACCATCCAGCGGCCCAATCAAGAGGCCGGCAGCGAGGGAAACAAAATATGAAACCGCAGCAATAATTACTATTGCCATATACGGAGTTTTATGTACTGGATGCACCCTTGAAAATATTTTGGGTCCAAGTCCATCCCTGCTCATTGAGAATACCATTCTTGAACTTGTATTCAACGGTGCCAAGGACCCAGCGAACAAGCTATTTATAATGAATGCAAACAACAATATTGTGAATGGGAGGCCCACATATTTATCGGCAACAATTAATCCAGGGACACTGCTTTGGAAAAACGTCCCCATCTTTGATACTCCCCAACCCACAGTCAGGGCATATGCCGTTAACACAAATACAACACCGGTTATTATGAAACTTATTAATAACGCTTTTTTGATATTTTTTCTGGGTTGTTTTGCCTCTTCGCCAAGGGTTACAACAGCGGATGACCCGGACATTGAAAATATTGCTAGAACCATTCCAACGGCCACGGCGGCGAATCCATGTGCGGGGCCAGGTGTGAATGGCACATATGTATTTTTTGCTCCTAGGGCAACTATAATAACTACTGAGGTAACCACCAGAAGAATTATTTCTATCGCCGAGGCGGTGAAGCTATATGCAAGTGATGGCTTTATTCCAAGGTAGGCTATAACAGTAATCAAAATAAGGAATGCAGTCATAATTGGTATCCATGTATACGTTCCAATATTAAACTTGAAGAAATATAATATTGTTCCTGGTATGAACACACCTGATGTGAATAGAATTGCATTTGTAATTACCATGAAGTAGGAGAACCACATCATATATCCTATTATAAGTCCAAATTTTGGATTTGCACCGATTGAATTGAATGTATAGAATCCACCGGTTCCATTTATTTTTTTGGAAAATTGATAGGGGGTATTTATCCATATTAAAACACCAAAAATCGAGATAATGTATGCCAATGGTAGAGACCCAACGGCGAATTCAGCGGCGCCGGTCATTGTAGCTGCCACAGCTCCCAATGGTGATATCATTGCTATTGACTGCCCCAACAAAGGATAAAAACCGGCTGCGTTTTTCTTTAATGTTTTACTTTCCGAATTTTTTTCCATAATAATTAATTAATACACCATATATAAATGCTATAGATAAGTAGGTTTTTGTAAAGATTATTTCTTACATGACTTAATGTATCAACCCAATTGTTGCAACAATATATAAAATAACATATGACGTTTTCTGTTAACTTGACCTGTAGGAATCCGTTCCTTGCATGTTTCCACGACAACTTTAACCTTCTTTGTGATGGTTGCGAAGTTCCCATATGTTTATATTTTGAATTTCATCAAAAAAATAGTATTTATATTTCCATATATCTCACGAATTTTATGATATAAATTGTCAAAAATTCATATATGCAAAATCTTTATTTAACATTAAATATGTGAGTATAGATTTTCCTCATCTTCTTATTCCAGTTGTAACCTTAATTAAATTGTTATTTTTATAATTATATACATTGGATAAAATTTCCCTTTTAACTACTTTTTGTCTTGATATTTTACTTTTAGTTCTTACATTTGGTCTTTAATAAGTATTTTTAAATCCATATATTATTCATGCAAGTTTTAATATAAATTTATGCATTATCAGTGCAAGTTTTCTATAATAATGTCTCTTTATTATTAACGGATAATATAAATCAAAATTAATAAAAGATTTAGAAATACCTCCTTAAGAATCAGAGGCAATAAAATATGGAAAAAATAAATAAAAACTGTATCAGTGTATGGTAGAATGAGTGGGAGACGGGATTTTGTGCACATTTTTAGATAAGTTCAATGCTATAACCACACTCAAAAATTTCATTCTTTTTTAGATTTATTAAGCCAATATTATTATTAAATGCATCAGGGGCACCTGTCATGGGTTCAATTGCTATTGAATCATTGCCTGCATATTCTCCATTATAAATAACGATAAAATCCATATTGAATCTTTTTATTATTATAGAATGTTTATCATCATTCAATAAAATATTGTCCTTTACATAAAAGGTATTGTCAAGTTTTGTTTTTAAAAGATTCAGGGAATTAAGATCAATGAGTGATGAATTTCCATCAGGGAAAAAATTATCCATATATTCAAGTTTATATGCTTTATTTTCAACCTTTATTTCGGGAGTACCATATATATTGAAATATGAATGAAAGCCTATTTCTACAGGTATATCGGTATTTACTGATTTTACACTGAATTTTGTTATGAATTCATTATTTTTAATTTCATATCTTATTTTTATAAACGCCTCACCGGGATAGGCAAAATTCCTAAAATTCTTAAAAAATTCAATATAACATTTCCCTGAGCTATGTTCAAATATTTCATCCCCTATCAACCCATGAATGCTATTGTTTTTATCATTTTTTGGCAGATTATATTTAATCGAATTATATTCATATTCTGCATTTTTAACCCTGTTGGCGTATGGGAATAGCACAGCAGATCCCCCATGAGTGCTAATATTGTCTGATTCCTCCCTTATAATCTGGATATTATTCATGTATAAATCTTTCAGATAAGCTCCTTTTTCATTGAATTCAGCGAAAATATTGTTAAAAGATAATTTCATAAATATAGTATACAAAATAAAATATAATATTTTCTAAAAATAAAATTATTGGTATTTCTTTACAAGTTCGATAAATTTATCATGGTTCTCTGGCTTGTGTACATTCAATTTTGAATTTTTCATAGTATTTACAATAAACTCATGCGGGAATTGTATGGGAAGTTTTTTCACTATAAAATCTGCAGCCTCTTCGGGTTTTTCCTTTATAATTTCTATCCCCTGATTGTAAGCTTCAATGAATTCTTTTTCATTGTTGTATACCGATGCGCCACAGCTTCCTGGTATGTACACATTGGTTTTGGCAAAGTATTCCTCGAGGCTTTCCCCTCCCGGGGACATAGCAGGTGTGACTACGCTGTCAACCTTATTTGTCTTTAATGCTTCCATTAAATCGCCCATGCTATCATAGTAGTTCAGTTTAACTTTTTTGTTGTTCTCATTTACATATGCCCTTAAAAGTATATCGGATGCCCCTCCCTTTCTTGTCAGCCCAATTTCATATCCAAGTTTTGGCATTATCACAGCAAGATTATTTATTGTTACAAGGTCTATAGGCAACCCCCTCTTGACAAGGGAAACCGTGGAATCAAGAACAATATCAGCCTTTCCTTCCTTGGCAAATTCTATATCAATATCATCTCTCACCATCTGTGCTGCCACTATAGGGTAGCATACCGGTCCTGGTGCTGCTATTATTTTCATACTACCTTATAGATAAGTCATTTATTAATGTAATGTTTAGTTTTTGTATAATACACAAATAAATATTAGTTGAGATGATCTTATTAATTGTTTATAAGATCCAATTATTGGAAATGTTTTCTCCCATAATTAAAAATATAATATAAATATATAATAATTAAGGGTAAGTATAATAATTCCACAATCATAGATTCAATAATGGGTTTAAATACATAACTATATAAAAAAACAGAAGATGATATGGGCCACAATATAAATCCAAAAATCACCAATATATAAAATAGGTACAATCTAAATTTTTTATTGCTTATGATGGCCATTGGAAAAAAAGTTAATATCATTATAGGGTATAATAATAACGTTATAATAATACAAAAATAAAATAAATATTAAAAAAATATATTTTGTGAAGATAAATTAAAATTTTTAATATTAATTCTATCAAAAATATGGAAAGTAATATATGCAATTTTAAAATAACCTTTTTTAAGATTTAAATGGATAAATACTTGATACTTGAAGATGGAACAATACTTAAGGGAAAAGGATACGGTTATACTGGAGAAGCTCATGGCGAAATTGTTTTCACAACTTCAATGTCTGGATATATTGAAACCGTAACCGATCCCTCTTTTGCAGGGCAGGTACTTATTTTTGCATTTCCAGAAATAGCAAATTATCCAGTGGCTTACGAAAAAATGGAATCGGGGCGTGTTCAAATATCGGGTCTTGTTACAAAGGATGCCCATGAAATTTTTTATGGTGGAAAATCGGGAAGGGATTTTAATGAATTTCTTATAAATTCACAGGTACCAGCTATAGATGGCATTGATACAAGAATGCTTGTTGAAAAAATAAGAGAAAAAGGTGTTTTAAAATGTTTTATTTCAAATTCACCGAAAATGCCCGGTATTTTTGAGGATACCATGGAAAAAAACCTTGTTTCCACAGTTTCAAGAAAAAATTACCAGTATTATAAATCGGATAAAGGGAAGGAAATACTATTCATAGATGTTGGAGCAAAAAATAGCTTAATAACAAATCTTGGAAATCTTGCCTCCCTGCATATAGTTCCATATGATTATGATTTTTTCAATATAAAATTCCATTATGATGCGGTATTTATACCAAATGGCCCGGGCAACCCGGATCACAAAGACCTGAAGCCCATAGTTGAATTTATCAAATTGGTTTCACAGGAAAAACCTGTTATGGGCGTTTGCCTTGGCAACCAATTAATAACACTGGCCTTTAATGGAAAAACAAAGAAAATGAAATTTGGACATAGAGGTGTAAACCACGCTGTTACAGATGGGGAGAAAATATACATAACCTCGCACAATCATGGCTATGCTGTTGATGGAGATTCGTTAAAAAATACAGACCTGATAGCACCATTGTGGGATATAAATGATGGTACAGTTGAAATGGTATCCCATGGGAAACTCGAAGTTTATTCTGTTCAATTTCATCCGGAGGCCCATCCGGGGCCTTATGATGGATCATGGTTTTTTGAAAAATTAAAAAATTCTTTGGGTGGCATTCATGAATAAACCAATTAAATGTACACTTGTTATAGGTTCAGGTCCAATAGTTATAGGACAGGCAGCGGAATTCGATTATTCTGGATCACAGGCATGCCTTGCTTTAAGGGAGGAAGGTATAAAAGTTGTACTTTTGAATTCAAACCCAGCAACAATCCAGACTGATAAGGAAATAGCCGATAAAATATATATCGAACCTGTTGAACCCGAAACTGTTATTCAGATTATAAAGAAGGAAGGAGTGGATTCAATATTGCCATCAATGGGTGGACAGGTAGCGCTCAATTTGGCAATCCTTCTTGACAGGCTGGGAATACTTTCGGAATACGGTGTGCAAATTCTTGGAACTCCTGTAAAATCAATAGAAATAGCAGAGGATAGAAAAAAATTTTTTGAATTAATGAAAAAAATAGATGAACCCATTATAGATTCTTACAATATTTTAAAGAGGAATTACAGAGAGAGCATAGAAAATATAAAAAGATATCCACTTATATTAAGAACTGGATTCTCATTGGGCGGTTCAGGAGGAACAATAATAAGGGACAAGGAATCGTTGCTGAATTACTGCAATGATTATTTTTCAATACATGAAGATACAATTGAACTTGATGAGTCATTGCTTGGGTTAAAGGAAATCGAATATGAAATGATGCGCGACAACAATGGAAATTGTATATCAATATGCAATATGGAAAATCTTGATCCTATGGGCATTCATACAGGGGAAAGCATTGTGGTAACGCCCTCACTAACCCTAAGCAATGACGATTACCAGAAATTGAGATCGTCAGCAATACATATAGTCAGTGAAATCGGTGTTGTTGGGTCATGCAATATACAGTTTGCCCTTGACCAGAAAAGAAATGAATATTATGTAGTTGAAGTAAATCCAAGAACATCAAGGTCTTCGGCCCTTGCCTCAAAAGCATCAGGATACCCAATAGCAAGAATATCAACAAAAATTGCAATAGGATATAATTTAAATGAAATCAAGAATCCAATAACGAACAATACATATGCTGCCTTTGAACCATCAATGGATTATATAACGGTAAAGATACCGAGATGGCCATTTGATAAATTTTCTGTTAAAAGAGATATTGGCATTGAAATGAAATCAATAGGGGAGGCAATGGGCATAGGTAGAACTTTTGAGGAAGCTCTATTGAAATGCGTTTCGTCCCTGGATATAACATATTCGAAAACACTGAGATTATCCGTATCATTGGAAAAAGCCGGGGAACTTATTGAAAGGCCAAATGATTTGAGATTGTATGCTATTTTTGAATTATTATTTCAGGGTGCTGATATCGATAGCATATCCCTTAAATCAGGATATGACAGCTTTTTTATATATAAAATGAATAATATTATTGAAAAATTAAAGGAAATTAAAAGTGATGAATATCCTGAAAATATGCTTGAATTAAAGCAACTTGGGATATCAGATGAAATAATATCATATTATTCAAGGATTGGGGAAATAGAGATTATTAAAAAAAGGATGGAGGAAAACATATTCCCGGTATATAAAAATATAGATACATGCTCAGCTGAATTTGTATCCAACACACCGTATATGTATTCTTCATATGATACAAGAAATGATCTCGGCATTGAAAACAAAAAGAAAATTATTATAATTGGCTCAGGCCCAAATCGTATTTCACAGGGTGTTGAGTTTGACTATGGATCCGTGAAAGCAGTAAGCGCAATAAAATCACTCGAATATCTATCGATCATGGTTAACAGCAATCCAGAAACAGTGTCAACAGATTTTGATATTGCCGATATTCTTTATTTTGAACCAATTACACTTGAGCATATAGCAAATATAGTGCATCGTGAAAAACCGGAAGGGATAATTATACAATTTTCTGGTCAAACTGGGCAGAATATGGCTGCAGGACTGGAAAAATTGTTTGGTAACATAATTATTGGCACGAACCCAGAAAATATATACAGAATTGAGGAAAGAACGAAATTTTCAGCAGAATTGAATAAACTTGGAATAAAACAGCCGGAATTTATTGAAATAGACAATATTATGGATATTGACAGAAAAATAAAAACTATCAATCTGCCTGTTATTATCAGGTCCAGTTTTATTATTGGTGGAAGGGCAATGGATATCATATATGATTATAATATATTGATAGAAAGGGTAAGGGAGCTTTTTATGGAAAGACCCGGATTTCCAATACTTGTAAGCGAATATATAAAAAATGCAACTGAAATGGATGTTGATTTTGTTTCTGGCAGCAAGAGATCAATAATTGCTGGAATATCTGTACATATTGAAGAGGCAGGAACCCATTCTGGGGACGCAACAATGGTTCTGGGTCCAGAAATGGTACCTGAAGAACTTATCAAAAAAATAGAAAATATTGTTGAAAAACTCAGGGAAAGTTTTCATCTTTCAGGGTTATCAAACCTCCAGATTGCAGTTAAGAATGGGGAAATATTTATCATAGAACTGAATGCAAGATCCTCAAGGTCAATACCATTCGTTGCCAAGGCTACCGGCATTAACTGGGTTGAACTTGCTTTAAGGTCAATGCTTGGCGAGGAAATAAATGCAGAATTTAAGGTACCAAAATCGTATTTTATAAAGGTGCCGGTATTTCCTTTTAAAAGATTCCATGATATGGATGTAATACTTGGCCCTGAGATGAAATCCACCGGTGAAGCTATGTGTTGCGGCCTTACATTTGATGAATCCATGTCAAAGGTCATAAAGATTATCAAAAGAAAATTTGTGCTTGAATCCGCTGTAATAACGGTAAATGATGCTGATAAGGGTGAGGCAGTACGTATAGCTGAAAAACTGGCAAAAAATAATATAAAGATATATGCAACTCCGGGAACATCAAAATTTTTATCGGAAAATAATATAAAAAATACCACAGTATACAGAATAAAGGACATGCGGACTCCAGGCCTGAGCGACTTGATAAGGAATGGCAATATTTCTATGATAATAAATACTCCATCGGAAAGCTACGGATCCTTCAGGGACGGATATACGTTGAGGGAAATTGCTATCAGGAGAGATATACCAGTCATAACAAATATAAAATTTGCATCGGCCCTTGTAAATTCCCTAACTTCTGGAATACAAGCGAAATACCGTGAAATAGATGAATATGCTTAAAAATACAATAACATATATTTCATATTGATATTATCATGAAATGAAAAATTTTATTGAAATATATAAAAAAATAAAAGCAGTTTCACCAGAGCACCACTTTGAGTTTACGGATGATCCCTTCTGGATTCTGATCACAACAATACTATCACAGAGAACAAAGGATAAAACAACGGACGAAGCAGCTCGTTCCCTTTATAATAAATACGGAGATTGTGCCTCGCTATCTAAAGCAAAATCGCCTGATGTAAAAAATATTATAAAAAATGTGGGATTCAGCAATGTAAAATCTGAAAGAATAATAGAAGCATCAAAAATTATTAAAGATAAATATGGTGGAAAAGTGCCAGATACCCACGATGAGCTGGTTAAAATTCCTGGTGTTGGGAGCAAAACAGCAAATATTGTACTCTCTCAGGGATTCAAAATTCCTGCCATTGCAGTAGATACACATGTTTTTAGGGTAAGCAATAGAATTGGATTGATAAATGCCAGGAACCCGGATGAAGCTGAAGAGGCCTTAAAAAAGATTATTCCTCCAGAATACCAGATAGAATTCAATCCAGTTTTTGTTGAATTTGGAAAGAATATCTGCAAACCCATAAAACCAAGGTGCCAGATATGTCCAATAAATGCATCTTGTGACTATTTTAAGTCTTATTATTTTGAAAAAAACAAAAAATAAATATATTAATGTGACTTTTACACTTATGGAATTAAAAGTCAAAAGTGATATGGATGTGGACAGAAGCCTTTGCAATTATTGCGGAGCGTGTGTTGGCATGTGTCCTACCGATGCCATATTCATGAATGAAACTGTGATAGATATAAACGAAGAAAAATGCATTAAGTGTGGTTTTTGTGTTGTGGGGTGTCCTACAGCAGCAATATCAGCGGAGTGGTTCCATGCAAAATTATGATGTTCTTGTTATCGGTGCAGGCCCCTCCGGAAGTTCTGCAGCAAGATTTGCTTCCCGCCTTGGATTGAAAACATTGATGGTTGAAAAAAGACCCGATATCGGTTCGCCTGTAAGATGTGGCGAGGGTCTTTCCAAGGCATGGATGCCTGAAGCGGACATCAAACCGCAGGATCACTGGATATCTGATGAAGTCAAGGGTGCAAGAATATATGGCCCATCAGAGGAAAAGCCAATAATGTTAACAGCTGAAACTGCTGGAAATGAAGTTGGATTTGTTGTGGAAAGAGATAAATTCGACAAACACGTTGCCGCCCTTGCCGCCGAGGAGGGTGCGGATATATGGGTCAAATCACCTGCTTTATCCGTTATAAAGGAAGGAAATAAAATTGCCGGTGCAATGGTAAAACATAATGGTGAAATGGTTGAAATCAGGGCTAAAATGGTTATTGCAGCGGATGGTTTTGAAGCGGAATTTGCAAGATGGGCTGGATTAAAATCCACTATACTGAAAAAGAATGATATTATCTCGGCAATAGAATATAGAATGATCAATGTTGACTCGGACCAGGATTATACAGATTTCTATCTCGGTTCATGTGCTCCTGCAGGATATATATGGGTATTTCCCAAGGGTCCGCATGAGGCAAACGTGGGTATAGGTGTAACAATATCAAAGATGAATGATCGCTGGGACGTTAGAAATTATCTTGATACATGGATAAAAAAACATCCGGGCTACAGCAAGGGAAAAACAATACAGATGATTACAGGTGGAGTTTCAGTAAGTAAGGTGAAGGACAAAATGTCCCTTCCCGGGTTGCTTGCAGTTGGAGATGCTGCAAGATTGATAGATCCCATAACCGGGGGCGGTATAGCAAATGGAATCATATCGGGGAAATATGCTGCAGAGGTAGCTAAAAAGGCAATAGATGCAAATGATTACTCTGAAATGATGATGAAAAACTATGATTTAATGGTGAAAAATAAATTTGAGAGAAAGCATCTGAGAAACTGGTATGCAAAGGAGAAGCTTGGAACATTGAGCGATGAAACAATGGATAAACTGGTTGATGTAATATCGGATGTGAGGATAAAGGATATCTCAGTAGAAGAAATATTGAAGGCAGTGCAGCTGAAATATCCCGAACTTGTAAGCCAACTGGAAGGCCTTATATAGGCTTTTAATTTTTATAAATTTATTTAATATCAAGATTGTCAAGGCTAAGATTGCCGCCTTTTATTTGTGACTTTAACATTTTCTTGAAATTTCTGTTGCTCTTCATCATTTTTAAATTGTTTTTCATTGCACGATATTCCTTTAATAGATTTCTGACATTGGTTTCTCCCTTTCCAGATCCACTTGCAATTCTTTTGATGCGCTTTGCATTCAATACATCAGGGTTTTCCAGTTCATAAAATGTCATGGAGTCAAGTATAACCCTGTACAGTTGAAGTTTTTCTCCTGCCTGGTCTATCTGGTTTTCGTTTATCTTGCCTCCTCCGGGCATGGTCGCTAGTGGCAGTGATCCAAATATTTTTTTCAGCAAACCCGGCTTGGAGAACTTTTCCCAGACGTCATACATATCCTTCAAATTGAATTTTCCTGACATGAGTTTTTCCATTGACTCTTCGGCCTCTTCCTCGGTAAAATTTGTTTCCTTTACTGCCTCCATCAAGGCATCAATATCTCCCATTCCGAGAAGGCGGGAGAGGAATTTTCGTGGGTTAAATATTTCAATATCCTCCATATGTTCCCCGGTTCCAATAAAATATACCGGGGATTTTATCTCTGCTACTGCGCTCAAAGCCCCACCTGCTTTACCCGTTCCATCCATTTTTGTGATAATAACGCCATTTATGTTTACCGCTTCATGGAGTGTTTTCGCCTGTGGACCAGCCTGTTGACCCATTGTTGCATCCAAAACAAATAGAACTATATCTGGATTTATCTGCTTTTTTATATCCTCTATTTCATCGATTAATGAATTATCCAGGGAATCCCTTCCACTTGTATCTATGATCTTTATTTTTGCATCAGCTTTATTAATTCCCTCCTTAACAATTTTAACCGGATTTTTTTCTCCCTTAATGCCATAAAATTGTGAATTAACATCTTTTGAAATCTGATATAACTGTTCATATGCACCTGGCCTGTGCACATCGGCGGCTATCAATGCGGTAGAAAATCCCTTTTTAATAAAGAATTTTGCAAGTTTTCCCGCCGTTGTTGTTTTTCCATTTCCATACAGTCCCACAAGCATTATGATTCCAGGTTTCAGCTCAAAATTTATATTTTCCCCAAGTATTCCCAGAAGTTCCTCATAGATAATTTTTATTATGAAGTCCTGGCCTGTCATGCCCGCTGGTGGTTTTTCATCCATGGCACGGGATTCAACCGTATTTGTCAACTTGAGTACAAGTTTTACATTTACATCTGCCTTCAGCAAAGCCCTCTGTATATCCTTTGAAATGTCTTTTATTGTATTTTTATCAATATAGCTTGATCCCGAAATTTTCCTTATAATACTTTTTAATGAATCTGATAAACTGTCAAGAGCCATATTTAATTATGTATATATTATATTTAAATTTTCTATTTACAAATGTATTGGGGGAAAAATTATTTTCTATCCAGCATCTTATGATCCAATATCATTCCAGATTTAGTTTCCCCGGGATAGTTGTACCATTTCAAGTCATGCACCTTTGCCTTTTGGGATTTCCATGAAATTAATAGATAAAAACTATAATCCTAAAATCATATTGCTGATGAGAACAAATATCTCTTTGGTAATAAGTTAATATAACCAAAGTGGATAAGAAAAAATGTTTGAAACACTTTTCAAGCCACAGAGCATTGCGGTGGTTGGAGCATCAAGAAATCCTGGAAAGATAGGTTACACCATTCTTATGAATTTAAAAATGACAGGTTTTAATGGCAAAATTTTTCCTGTAAACAGGAACGAAAGTGAAATACTTGGGCTTAAGTGCTACCCCTCCCTTTCTGATATTGGGGAAAAGGTAGATATTGCGGTACTGGCACTGCCTGTAAAATATATCCCTGAACTGGTAAGTGAATGTAAGGATATTGGAACTGGATATGTGATAATAATATCTGGAGGTTTTTCAGAGACTGGCGGGGCGGGAAAGGAAATGGAAGAACAACTTGCCAGAATCATTTATGGTTCAGGAACAAGAATAATTGGGCCAAACACTGTTGGTGTTTATTTCCCATACAACAGGGTAAATACAGCCCTTACCCCACCGGATCGTGTATTATTTCCACCTGAGGGAAAGATTGCGTTTATTTCACAAAGTGGAGCACTTGGGCTACTGGCCATGGATTCAATTTCCGAATATGGAGTTGGTATTTCTGCTTTCATAAACCTTGGAAATATGATAGATCTAAATGATTTAGAATTGCTTGATTATTTTGGCAAGGATGAAAAAACTGGAAGCGTGGTTGTGTATATTGAAAGCGTGTCAAGTGGGAAACTTTTCTTTGAAAAAATCAGGGAAATCAACAGAATTAAACCGGTGGTTGTGCTTAAATCGGGAAGAACGCAGTCCTCGGCCATGGCAGCATCTTTGCACACTGGTGCCATGGCAACCAATGATGCAATACTTAATGGTGCGTTGCTTCAAGCTGGTGCAACAAGAGCTTATGATGAAACAGAGCTTCTTGATTATGGAAGGGTTCTTGCATATTCAAAACCACTGAGGGGGAAAAATATAGCAGTTGTAACCACCGCCGGCGGAATTGGCGTAATAACATCTGATTATATATCCTCGAAGCATCATGGAATAGGGCTTTCCCTTGCAAGGTTGAAGGAAAGTACAAAAGATGCTATAAAGAAAATAATTGTGCCCTTTGGATCAGCTGAGAATCCCATTGACCTCACAGCGGATGGCAGTACCTCTGATTACAAAAAGATCCTGCCAATTCTTCTAGATGACCCCGGAGTTGATGGCATCATAATCTATGCATTGCCACAGACACCAAAAATGGATGTATCAATAGTTGATGTAATTCAGGAATATGCCAATGGCATCAAACCACTGGTTGTTGGTGTTATAGGTTCAAAGATGGGCCGCGATATTATTATTGAATTGGAGAGAAGGAAGATTCCTGCATTTCCCTCCATCCAGAGAACCGTAAAGGCTGTAAAGGTACTTTATGACTATGGCACCTACATGAAGAGGAGGTTATAATGAAAATAAACGAATATCTTATAAAAGCAAAAAATGGAATTTTGGATGAATCCACAATTAAGGAAATGCTCGGATCATTTGGTGTAAAAGTTCCAAAAGGTGTTCTAGTGGAAAATTATCCACAAAAAATAAATCTGAAGTATCCCCTGGTTTTAAAGGTATCTGATCCAGAGGTACTGCATAAATCTGATGTTGGCGGTGTGCGTTTGGGAATAAAAAACAGCATGGAACTCAGGAAGGAGTTCAAAGCAATGAAAAACAGATTTCCCGATTCCAAATTCATTATTGAAACAATGGAAAAAGAAGGTCTTGAAATCATTGTCGGAGCAATCAACGATAGGGATTTCGGGCTTGCTATCATGCTTGGAATGGGGGGTATTTATACGGAACTATACGGGGATGTTGCATTCAGGCTTATACCTATAGATGGCCTTGATGCTGAAGAGATGATAGGCAGTGTAAGCATAAACCGGTTTGTGGAGGGTTTCAGGGGGATAAAAGTAAATAAAGAAAAACTAAAAAACCTTCTTCTTAAAATATCGGAAATCGCTTACAATATTGGAGAAAGGTTGAACCAGCTGGACCTCAACCCCGTTATAGCAACAGAAGACGATCTAGTGGTTGTTGATGCAAAACTATCGCTTAAATAAACTAGTTTATGGCGATTGAGCTTAACCGGCCAATATTAAAAGCTCAACATAATTTAACACCTATATTTAAATATTCCTTTTCATTTTACATTTTCATTATAATAATTTATGTAAAACTTATATTGTATGGCATGAGAAATAATGCCTATCACGGGAAATTTCAGCATAATTAAAATAGTGATTTGCCAATTCTTATATGATAATATATGAAAATTGAAGAATTACTTGTTAACGAAACCAATATTGAACTGTTTCTTCTGGGTAATGAGGCCATTGCCCGTGGTGCATTGGAAGCCGGTGTTATGGCGGCAACAACCTACCCCGGAACACCCTCAAGTGAGGTTGGAGATGTGCTTTCTGGCATTTCCAGAAAAGCTGGAATGTATTTTGAATTCTCAACAAATGAAAAGGTTGCATTTGAGGTTGCATATGCATCTGCAATTTCCGGTCTAAGATCCTTTGTATTTATGAAACATGTAGGACTAAACGTTGCCTCTGATCCTTTTATGAGTTCCGCTTACACCGGCATCAAAGCAGGGCTTGTTGTGATGACAGCCGATGACCCCTCAATGTTTTCATCTCAAAATGAACAGGACAACAGGCATTATGGCGAACTTGCACATGTACCCGTGGTAGAGCCATCTAATCCACAAGAGGCAAAGGATTTTCTGATAAAAGCCTTTGAAATATCCGAACTTGAGAGAATTCCGGTGCTTTTCAGAACAACAACACGCGTGAGCCATATGAGGGAGGCGGTTAAACTTGGGCCAGTGAAAAAAGAACTTTTTGCATCATTTTTTGAACCAGATTCAGGAAGGTATATGACCTTGCCATCGTCCGCCTATGGGAACAAAGAAAAACTTATAGAAAAAATGAAAAGGCTTTCTCCTGTGTCCGATAAATCAGATATGAACAGAATCGAGAGATATGGCACGGGGGAAATTGGATTCATAACAAGTGGCGCTGCCTACAATTCCCTCATGGACGTCATAAATATGAGAAAACTTGATGCAACTGTCCTGAAACTTGGATTTACCTATCCATTTCCAGAAAATCTAGTTGCAGATTTCATGAAACAACATTCAAAGATAATCATTGTGGAGGAACTCGATCCCATTCTGGAAGCAAGAACAAGGATGGTTGCACAGATAAAAAAAATAGATTCGGAGATATATGGCAAACTCGATGGATACTTTTCAATGAGCCATGAATATAGCCCGGATACAGTGGAAAAATCCCTATCAGAAATACTTGGCTTCAATATTACGCAACACTATGCCAATGTTATGATTGAGGAACCCGCTCCAAGACCTCCCGTATTATGCCCCGGATGCCCACATAGGGCCACCTTTTATGCTGTCAAGAGAGCTGTGCGTATGCTCAACCTTAAAAACGTTATATATTCATCAGATATAGGCTGTTACTCCCTGGGAACATACGAACCGTTCAATGAAGGAGACCTTATAATAAGTATGGGATCATCCATTGGTGCCGCTTCTGGATTTGCTTCAGCCACCAGCCAACCAATTATTGCATTTATTGGCGATTCAACATTCTTCCATGCTGGAATACCTGCTTTGATAAACGCTGTCCACAATGGTGAGAAGATGCTCATAGTTGTAATGGACAACAGGACTACGGCGATGACAGGAAGGCAGCCAAATCCAGGAATGCCTGTAAAAGCTTCAGGGGAATTGGCTACCGAAATATCTATAGAAAAAATAGCAAGGGCAATAGGTGTTGAACATATTTCCAACGTTGATCCATACGATCTGGCATCCACGCTTCAGGGAATTACGGCAGGCCTCAAGTACCATGGAGTCTCGATAGTCATAGCAAAAAGGGAATGTGCAATTCTGAGAGACCAGAAAATGCGGAAAGAAAAAAAGTGGATAACTTATAACGTGGACCAGGAAAAATGTGGGAAATGCATGAACTGCGTAGAAAATTTCTCATGTCCAGCAATTTCATTGCAGGATGGCGGTATTGTTATCAATCCTAACCTCTGCGATGGTTGCGGAGTCTGTGCACAGGTTTATGTCTGCCCATTCAGGGCTATAGAGGTGGCAAACAATGCAAAATAATATTATAATAACCGGTGTTGGCGGGCAGGGTGTAATTACCGCTGGAACGCTCATATCAGACGCTGCTATTGCAAAAGGCCTCAAAACAGTCATGTCCGAAATACATGGGCTTGCCCAGAGAGGCGGATCTGTTTCCGTAGATGTTAGACTCGGCAATGCATACGGGCCAATAATACCAGAAGGCGAGGCTGATGCACTTATTGCATTTGAACCTATGGAAGCCCTCAGGAATCTTAAGCGGGTTGGAAAGAAAACAATAATAATTGTCAGCACTGAAAAACTTCCACCCATATCTTTAGGAATAAGGAGAATGGAATACCCTGATATTAACGAAATGATGGAAAACATGGCTGAAAACTTTACTATTTATCCAGTTGATGCCAAAAAGCTCGCCATGGAGGCTGGAAACTACAGGGCATTAAATGTTGTTCTTGTAGGAGTTGCCATATCAACAGGTGTCCTTCCACTTAATGTGGATGATATTATCCGTGCTCTTGAAAGAAGGTTTTCAGGGAAGCTTATGGATATAAATATGAAAGCATTGCAACTTGGAATTCAGGCTATCGTACCCGGACATGTTGAAACACATTAATTTTACTCTAAATATTTTTTGATAACTCATTTTTCTTATTTATCACAGTGATAAAAATTCCCTCACCCATGTTTTGCAGAATGATTTCTTCTTTGCAAACTGAATGAAATTTGTCTTAACTGTTTAGATAAACTTATTATGGTTTCTGAAGAGTGTTATTGAGACTACCTTTTTTAGGGATTTCCATATGGGCTCTAATGGCTTTCTATAATCTACCGGATATGGCTTTGCATGTTTTATATTCATCCCCTTTAATATTATTCTGATCTGCCTTTCTGAATAATCTACATTAAATTTTGACTTTATAAGAATCTTTATATCGCCAAGGTACTTGATATCTTTTTATTCTAGAGGAGTTTTAAGTTCCTTCTTCTGATCATCGGTCAGCCCCGATGGTTTTCAATCCAAAAATCTTGGAATAAGTCCATAAAAACGTATTTGTTCCATCTTTCCAGCCATTGACTTTCGAATCTTTTAGTTACATCAACACTTTTTGATGCTCATGCATTGAACCTTACCCTGGTTATTTTTATATCCCTAAAAAATATACATATACATGGAAAAAATACTAATCATAGATGAGAACGAAAGCACGGGATTCAGGTTTATTAAAGAATTTTCAGAAAAATATGATTTAACATGGCTTGATCCCCGGTCAAATTTCTATGATTTTATTGATAAAATAAGCAATATGCCTGATATATATGATTTTGTGATCAATAACTTTGATATATATTTTTTCAGCAAAAATCAAAATTTGATTGACCTGAATTATAAAGTCCAGGTTTTAATAGATAATATTTTCGAGCGTGCAAAAAAAATTTTACTCTCCTCACAGTTCGTCTATGGTTCCTCAGAAAAACCAAGGGATGAAACATCAGACACATATCCGGAGACATATTATGGAAAAACAAAGTTGAATGCTGAAAATGAGGTGATGAAA
>JAKBQY010000057.1:0-152406 GCA_021835025.1 Thermoplasmata archaeon | reverse complement strand
GGAAATTGTGGATGGATATGGCAATAGAGATATATTTATAACATATATTTCTGAGGAAAAATATAGGAACAACAAAAATTCATATAAGGAAATACGTAACCTTGAAGGAAAATATAACTTATTTTTCAATGGCATTGATTGCGAATATTATTTCGGGATTGGAGAAAGATACAGCATTAAAGCAATAGATGCAGAGACCATAACCAAAAAAAATTTGCTGGACATGCTTGATTCCATAACAAAATCCTATCTAGAAAGCTTCTGGAAGGATGAAAGCGCAATAAATTCAGAATTAACTGACAATGTGTTCAGGGCAAAACATAAGTTCATACTTTCGCTGAATCCCGAATATGAAGAAAAATACTGGATCCCATTGCATGAGGAAATATACAATAATATGAAAAAGTATAATAAAAAATTTATTATTGTATCTGACGTTGAAAGTTCATTTTTTTACAGGGAAAAAATTAATATGTAACAATTTTATCAACAAAATTGCTTTTTAATAGTAATTTGGCCTTGCTTACTGATGCAGGGATCTTAACCGTTTTCACGTTTATCACAGAAAGTACATATTTTGAAAACTGATCATTGTCCAAATCAGTGAAAGTGAGTGTTTCTATGTTTCTGAATACAATTCTCCTTCCAACCTCTTCAAGATCCTTCCCTGATATTTCAAGTTCCTTTATATTTTCTATGAACTGTGATGAACCTTCTTTGAGGCCTTTCACGAAGCTTTCTGAAATATGCTTTGCTCCCTCAACAGATCCAACAAACGATCTGTACGCCTCATCAGTTAACTGCCCTATTGTTTTTCCAGTATCATTCGAGACCTTTTGAATCTTTTTATACAAGTCGGCACTTACACCCTTCACGGATATTGTTTTCCTGACTATTCTATCCTTCTCGTCTTCACCATTTCCTTCATTATTTTCCAATTCCTTTTTTTCTGTCATAGTTATCTATAATGTATTGTTTACCGGTATATAAGATTATTGGTTTATTGGTTTACTTATAATCTATCTATAATATCCATAATCCGGTTACCAGGTTTTATACCCAATTCCTGTGCCCCTCCAGAGCATGAATTTACCTCTGAATTCAGAATATCATTGACATCATTTACACCTGTAACCCTCACAGCAATATCCCCAAGTGAATTTGCAGCCTCCATATTCAGATAACCACACATAATATATCCCGTGCTTCCCTTGAGTATAACTAGTGGAGCCTTTTTTCCAAGTCTCATATTGATATATTCATATTTTTTATTTTTTATAACCACTTCCTGAGATATCATGACAATATATTGGAATTAAATATAATTAATTTATTAAATGTAATATATTAAATTATGATAATGTTGTCATGGCATCAAACATTAAAATCACTTTTCTTGGAACCGGGGGAGCCGTCCCCAAACCTGGGAGAGGCCTTCCATCGCTTGCAATACATATTGATGAAATACTAAATATTTTTGATTGCGGTGAGGGAACGCAAAAACAATTAATGAAAAGTGAGATATCATTTATGGATATAAGCAATATTTTTATAAGTCATTTCCACGCAGACCATTTTCTTGGTTTGCCCGGTCTTATAAACACCCTTTCATTCAGTGGAAGAACAGAGGACTTGAATATTTTTGGACCTGAAGGTGCAATAAAATTTGTAAAGAAAACCACTGAACTTGGATATGGAAGCCTTAATTTTAATATCAACATTTATGAACTGGAACCCGGAAAGACTTATGATTTTAAAAAATTTTATATAAAAACATTGAAAGCAAACCATCCTGTCCCTTCTCTTTCTTATTCTATTGAAGAAAAGGATATAATAAAAATAGATAAAAACCTTGTTGATAAAATTAAATTCCCCGTTTACAAACTTGAGGAACTGAGAAACAGGGGTGAACTGGAAATCAACGATAAAAAATACTCAATAAACGATGTTTCAATGGGGATAAAAAAGGGAAGAAAAATTGTATATTCCGGAGATACCAGACCAACGGAATCCATGATAGAATTTTCAAGGGATGCTGATGTTTTAATTCATGATACAACGATGGATTCGTCGATGGAGCCTACGGTAAATCAGTATGGGCATACATCGGCAAAACAGGCTGCAATAATTGCGAAAAAAGCTAATGTAAAAAAATTGTTTTTATTTCATTACAGCCAGCGATATACAGACCTGAATATATTATTGAATGATGCAAAATCTGTATTTCTCAATTCCTGTTTGAGCCATGAACTGTTATCATACGATGTACCCAAAATAACAAAAATAATCAGATGGAACTCTCACTGAATTTTTTTATTCTATCAAGTGCATTTTCTGCTCCTGCTTCGAAATGCATTGTTAATCTAAAGGAAAATAATGCCAGAAGCGGTGATAATTTTATATTCCATTCTGTTGTCAGTACCGTTTTATCATCCTTATTAAATAGGGAATTTTTTGTAAATCCTTTGAAGGGCCCACTCAAATAGTTTTCTGTCAAACTGTAATCTTTCTTGCTGGAAGCAAATGAAACCCTTCCCCTTTGAGGAAAAGCAAATCTTACTATATATTCATTATCATTTATCTTTTTTATTTCACGCGTTCCATGCCAGAATTCTGGAATTTTGTTAATATCAGAGATTATATTCCATATTTTATTTATGTCGGAATTTACCTCAATTGATTTTTTGAACCTTATTTGAACCATAAATAAGAAAATAAAAATTAGTATTTATTTGTTTGTTACGCCCCATACTTTTCCGCCCTTTCTGAATAGGATAGAATTATTGGCATAATGTCAGAACTTTTAATTTTATAAAATCCCGATGAAACGCTCAGTTCATCAAAGGAGTTTACATAATCGGATAATATGCCCTCCGTTGAGAATAATATGGGTACTGGGTCTCCTGTGTGGTCCCCATAACTGCATGGGGTGCTATGGTCTCCGGTGATTGCTATCAGTGTATTTGTGAGAATTTTCTTAAGTGGATCCATGGCTTGGTCCACTCTTTCTATTATGGATTTTTTTAATTCTGGATTTTTATCATGCCCAGCAATATCCGTTCCCTTAATATTTACGAGAACAAAATCATAATTTTTTAAGCTTGAAATTGCAGAATTAATTACATTCCCATAATTTGTATCCGTTCTGCCTGTCATGCCATCAACACTTATTATATTGAAGCCCGCAAGCTTTGCTATCCCTCTTATAAGTGGGGTTCCAGAAATGCATGCTGCATCCATACCATATTTTTCCCTGAAACTCGGAATTTCTGGTATTTTTCCTGCTCCCCTTATCATTATTTCGTTTGCTGGAAGTTCTCCATTTTCAATTCTTTTTATATTTACAGAATGTTCATTCAATATTTTTCTTGAACGTTCAATAAATTTATTTAACACACTGGCGGTAAATTCCGCTTCCTTTTCCAACGGTTTTGTAAATAATGGATCTGTACCTATATTGTGGGGATCGGTGTCGCTTATTTTATCGGATAAATTTTTTCCCCTCAATACGAGTGCAGCCCTGTGTTCAACTCCGGACTTTATTATAAATTCCACTCCATCTATATTCGTTGCAAGTGATTTTGACAATTCCGAAGTATCTTTAATTCTGCCCGCCCTTCTATCAACCACTTTACTGTTAATAACTGAACCAAAATTTGCCCTGAAAGCAATATCTCCCGGCAAAAGATCAATTCCAAGTCCCATTGCCTCAAATGGCCCCCTTCCTGTATAATATTTTTCTGGGTCATAGCCAAGTAATGACAAATGAGATGTGTCAGAACCGCTCCTTATACCTAAGGATACTGGAGACATCAACCCGGTGGCACCATTTAATGCCAGATAATCCAAATTTGGCTTGTATGCGGCCTGAAGTGCTGTTTTGCCATTCAAAGAGCTATTAGGCCTATCACCGAGTCCATCCATTATGATCAATAGAACTTTTTTCATGATTGATAATTATGGCGATTTATTAATGTTTGCTATTGAAATATTCTGTTTAAGTGTTCTCCGTTTGAACATATCGCTTCTTTTGCATCCTATGTGTGCAATTTTTATTTTTTACCAAATTTTGACCAAAATATTTATATTCATTTGTTAAATTCTGGCTTCCGATCCTACTTTTAATTTTTTCAAGATAGTCAATGTTGAATATTTTTTTGTTGAAATTCGGATTTTCATAACATATTTTCTCTCATATATAAAAAAATCATATCTATTTGTAAACGGCAAACTAAAATTGATCATTTTCAACAATTGAATATTTGGCTATTCTAGTTATATTGTCCATTTTTAAGTTAATCCATTTGGTTCGATAATACAGGTTTCTTTCTGTCTTTCAATCTATACGAATCACCCATTTTCTTAATCATAATCCACATCTCCGCTTCCAAGGGTCAAATCACTATCTACATTAATAGGAATATTTAACTGCCGCTTTTGGAAACTGTTATTCCACCATTTATGAAAAAAATTCAACTGGCGTTTACAATAGGGAGCTTTTCATAACTACAATTATATAAGGATACATTCGTCAAAGAAATTTAGGAGAAAATGGAAAACTACTCCCGATTTTAGATTGGAATATATACAATTCTTGGATGGAAAAAAGATAAACTATTATAAAAAATAAAAAAATAATATAAAGGGGGTAAAATGAGATGGAACGAATAAATATGAAAAAAGTTACAGTTTTTCCTGGGGTAGATCAACACCCTCGGCCCCGTAAAGGTAATAATCCCCTTTGATAGGTTTAAGCTCACGATGTTTTCCTGTTTCCTTATTTACGATTTCCCATATTTCCCTTATTTTTTGGATAATTCCATATGGTAAAGCTACATGTTAATAATATATAAAATATAGAAAAACAAGTAAAATATACAATAATAATATTTGATGACTTAATAATAACTAAATACAATAAGAAAATAATCCGTAAATATGCCGAAAAAAAGGGTAATTATTATAGGTGGAGGTAATGCAGCTCTTTCGGCTGCCATTGAATCCGCAGAAAGAGGCAACGAGGTCGTACTTGTGGAGGCAGCCCCTGAGAAATTCCGTGGCGGCAATTCAAAATATACAAGAGATATAAGATATGCCCATAAAGAAGATGAATTTACTAGTGGAAGTTATGGCGTAGATGAGCTTAAAAATGACCTTTTATCAGTAACAGGAACCTTGGAAAACCCTGAAGTCGCCAAGATGGTTCTTGAAAAATCGGAGTTTGTGGCAGGATGGATGAATGCCCACGGAATAATATTTAAAAAGGAAATAAAGGGTACCCTCAATCTTTCCAGAACAAATGCTTTTTTCATGGGTGGTGGAAAAGTCTTAGTTGATACATACTATAATTTACTTAAAAAATTGAATGTCAGAGTGCTATATGAGTCACCATTAACATCCATTAAATTCAGGAATTTGCACATAGAAAATATCACAATCCAGAAAGAAAATGGGGAGGAAGTGCTACAGGCGGATGAATATATATTCGCATCAGGTGGTTATGAATCAAACAAGGAATGGTTGGGTCAATTCTGGCAGGAGGGGGTAAAAAATATAAAGGTAAGAGGCACCAGGTACAATATGGGCAAACCCTTGAAATTATTGATGGATAACGGTGCAATTTTATGTGGTGAAGAAAAGGCAGGACATATGGTCGCGGTAGATTCAAGAAGTCCGGAATATGAAGCAGGAATAGTAAGTAGAATTGATGCCATACCATGGGGTATTACTGTGAATATACATGGAAAAAGATTTTACGATGAGGGCGAGGATATATGGCCAAAAAGATATGCAATGTGGGGAAGGCTTATTGCAGATATTGATGAACAGAAAGCATATGTGGTAATTGATAGGAAAGCAATAGGAAAATTTATGCCAACAGTTTATAAACCATTTTCGGCTGAAACCATTGATGACCTGGAAAAAATATTAGGCCTTCCAGTAAACAGTTTAAAAGGCACAGTAGATAATTATAATAAAGGTATAAATAAAGAGAGTTCCGATTTATTTATGTGGTCAAGCTCAGGTTCCAGAATTCCAAAATCACATTGGGCAATGCCAATAGATGAGCCACCATTTTTTGCCTATCCACTTTCACCTGGTCTCACATTCACATATCAGGGTGTGAAAATCAATAAAACAGGTAGATTAATGATGATTGATGGTGAAGTGGATAATGGCTTTGCGGCTGGGGAAATAGCGTCTGGAAACATTCTTAAAAAAGGATATCTGGCGGGGTTCGGTCTTGTTATAGGAAATGTGCTTGGACGAGTAGCAGGTGGCTGGGAAAATGACTGAATATTCAGGTGTTAATGAGGCAATCAGGCAGCTATCTATATGCAATGCATGTAGATACTGTGAGGGTTACTGCTATGTTTGGGACGCAATAGAAATGAAATTTATTATTGAACCAGGCTATGTGGAGCATCTTGCAAATCTTTGCCATGATTGCAGAGATTGTTATTATGCGTGCCCATATAATGAACCAGACCATGCTTTCAAATTAAATATACCCAAGACGCTGGGAAATGTTAGAATGGAGACATATGAGAATTTTATAAGGCCAAAAATTTTGAAAAAGGTCCTGCAAAAAGAAGGGATCATAACTTTATTAACAATAATTATAATATTTATAGCCTCCCTTCTTTACATTTCATCTCGTTTTGGCATATATAACTTTTATAAAATACCTGTAACCTCAGTATTTCCTGTTTATCTATTCAAGGGAGTTTCATATTTTATTTATCTGTATGTTGCTGTTCTGTGGATATTTGAAGGAGTTGCATACTGGAATGAAATAAACGATGGCAAACATATGAATTCAATGGGTATTTTTAAAGCAATATACGATGCAATTAACCATAAGAATTTCTGGGGTGGTGGCACTGGCTGTAAGATACCGTCAGAAAACAATAAATATGAAAGGCCTGTAGCACATATGATGGTGTTTTTTGGATTCATAATTGCTTTAATATCGGTATTATTTTATCCTGGCATAATATCAGGTTACGCGGGTTATGCCTACTTTATAGGGTCAATTTTATTATTTGCAGGCTCAATTGGAATGATACACATTCATATGGTGGATACCAAAGGCCTCAGAAGCGAAAAGCAATCCGCTATAGATTATCCCTTCACTGTATTATTATTTTTCGTGGGATTTACGGGAATTCTGATACCAATTTCAGTCAAAACATATATATTCAACTGGAATTTTTTGATACATGATGTATTTATCTTAACATTATTTATTCTGGCACCATTCTCCAAATTCATTCATCCATTATTCAGGTTTTTATCCCTGATAAAATACAGGATTGATACAGGATCATCATGAACTTAATTATTTGAATCATTGAAAATAGCAAATTAAAAAAATTATTTTTTTATGGAAATTATGAATAAAAGATATATTGTTTATTATACGATAAATTATGTTCCTTCAGTATAGCTATTTATGTATTTTATCTGTTCATTGCTCAAGTTGTCTATCCTTATATTCAATGTTTTAAGTTCAATTTCTGCAACCTGCCTATCTATTTCATCAGGAACAGAATAAACCTTTTTTTCAAGTTTATCACTGTTTTTTACAATATATTCTGCGGTTAGGGCCTGCAAAGCAAAACTCATATCCATAATTTCAACTGGATGGCCCTGGCCTGCTGCAAGATTCAATAATCTTCCATCAGATATCACATCAACAGTGTTTCCATTTTCAAGTTTATATTCAGTTACCAAATTTCTGACTTGTATCTTTTCCATATTGTTTTTATTGAGCCCATCAACATCTATTTCATTGTTGAAATGCCCAACATTCCCAAGTATTATACCTTTTTTTGCTGTAAGCATATCATCGTACGAAACAACATTTTTCATACCTGTTGCAGTGAAAACCAGATCAGAATATTTTATGGCATTATGCATCGTATCAACATTGAAGCCGTCCATCACAGCCTCTATTGCTTTTACAGGATCAACTTCGGTAACTGTAACAGCGGCGCCCATCCCTTTTAAACGCATTGCGACTCCCTTTCCAACGTAACCATAGCCTGCAACAGTTACATGTTTTCCTGCAATCAATATATTTGTTGCATTCATAAAACCATCAAGTGCACTCTGGCCTGAACCATATCTGTTGTCAAAGAAATGCTTCATTTGCGCATCATTTATGTCAAACATTGGAAATTCCAATGCCCCTGCCTTTTCCATTGCCTTTAATCTCACAACTCCAGTTGTTGTTTCTTCATTGCCGCCAATGATATTTTTTACAAGTTCCGGCCTTGATGAAACGAGGTTTGTTAAGTCTCCGCCATCATCGATGATTATATCTGGAACATCTTTAACTGTTTTTTCAATATATTCATAATATTCCTCTTCGGTTTCACCCTTTTTAGCATAAACCTTGAAATTGTAGTCATTT
Organism: Thermoplasmata archaeon; assembly: GCA_021835025.1. GTDB lineage: Archaea > Thermoplasmatota > Thermoplasmata > Thermoplasmatales > Thermoplasmataceae > Acidiplasma. The sequence continues at coordinate 143,987 of JAKBQY010000057.1, read as the reverse complement.
TTCAGGGATTCAACAACGCTGTCATCAGAGCTTAGGGGGTTGCACGATGCCAAACTTACATCAGCTCCACCTTCCTTGAGCAAAAGTGCAAAAATTCCTGTTTTTGCTTCAACATGCAGAGCCATTGCTATTTTTATTCCATTGAATGGCTTTTCCCTTAAGAAACGATCCCTTATATATGAAGAGACACCCATATGGTCTCTTGCCCATTTAAGCCTTAAATAACCATTTGATACCATTTTTATCTCATATTTGGTATACGATTTATACTTAAAAGAATTCCGTTATCGGACTTTAAAATGGAATATTCCATATCCTTTATTTCAATATTCTCAAATAATGATTTTCCAGATAATACAATTTTTGGATTTATAAATATATAAAATTCATTAAAGATGTTTTTATGTATGAACTGGTTTATTACGTTTGCCCCACCCTCAACAAGAATGGTTTCAATTCCAAGATCCCTTATTTTATTTAATATGTTTTCCAGCGAAATATCCTCTAAAACTACTGTTTGTGTATTGTTTATTTTTTTATTTTTTAAGGAAAATATATACGTTTTCACGGATCCGTCAAAAACATGGAAATTTTCATTAAGTTTAAATTTAGCATCAAGAATTATTCTGTTTTTCGCATTTCTTAATATGGGATTATCAACCATTACAGTATTTGCACCTATAAGAACCGCATCCACCCGATTTCTTAAATTCATCGTCCTGTGAATATCCTCCTCCGTTGATATATTGTATCTACCATTTGCTGATGAAATTTTTCCATTGATAGACATGGCAACATTAATAATTATATAGGGAAACATAACATGGGATATCTTTATACTATAACAATTTTGGGATATTACTAAAAAATAAGTTTAAAAAATGAGTAATTACCAAAAAATAAATATGATTTGGGAATAACCATATTATGAAATTCACCGGCTATATGTATATTGATGGGCAATTGAGAAAGGGCACAATGAAACTGGATGGTGGCGAATATGAATTCATTGAGGGCATTTCAAATGACGGTCTTTATGGAACGCTGATTCCCATGCCCGTGAATGCACATACACATTTAGGAGATTCATTCATAGGAGAAGAACCTGCTGGCACGCTGCCCGAAATAGTAGGGCCAGGTGGATTGAAGCACAGGAGATTAAAGGAGGCCAGCAACCCCACGAAAACAAAGTACATGGGCCAATCGAATAAATTTATGGAAGATAATGGAACAATATCCTATTTTGATTTTCGCGAGGAGGGTATTCAGGGTATTAAAAATCTTAAAAATTCTTATAGGGATTTTATTTCACCTGTAATATTTGGAAGATGCAGTAATAATACAGATAATATAGATAATGTATTGACTATGTCCAACGGTATTGGAATAAGCTCGATATCAGATATAGATTATGACGAGGCACTTGATATAAGTTCGAAAACGCATCGAAGGAATAAGATAGTAGCCATGCATTTCAGTGAAAATAAAAGGGAAGATATTGATAAAGTTATAAATTTGAACCCAGATATCCTAGTTCATGGCATTGAAGCAAAAAATGAAGATCTTGATATTGTGCACAACCACAAAATACCCATTGTGATAACGCCACGATCAAATATTTTCTATGGCAAAAGGCCGAATTATAAAAAATTTATCAATCAAAAAATTGACCTTATGATCGGCACGGATAATGTATTTGTGACAGAACCCGATATTTTTTCCGAAATGGACTTCCTTTACAGATATCAAAGATTTACTGACTACATAAGCCCAAAAACCATTTTGAGAATGGCAATAGACAACCCGAGAAAATTCATGGAAAATAATAATCTTAAAGTAAGAGAAAAATATATATTTTTTAAGAATGAGCTGCTCAATGAATACCAGCTAATTACAAAGAAACATTATTTTGCCTCTGAAAATATTACTCATTATTAAGTATTTACCAAAATAATATATATTATGTATCAATTAAGGATTATGTTCGATGATGCACTGGAATCTTTAAAGGAAGGAAAACCAATCCTTATATTTGATGCGGATAATCGTGAAGGTGAGACGGATATGGTCATTGCATCGCAATTTATTACACAAAATATTATCAAAAAAATGAGAAAGGATGGTGGTGGTTTGATATGCACAACCCTGAAATATAGTGATGCAATGAAGTTTAATTTGCCATATCTTGAAGATTTGTTCAAAAATTGCCTGAACATGGGCAAATCTATTTTAAGGGCAGATGACCTTAAATACGACAAAAATAGCACATTTTCAATAACAATAAATTCAAGAGATACCTTCACCGGAATTCCAGATGTTGACAGATCAAAGACCGTAAAGCATTTTTCCGAATTTTTGGAAAGCATGGAGAAAGATGGTGATTATTCAACAGAATTTGGAAAAATTTTCAGAACACCAGGGCACATCCATCTTTTAATTGCCAGTGAAGGTTATTTCAAAAATAGAAGGGGGCATACAGAATTGAGCACATATATGATGGATTCTGCAGGGCTAATTCCAAGTGCGACCATTGTGGAAATGCTTTCAGATAGCGGATATGCAATGAAAAGGGATGAGAGTGAAAACTATGCAAAGACACATGGGTATTCATTCGTAACAGGCGAAGAAATTATAGGACAATGGAAGGAAATTCAATGAAACTAATCGGCATTGTGGATACAACATTTGCGAGATATGACATGGCCTCATCGGCTATAGATGAATTGTATAAAATCGGCACAGGTTTTACCATAGAACGATATACAGTTCCAGGTATAAAGGATATACCGGTTGCCTCAAAAATACTTTTTGAGAATTATGGGTGTGATATAGTCATGGCATTTGGCATGCCTGGCCCAGTGCCTGTAGATAAGATGTCCGCACAAATTGCATCCACAGGAATAATGCATGTACAGTTGGAAGAGAAGAAGCACATAATAGAAGTATTTGTGCATGAGGATGAAGCAAAGGATGATGAAGAACTGGCATGGCTCTGCAATATGAGGGCAAGGGAGCACGCTATAAATGCGTATAATCTTTTGTTTGATCGCAGCAAACTTACGGAGGGTGCAGGAAAAGGGTTGAGGCAGGGCTTTGAGGACAAAGGCCCAGTAAAATCAGGGAATACAGGTTCCCATAGACATTAGGTGATAAAAATGGAAAAAATAAAAATAGGAATAGTTGTAGCGGAATTTAATTATGATATAACGATGATGATGCTTCAGAGGGCACAAGAATATTCTAAATTTCTTGGTGTGGAAGTTTCAAGGGTTTTAAAGGTTCCTGGCACGTTTGATATGCCACTTGCAATTAAAACATTGTTGAAAATGGATGAAATAGATGGAGTTGTGACTTTGGGAGCCGTTATAAAAGGCGAAACTGACCATCATAGGGTTATAATGGACAATGCCGCCAGGAAAATTACGGATTTATCTCTGGATTATGAAAAACCCGTGGCACTGGGCATATCTGGATCTGGCGAATCAAGGCTTCAGGCTGAATCTAGAATAGAAATGGCAAAGGATGCTGTTGAAAGTTGCGTTAAAATGATCAGAAGTTTAAAATCCTTGTAATTTAAAAAAAATTAAATCCTATTGTACAATATTGAATAAATTGGGCACGTGGCCTAGCATGGATAGGGCAACAGCCTCCTAAGCTGTAAACCAGGGGTCCAAATCCCCTCGTGCCCGTTCTATTAAAAAAGATAATTGAAATAAATATTATAATTATAGGAAAAATTTAAATTTATATTTAAAATATATTTAAGATTCCATCCTTGGAGCAAGCAAAAATCTGCCTTTTATTCTGTTGTCTGTTCCGCTTCCAAGATTGAATTCTATTGTCAGTGGATAGTCGCTTTTGAAAGATATCTTTATATCTTCATTTGAAGAAATGGATTTTACCAGTTTTAAAAGATATTCAAGGGGGTATGAAGATTTTATCATTTCATTGCATATTAATTCTTTAACCATATCTTTTTGTAGTATCATCTCGCTTTCATCAGAATCGGATGCCGATTTGGCTGAAAACGCAGTTTTATCAAGAGTAAGTTTTATGGCGTCAGAAACATCTTCTGCTGCTTTTAAGCCCTTTTCAAGATCTGCTTTATTTAAAACTATATAATCATCTGAAGCTATCTGCGGTACCCTTGGTGTGGTTACCTGATCATTGTCAAGCAATGAAATGCTTTTTATTATACTTCCAATTTCGAATTTAAGCTTATTTTTTTCCTTTGTTATTATAATGGAATCATTTGACGAAGATAATCTAATCACCGATCTTATTTTTTCAAGATCCACAGAGACTTCCTCCTCAGAATCAACATCATATTCGGAAAAAACATTTTTTGGAACTTCCAGGGAAACCATTGCCACATGTGCAGGGTCTACAGCATTTACCGAAATTCCAGACATATCAATTTTAAATTTTGACTCAGTAACCACCGTGCTAAGCATATCTACTATATCCTTGAGATTTTTTACAGAAATACTCATTCTTGTCATAATTATCTTATCTTTAATATAACACTTATAAATAATTTTTTTGTTTAAAAATAAAGGAAATAATTAAAAATTAATTATAAACTCCTCTTAATTTCATTGCATCGGCAACTCTTTTTACTGCTATTGTGTATGCTGCCGTTCTTGGATCAATGTTGTATTTTTTATATGTTTCAAGTACCCCCTTTGTGGCCTCTGTCATTTTATGGTCAAGTTTTTTATATATCTCTCCCTCAGTCCAGTAATCACCGGTAATATTTTGTACCCATTCAAAATAAGATACTGTTACACCGCCAGCATTTGAAAGAAAATCAGGTAAAAGCAATATACCCTTTTTAAAAAATACGTCATCAGCTTCGGGTGTTGTCGGTCCATTTGCTAGTTCAAGAATTATTCTTGCTTTAATCTTCTCTGCATTTTCACCTGTTAACTGATTTTCAATGGCTGAGGGAATAAGTACATCCACGTTCTGTTCCAGTAGTTCCTCATTTGTTATATTTTTTGATCCTTCAAAATTCATTACTGAACCCGTTTTATTTTTGTGTTCCAGCAATTTTTCATAATCTATACCGGATTCCTTGTAAATTCCACCTGTAGAGTCAGATACTGCAACAACCTTTGACCCGAACATTGAGGATGAAAACTTCACTCCAAATCTACCTGCATTTCCAAAGCCCTGAACAGCCACCTTTGCCTTTGATAAATCGAGCCCAATGCTTTTGGCTGCCTCCCTTAATACATACATTCCGCCCTTTGCCGTTGCATCTCCCCTTCCCAGAGATCCGCCAACTTCTAGGGGTTTACCCGTAATAATTCCTGGAGAAGAATGCCGGACTATTTTTTCGTATTCATCCATCATCCATGCCATTATCTGTGGCGTTGTATAAACATCTGGAGCGGGTATATCTATTTCGGGTCCTATAAAGTTTGCTATTGCATCTATATAACCTCTGCTGAGTCTCTCAAGTTCACCCTTGCTCATCTTTTTTGGATTGCAAACTATTCCACCTTTGGCGCCGCCAAATGGAAGGTTGAGAAGTGCAGTTTTCCATGTCATCCATGCAGACAATGCCTTTACTTCGGATAATGTCTCTTTCTCATAATACCTTATACCGCCTTTCATCGGGCCACGTGCATTGTTGTAATGCACCCTGAATCCCTTAAAGACCCGGGTTTCACCATTATCCATTTTTACAGGTATGCTTACCTCAAGTATCTCCTTCGGAGAACTTAAAAGAGCCAGTGCTTCTGTGCTAAGACTAATAACTTTAGCAGCCTTGTTCAGCTGCTCAACCGCTATATCGAATGGGTCAAGATCTTCCATTATCACACCACTGGTTAATCTCCACGGAGTAGTTTAACCTTTTCTTTTAGACAAAATATAATGGTCAAAAGGACAAAGGCAAAACTCAAAAAATCTAATGAGGTGCATAAACATCATACATATTATTCCATAACAAATAAGGGCCATTATACATTGAAAAGCATTAATGAAAGGGAATATTTAAAGTATCTATACATTCCATGCCTTGAGATGCTGGCATTCAAGAAGAAACATGTCAACAATGAAAAATTGCAGAAATTAATAAATATGGGACTCCTTGCAAAAGATGGTGAATTGAAAGAGATGGGTAAACGTGTACTTGACCTGGCCAAAAGAAGGCATATAAATTTAAACAATAGTTAAAAGTTAAATATTGTGTAGATATTCAAGGTTAAAGCGATTGTGGTGTAGCCTGGTATCACAATGGCTTCCCAAGCCATTAACCCGGGTCCAAATCCCGGCAATCGCAGTCATTTAAGTATTCAAATCGTAGAATAAAAAAATATGATGCCTTTTGGCACTATTTATATATTCATGATTTCAATTTTATAATATAAAAATAAATTAATACATACGAGTTTCGTATATATAAATATGATCCTTATCGATTTACAATAAACTATAATATAATGCCATGTTAATTAGTATCATTGTATTGTTTATTTTATTAAAAATATCATTTTTGGTGAATTATAGCCAATAGAAAACTATATTTTTATGAAAATGATTATAATATGGTCTAAAAAACTGGTTAGGCAAGGGTCTCCTTAACAGGAAGCCCGATTTAAAATATTATAATTATATTTTATTTGGTTTTAATAGAATGAGATTATTGTTTATGATTGTTATTTTATCATTCCTTGCAACATCTGGCAATGTATAATATAATTTTAATGATGATTGTACCATCATCAATATTATCATTGATATCAAGGCTTTGAATACCTGGATTAATTTACATTTTATAATGATTCTGCAGAATCTGTGGAAAAGATTTACATAGAATCTAATGAATTTAAACCTCTTTTGCACATCTATGATTATGATGGTTCTGAATTGACTATTATACCTAATCGTTTAGTAGAGGAATATCCGGGTAATAATAACACTGAAAATCAAAAAGACTTACGTTTTTGGGTATAGCTTTTTCGAAAGAACAACCTTTTAAAGCAAAGGAATTCAGGGTGATCAAGTTAATTTACATTGATAGTCATAGGGCAAAATATAGGTTCTTTAGTTTTTTTGATAAGCCAATATATTATTTCGATAAGCTAGTAAACAAAAGTGAAGGGGAAACTTTCTTTCTAACTGTGATAGCCCAAAAAGGATTTAGGGTAAAAGAAAAATTCATTTCTCCCAAGCATTTTGGCAATAATCTATACTATAGAGTTGAAACCGGTAATTCAATAACTTATTCCATTAGAACTAACGCCAACATAGATAAATTTGAGTTAAATTATTCTATAGAACCTGAAAGATTTGAAGGATTATATCTTGTGCTCTCTTTTTTTATATATACGATACTAGGTGCTTTTTTTGTCCTCATTTATTCAAATTTATTTAACAAAATTGAAATCGTTCAAATATTTAAAATGCACCTTATGCCATTAACAACCGTTGTATTAGGAGGTATACTTGCCGGGGGACTTGGATTTCTTGCATTTGCCAGTAATCAGTTGACTCACAAATTAAAGGTTCTTTTCTTAATAGCTATGGTAGTGTTTGTTTTATTTATTCTTTATTTTGAATAAAAAAAGATTAAAATACAACTCATGAATTTATAGTTATGGAAAATGTAGAAAGAAGAGATATTACATTAGGCCAAAAGGTAAGTAAAAATAATTTTGTTATAGTAGAAAGATCAGAAACCGGTCCCGGGTGGAAAAAATTTCAAAAAAATGAATAATGTGAATATTTAAGGTTTTGTTTAATTTCATCTTTTCTTTGATTCTTTTGTTTATATTATAATGTTTATATAGGAACTCAATTCGGGATATCATAATAATTTTTGCATGAAATCAACTTAAAATGAATTATACAATGATGTGATGATATAATTTGCCAAAGGATCATTTAACAAAGCAGAGGTTTATCCTAAGGTTGAGACATTGAAACAAATTTTATCCCTGCTTATCAAAAATGATAAGTAACCGGGCATACAGGCTATCGGAATCATGTGTATGTATCAAGGAATCACGATTATGTAAGGCATGGAACATTTTAGCTGATGGCAGGAATCAGTCTCTTCACAAGCTACATCGTACCGCTGGTTGAGGAGAGGCACAGAAGCGTAGAATTCATTTAATGGCTTAACCTCGTTGACCAGTATTATCCTGAGGAGTATGTAATTACCATAATTCTGGACAACCACAGTGTATATATCTCAAGGGAAACCATGAATTATTTATAAAAAAAGCCCTGCAGGTTCCACTTTGTCTTTACACCGCGACACACGCATCCCGGCTCAACATTATAGAAACATTCTTTAGCAAGATGGCCCGTTCGATGTTGAGGGGAAAAAGGGATGAATTCCGCTGAGGAATTGAAGGATCGGATACTTCAATACATAAAGGAGACAAACGAAGAAACCGTAGAATTCACATGGAAATATAAAATGGATGAGATGCCATGCGAGATCAGGGGTACACAGTAACAGTATTAGAGAAACACCTTACTAGCTTCTGGCGTGATATAAAATAAATAATAAGACCTATTGCAATACCTGCAAGAGGTGGAAATATAAATAGACCCATATATTCTGCAAATCTCGTTCATTTACTGAGAAAAAGTAATGTAAGCGAAAAAACTTCTACAAAAACCATTGTAGAAGTAACAAGTTGATGATAAATATTCTTATGATTCATGATATTATAATATATATTCATATATAGAAATTAAATTATTTTCTTAAATATATGTATATATCATTACCATGTTCTAAATATTTAAACAATGTAAGATGGGACTTACTGGCTATATCTTTAATAACCTTTTCACCCATGGGAAATTTTTCCTTCAATGCAATTATTTTCACTTCCTCTTTATCATCCATATCAAAATAAAGGCCCTTGAAGTAGGCTTTTAGATAATTATCTGGATCTCCACCACAGACAACTGACCTCTGGTCATCCTCTTTCATAATTATTATATTACATTAAATGACTTATGTTTTTTTATATTATCTATGCAAATAAAATCCCATATGTTCTGAAAGATTAACATATCCATATCTTTCCAATTGAACAACGCCTTTTTTACCGGATGCAAGCGGTTCAATTTTGCCATCGTCTACAGTTCCATCGGGTTTGTATATTTTAATATCGTTTGAATTTAAAGGAACCCACTGTATTATTTTTAATTTTTTATCATTATCCTCTGGCATATATTTAAATTCCTTTTCATTTTTAAGAACTATGCATAAATCTTTTAATCTTATTCTATCATTTTCCTTCAACTTCTCAAATTCACCAGATGGAAAATATATTGAAGATTTTGGATTTATTTCATATTCCCTGTACCCAAGTTCAGGTCTTCCAGGATGGATGGCCGCATGGCTTTTCAATTTATTAGTGTTATTCAATTTAACCTCCCTGGGATCTTTAACAAAGAAGAATCTTTTTGCATCATAATCTATAAGCTCCCTATTCATTGAATTGAATATTTCCCATGAAAAAGTTGCATTACTCTCTCTCATTCCGGAGTTTATCCAGTATTTTCTGAATGTTTCGGGTCTGTATCCCCTCTTTTTCAATGCCATTATCGTTCCAAGCCTTATGTCATCCCAGCCAGAATATTTTCCAGATTTAATTCCTTGTTTAATTACCGTTGTTTTTAAAATCGTATCTGGTATACTGATGAATCCATAATGGTAATATTCTGGTATTTTCCAGTTGTTTGCCCTGAACATGTATTTTTGTTTTTCAGTATTTACAAGATGGTCAATGCCCCTTATGATATGAGTTAATCCCAAAAGATGGTCATCGGCTGATACCGAAAAATTCATTGTTGGATAAAGTATGTATTTGTTGCCTGTAAGTGGATGGGGGGCCGTATTAATTCTAAAAGCAATCCAGTCCCTGACAGAAGGGTTTGGGTGTGCTAAATCCGTTTTCATAACCACGGCCGCCTCCCCCTCACTGTAATATCCTGAAAGTAATTTATCAAATTTTTCCTCATTTGTTTCCGGTGTATATGACCTCTCTTCGGCTGGAATTGATTTTAATTTAAGGTCATGAAATATTGCCTGGTCCTTTTCAAGTATATATAGAATACCTTTTCTGATCATATCTCTTGCAATATTATAGTAAATATCCATTCTTGATGATTGTATAACTTTCTTTGTAACATTGACACCAAGCCAATTTAAATCCTGAGGTATCATGTCATATGCATCAGGGTCAATATTATTGGGATTTGTATCTTCAATTCTCAGTATTAATTCCCCACCATATCTTTTTACATATTCATCGTTGAGGATTGCCATTCTTGAGTGCCCTATATGCAATGGCCCTGAAGGTGATGGTGCCATTCTCATAACCACTTTCCCCTCAACATTCTCAAGTTCTGGGAGTTCATGTTTTTCTTCCTTTTTTTCCCTTGTCATAATTTCCGGAAATTCCTCCATGACTATCCTATTTATTTTGTCAATACCCAGTGAATTTATCCTCGATATCTCATTTTTAACATCCTCCATAATGGATTTTATATTTTTCTTAATATCAGGATTTTCGGCTATTAATTTACTTATAACTGATGAAAATTCAGCTTTTCCATTGTGTAAATATGCATTTTTAATTGCTTGCTTCCTTATTTCCGATTCCATAAAATTTATCAACCTCTTTATAAATAATATCCATTAATTGACCTATATCGCTATTTTTTGATGATATGCAAACATTTTCATGCTTTTCACTTATGTCTATTTTTGTCTGAACTCGTATAACTTTATTATTGAATGTTTTTGAAATTTCATCATACAGGTCCTCCTGTTCTTTTACTGTATATTTTGATGTCCCAGAATAGTCGAATAGGAACAAAATAACACCCTCAATTTTTGATAATGCTATAATCGCTCTCTTCTCTATAGGATTTCTACGGCTCATATCCCTATCAAGTATACCCGGTGTATCTATAAATTGTACCCTTCTGTTGTTTATAATTTTATACCCAAGAAGAACATCTTTTGTTGTAAATGGATAATCTGCAACTTCCGGATTTGTACCAGTTATTATGGTGATCAATGAGCTTTTTCCGGAATTTGGAATTCCAGCGATGATGAATGTTGGTATATCCATTATTATGCCTGGCAATCTCTTAAAATAATTCCTGCATTCCCCCAAAAAAAGAAGGTCATTATTTACATTCTTTATTAGGGATGAATATCTTCCATAATAGCTTTTCATTAAACCGTTTAAGGAGGTTATCGTTTTCGCAGATTTTAATTTCTTAATATAAATTGTGCTCAATTCCTTTATTTTATTTGATGTCCATTGAATATTTCCAAGGCTCAACTTATATTTATCCACATCAAACATTAAATCAATAAGATCATAATAAAATGGATGCAATGTCTCTATTGTTGGAAATTTTCGTATTAATTTATCGAAATGGCCTGTTGAAATGCTTTCTATTGTGGAAATTCTATCTGTTATCTCCTTTCTTATTTTATCCTCCTTTTTAGGAAAATAAGGTTCAACTATATTTGAGGCCTTTTTGAATGATTTATCGATTATTTCCTGTGATCTTAAAACCGTTGGTACAAATTCAAACACAGGACTTTATTTCATTGCCCTTAATATTCTTTTCATTTTACCCAAAATTTTTTTAAAGATTTGGATTAAATCCGGCCATTTTATAAGTCCCTATTCTTTTAAAATATGATGTGTTATTTTTTATTTCTTCTAGGGCATTTTTTGAATACTGGTTATCCTCAAAATCGATAAAAAATATGTAATTGAAGGGATTATATTTCACCGGCCTTGATTCAATTTTTGACATATTTATTCTGTATCTTTCAAATATACCCAGGATTCTATGTAGTGACCCTGGTTTATTTTCGGCGGAGAAAACAATTGATGTTCTGGTTTTTCCTGAGCATTCTTGCTCTTTTTTTGATATTAAAAAAAATCTTGTATAATTGTTTTTATTGTTTTCTATGTCCTTTTTCAATATTTTCATGTTATATATGCCAGCAGCGAGTTCACTAGCTATTGCAGCATGTTCAATGTTGCCCAGGCTTTTTATGATGTTTATGCTTCCTGCTGTATCATATTCACTTACCGGTATCATATTGTTCATGTATATGAAATCAGAGCATTGGGCAAGGGCCTGGGGGTGTGAATGAACATATTTTATTTTATCGATTTTTGCATCATTAAAACCTATAAGACAGTGATTTATTCTTAAAAAATATTCCTTGGAAACATAGAAATTTTCCTTGTATAAATTATCATATGTTTCATTAACTGACCCTTCAATTGAATTTTCAATTGGCACAACTCCATAATCTATTTCATTGTTCTTCATTGCATCGAATACGGATTTAATGAATTTCAGTGGGACATATTCCCCATCCATCAAATGTTCCGCCGCAATATTGCTATATGCTCCCCTTTCCCCAAAATATCCTATTTTCAAGAAAGCATTATTTGTCAACTATATATAAAATTAGTGCTCGTTCATATGGCAATCATTCCCCGTTGTTAATTCAGGTAATTTCTATTTTGGTTATCGTGGAATTCTTAGTTGCTAATCAATTGCTATGTATATGCTAATTATCGGCTACAATAACAATTGTCCATTCATAAAGAATTTCACAGTAGACATACGCCATCTTCTGTAATGCTGATATCTTTGGATTCAATCACATGGGAGATATTTTTTAACCATATTTGCCCCCTTATATCATGGATGATTTCTTTTGAAATATTATTTCTTTCTTTTTATGATATTTTTTGTTCTCTTATCGTTTAACCTCATTTTACCCTATCAGAAATGGTCATAGCCTTCTTCATTTAAGTGTGAATAGATCCTCAGTATAAAGCCTCAATTATATTATATTCTGCTATTTTTGCATTTGTATTTAGGAGTTTTTTAAATTCAAACACCTGTTCTTCCATTTCATCTGATGTTAAGCCGGCAATTCCATTTAGGTTTAACTTCCTTTGATATTCATCATGTTCAATCAATCTTGATAGATATATAATATCCTTTTTATCAAGATTCAATTTTTCAATGAAATTTACCGTATCATTTACATGGTTATTGTAATTTTTTATCCCTCCTGCTCCAGCTAGGATAATAATTCCAACATCTATTCCAGAACTTTTTATTGTACTTATAAAATTTATTGCATTATTTACATCTATATTTTTATTCAATAATTTAAGTACATTCACGTTCCCGCTTTCTAGGCCTATATACAGCCTTTTAATGCCATTATCCCTCATTTGAATGAAATCATTCAGTTTTTTTGTTTTATTTGTTATAAAAACATCCATAAATGAATATATATCAAGATTATACATTTCATGAATATATTTTATATATTCAATCAATAAATTATTATTTATGTTTATTGCGTTTGCATCCCCAATAAAAACTGATTTTCTGGACTTTATTGATTCTCCAAAATAGTTATTTATTTCATGTATCTCTTTTTTTAATGAGTTAAAATCAATCACAGAGTATTTCTGATTTTTATAAAGATCGCAGAATAAGCATTTATTCCACGAACATCCATTTGTTATCTTAACATAAATTGAAAAGTACTGGTCCGGTGGTACTATGGGAATATTTGATTTATATATCTCCTTCATTTTTTCAGCATCGTATTTAAGATATTCATAAAAATCTTTTTCAATATTATCTTTAAATAAAACATTTTTCGCTTTTTCATAGAATCTTTTTACAATATACCTACTTTCATTCTCATTTAATTGATATACTATCCTTTTATTTTTTTCAAAATACGTTTTTAAAAATACATTCTGCAGCGTTCTTCTGTAAGTTGCATTATCATATGAATAATACAGCATTCTTCCATCAGTATCAGCCACTAAAATCTCATTATTATCCGATATTTTTATAAGCCCATCATTTCTTGAAATAAAAGACATTTAACCACAATAAAATTATTGCATATTAAATATATCATCCACAGACTCCTCCTCTTTTTTTCTATTGTATTCATCTCTGTCAATGTATCTGTAAAGCATTATCAGGAATATTATTATGGGAATTGAAGGAAGCCACATATAAAAGGCGTAAAGTGGATGTGCAGATTCTTCAAGTATAATTTCGGCACTTTCAATAGCCCCTGCAAACGCCAGTTCTATTACAACAAAAAAATACATATATAATAATTTCAAGTATTTTCTTGCAGGATACCTTTTAATAATGTAATAAAGTAAATATATACTTGTGCTGACCGCAACCGCATACGCTGGCAATTCAAGCCACGAATGTGGCAGCATCATCAATGAAAGGAATATGAAAAAACCTGAAATATGTGTAGCGGTACCCTCAACAGCAACAACAACCGATGTTGTAACCATTGAAAAGGCAAACCATGCCGGTCCTACTATTGGAACAAACTCAAATGAAGCTATCTCCAAGTTATGAGGAAATATCGAAAGCCACATGGAAAAATATGGTTTGGAAACTATTACGCTGTCCTGTGATTTGAACGAAGTATACAATGCGGGATCCTTGATTGGCAATGCCGATATAATTGCAAATACAAGCAACTCGGCTATGAATGTTAACAAAAACAATCTTCTTAATCTTATCATTTATATCATATCCATATTGTAATTATATTATAAATGTTTAATTATTTTCATTGTTCATTTCCTTTACATCCTCATGATACTTATCCAGAATGCTGTCGAGAGTAACTATTCCTAAAAATTTCCCCTTTTCTGCCACTGCACACCATGTTGTTCTATTTTTCATTATGATTTCCCATGCATTTTCTGCATTGTTTTCCATTTTCACATATGATGTTCCTGGTTTATAATAATCCTTTATATATCCATATGGTTTATTCTCAATATCATAGATATAAACGGTTCCCATTAAATTTTCATTATAAACTACAGGAAGGGCAAGCATACCATTTGTCCTCATTATACTCGCTGCTTTATTTATGGTATAATATAGGTCTGCATATATATTGGTAACAATTTTCAAATCGGAAACCTTTATATCCAAAAGTAAGGGTGTATGATATTCTCCCATATTTGCCGGAGAATCCCTTCTTGTCATTACCTGTGATTCGTATATGGAATGTTTTGTTCCCGACACTATATATGCTATTGATACAGCTATCATAGCCCCTGGAAGTAATTGAAGGCTCCCCGTCATTTCTACAACCATTATAATGACGGCAAGAGGTGCTTTTCCTGCCGAGCCGAAAAGGGCAAGCATGCCTATTATCACAAATGGAGCTACATTTGTAATTATAGATGGTACAATAATATGAAATAAAACTCCGATAAAAGCTCCAAGAGAAGCGCCAATGAAAATTCCCGGAGCAAAAACACCTCCACTACCACCTGAGGAAACGGTAAATGCCGTTGCAAATATTTTAGCAAATACAAGTAAAAGTAAAAATATTAAAATTGGAATGCCAAAGGTTAGAAAATCATTGAATTCACCCTTTTCAAGTAATTGAACCCAACCATAACCCGTGCCCATAATTTCTGGAAATGCCAGTGCAATTAAACCCGTTACTGCACCACCTATCATTGGTTTTACATGATTTGGAACGCGAAATTTTTTAAATAAGTTCCTTATACTATAAAATGTTCTTATATATACAATTGATATAATTCCCGCTATTACTCCAAGAACCGCGTAGAATGGCATTCTCAATACATTGAAGGGCTCAATATAATCCCCAAATATGGGAGTGAATCCAACTATTGAGGCAAATATTGAATATCCTATTGCAGAAGCAACCAGGGATGGAAAAATAACCTCGGATTCGAAATCCCTTCTATAAAGTATTTCTGCACCCAAAATTGCACCCCCAATAGGAGCTTTAAATATTGTTCCTATGCCAGACCCTATCCCCACTGCCACGGCTATTCTTCTATCCTTGGGGCTTAGTCCAAGAAAATCTGCAAGCATCGATCCTATGCCTGCTGCAATTAATGCCGTTGGACCTTCTCTGCCAGCGCTTCCACCAGACCCGATGGTAATTGCTGAAGCTATAGTTTTTATAAATGGTATTCTGTGCCTGATTTTTCCCTGTTTATAATGGAATGCTTTTATTGCTGCATCTGTTCCATGCCCCTCGGCTTCCGGTGCAGTTGTGTAAATTAGAATTCCTACTATCAGGCCTCCAAGTGCAATGATTAATGGAATAAGGTAGTATCTTACGGCGACAAAATGATATACTAAAGATCCACCCTCACCAAGAGGATGCGGTATTGTCATTCCTATGATATCCTTTAAAAGGAGGATTTCAAAAAGTCTTATTGCAAAATAAAATAAAGTTGCACCAACACCAGCAACAACACCTATTATGGTACCGACTATCAGCCATCTTTCAAAATATGGCAAAGATGATAATTTAAGTGGCATTCAACCATCTCCTCTGCATAAAATACATAATACCATTTTATTGTTAATTATATCTACATATTAAAATTTTTAATACATGCTAAAAATTTACAGATATTTAAAAATTTTTTCCTCAACGTATAAAATATTGGATTTAAAAATTAACAAGCAATATAAGATAAATTCAGCAAATTCCGCTAAAATGTAATATTTATACAATAATTTCAATAGAGTTAAATATCGTAATGAATTATCATACAGACCATATTAAATGATTGAACATAATTCTTTTAAGGTAAAGGATACGTTACCATTCATTGATGATACAATATGTGAGTGGTTTGATTCAAAATACAGTGAATTGAGTGAACCGCAGAGGAAGGCAATACCATTGATACACAAAGGAAAAAATGTCCTAGTATCATCTCCAACGGGCACCGGTAAAACTTTAACTGGATTTCTATCAATAATCAATGAATTATTCAAAAAGGCAAAAAATAATGAACTTGAGGAAAGGATATATTGTGTTTATATATCACCTTTAAAGGCACTAGCAAATGATATAAATAAAAATTTAAAGGAACCATTAAGTGAAATATATTCGCTTGCCCGTGAAGAGCATATCAAAATACCTGAAATAAGGATAGGTGTAAGGTCTGGAGACACAGCTCAAAGCGAAAGAAATAAAATGCTGAAAAAACCGCCTCATATTTTAATTACAACGCCCGAATCCCTATCTCTGGCATTAACTGCAACAAAATTCAGGGAAAAGTTTTCTGGTGTAGAATATGTTATAGTGGATGAAATACATGAGATCTCATCAACAAAAAGGGGATCATTACTGTCATTGAACCTTGAAAGGTTATCAAATTTGGCAGGGGAATTTATCAGAATAGGCTTATCAGCTACACAGGCACCCCTGGATTTAATAGGCTCATATTTATGTGGATATAAGGACAAAGTAAAAAGGGATTATGAGATCATTGAGGTAAACACCAATAAATATCTGGATTTAAAAATCATAACTCCTGTAAAGGACCTCACCATGGTGAGTTATGAAGTCGCAAATGAAAAAATGTATGATATCCTTGTTGACTTAATAAATTCGCATAAAACAACATTGATTTTTACAAATACAAGAAGTTCAACAGAGCATGTTGCTATAAGATTAAAAGCAAGAGGAATAGAAAATATAGAAGCGCATCATTCGTCCTTGGGAAAGGAAACAAGGATAGATGTTGAAAACAAATTGAAAAATGGAGAGTTGAAATGCGTTATAACCTCAACCTCCTTAGAGCTTGGAATCGATATTGGATATATTGATCTAGTTGTACAGATAGGAAGCCCGAAATCTGTATCAAGGGCACTGCAGAGAATTGGGAGATCGGGACATGGAGTCAGGGATTTATCTTTAGGGAGATTCATTGTTTTTGATCTTGACGATTTAATGGAATGTGCAGTGATGACAAAAGCAGCATATGACCATGAAATAGATAAGGTTTCAGTGCCATTGATTCCCCTTGACGTTTTATCCCAGGGATTAATTGGAATGTCTCTTGAACAGGTATGGAATATAGATGAAGCATATAATTTAATAAGAAATTCATATTCTTTCCACACTCTGGAATACAATGATTATATTTCAACACTTAAATATTTGGCGGGAGAAATTGAAGGAAACACATTATTCTCAAAGATATGGCTTGATGAAAAGGAAAAAACATTTGGCAAAAAAAGAGGCACAAGAATGATATATTTCATGAATGTCGGTACAATTCCAGAGGAAGCAAATTATAACGTTGTAAACGAACATGGAAAAATTATTGGCCAGTTGAGCGATAAATTTGTAGAAAGATTAAAGAAAGGTGATATTTTCGTTCTTGGGGCAAAGACCTACGTATTTATGAGAACTTCAAGGAATAATATAACTGTAAAGGAAGCAAGGGGTATGAAGCCAACTGTCCCTTCTTGGAGTGGGGAACTTCTGCCGAGAAGCTATGATCTTGGTGTCTTAATAGGAGAATTCAGAAAGGAATTATATAGGAAAATACATGAAAATGAAGATACCGAAAAATGGCTTATTGATAATTACCGAGTAGACCATGCTGGAGCTATAAGCCTGATATCATATGTAAAATCGCAGGGAAAATTTGATATTCCCACGGAAGATTACCTGTATGTTGAAGGGTATATAGATGGTGACCTTTACGATGTAATTTTCCATATACCGCTTGGAAGACGTGTAAACGACGCATTATCAAGGGCATACGGGCTTGCCATTTCGAATAAATATGATGTCAATACCAGAATAAGCGTGAATGATAATGGATTTATGATTACACTTACAAGAAAAATAAAGATAGAGAGTATTATTGGCCTTTTAAATTCAAGGAATTTTTCCGATTTACTGAATAGATCCATATTAAACACAGAAATGTTTAAACAGAGATTTAGATACTGTGCGACACGATCATTGATGGTTTTAAGAAAATATAAGCAGACGGATATATCTGTTTCAAGACAACAATTAAGAAGCGATAAGTTGTTGAGAGTTCTTGAGTCAATCAATAATTTTCCTGTAATAAAGGAAACATTTAACGAAATAAAAAATGATTTAATGGATGTTGAACATGCTAAAAAATATCTCGAGGACGTTGTGGAAAATAAAAAATATAGGATATCGGATTATTCAAATGAAAGCAGTCCATTTTCCTATAATTTAATATTATCCGGGGTTTCCGATATAGTTTTGATGGAGGACAGATCAAAATTATTGAGGGAATTGCAAAATAAGCTTCTGGATAAAATATATGGAACGAATGGCATAGATTTTATCATTAAAGATTCAAAAATGTGTGAAAACTATTTTAAAAATAAGATTCCTGCAGTCAGAAACATGGATGATTATACAAAATTTATTGACCATTTCTTTTATATAGACCCATTCAAAAGAAAATATAATTCTCCGTTGAATTATACTGATATAGATATAGATGAAATAACTGAAAACCTGATAAAAAATGATATGCTTGTCCATTCTTTTATCAGATCGGATCAATGGATTAACATAAAATATTATAATCTCGCTTTGAATTTGTTTAAAAAAAATATTGAGAAAAACGATATTGACAATGATATATATAATATTATTAATGAAACAACGTTTAATGAATTGAAGAAAAGTGGGCATTCAGATGAAGAAATAAGAAATACATTGCTTCGCCTGGAATCCTCATATTTAATCAGGAAAAAAATAAAAAATGGAAACATTGTGTATATAAAAAATGATATATCCGCAGAACCATGCAAAAACTGTGAAGAACTAGCTATAGAATTAATTCTATCTTCATACGGTCCATTATCGCTGGATGAGCTTCTGATAAAACTTCCAATAGATTCCAGTCTTGTAGAAAATACCCTCAATAGAATGGTCATGGAAAACAAGATTGTTTTTGATTATATCACCCCAATATTTGTTAAACAGTATATAATGAAGGCAGACCTTGACAATATTCTCAATATAACCGATGAAAATTTGCAGGAAAACAGGGTGGATAATTTCACCTCTGAAGTTAACAATGTTAAGGAGTATTTTGAAAAATACGGCTTTGCGTTTGATATTTACGATATTATCATGAGGACAAAAACTTTTGTTCTTTCGGATCTGGAAAAAATGGTTAAAAATAAGGCCGTTTTCCATCTAAAGATAATAAAAAACAAGTATGTATATGCATCTGCATGGTTGGTCAATGCACTTTATTATTTAAGGGATGAAAAAAATTCAGAAAATGAAGAAAAAGTTCTTGATTTTATAGAAAAGGGATATGACACGGATGAAAAACTTATAAGCATAACCGGCCAGGATTCTTCAATAATAAGGCTAATAATAAGAGAACTTGTTTTCAAAATAAAGATAATAAATAATAGTGGCATGTATGAAATCTATAAACCTGCAGAAAAAATAGATGGAAAAAAACTGATAGATAAATATGGACCTGTTACGTCCTATGAACTTTCAAGATTTTTCTGGTTCAATCCCTCAAGAATAGATTATACTGGCATTAAACCATATTATTACAAGAATGATGCTTATTATGGAGAAAACCATCACTCACAGAAAAAAAGAGGATTGATATTATCTACCAATGACCCTGTGAATATTTATATGGGGAAATATATTAAAAATGATGAATTCAATTTCAGATTTATCCATGATGGAAGGGAGGAAGCCGCATTTCAAATGATAAACAGGCCACCTGGATTATGGGTTGATAATATATATCTTGAAAATGAAAATTTAATAGATGAGTTTATAAGTGGAATAGAAAATGTATCAGATAAGTTAAAACTCAGCTCATTAATAATAAATACAGATAATGGAAATGTTATTAAAATTGCAGAAAAAAGAGGTTACACAATTTCAGAAAATGTTGCCTATAGGGGTAATTTTGATATAATGAATCTCAATGATGAAGATTTGCTTGAAATTACGGTTAAATTATCATCAGTATATGATATCCCCATGAATTACAACATACTGAATAAAACATATTTTGGGATAAGAAATGAAATTGAATCTTCCTATTTTGGAATAAGAAGCGTTGAATTGGGCAACTATTATAGTTCCATATTGCTTTATAATTTCAACGGACCATTTGGCTTAAATGCCCTTGGTACCAAAAATGTCATTTCCATTTATAAAAGCATCAGGAAAAGAGAGTTAACACAGGATGAAGAGAATATTTTAAAATCCCTTATATCGGAAAACATGACAGAAAATGAGCTTATAAGAACAATGAAAATGAATAGTTTTGTTATTAAAAATGCAATCAAGAGCCTTTATAAAATAAATGCAATCGCCAGAGACAAAAACAGAAAATATATTGTTATAGGTGACAATTATTCTGAAACGGAAGCTACAGAAATACTTTTAAATTATATAATAGAAAAAATGGGTTTTTTTGACGATGAAATATATTCAAGGCTAACAGGCACTTCGGTGAATGATACTTATATAAAAATTGTCAGGGATTTAATCGGCAGGGGTGTTATAAAGGAGGTTTTACTACCCTCAGAGAGAAAGATAATATATATTTCCACAAGGATAAATATAGATAGAATTAAAAAATTGAAACTCTCTCGAATAATTTCACCAAAGGATATGGTGTTTTTATTCTTCAGTGATTTCCTTAAGGCAAGATACAAGTCATCAAGTTCCTTTTATCTATTTGTGGACAATTCAATAAAAACGTATTTTACAGTTAAAAAAAGCGGTAAGTTTTTCAGTGTCAAGGCAATTGAAGGTGATAAAACCTACAGGGAAGTTGCCAAAAAAGAATTTGGAGAAGCAGGTTACATCCTCTCATTGTGACATCCTCCCACGATTAAAACCGTGGGCTTCCTGCTTCTTCTCCCCGATCCTTCTGAAAAAGTTCTTATATGCACGGTTTACTCTCTGTGCAACATCCTGCACTACTTGGGAATGAATATCCTTGTACTCTTTAAAAACATGCTTCAGTTCAGGTATCTCATTTGCCCGATGAGTGTAATTCAAGGATATGTTATTTCCTTTATATGCGTATCTCCTTTCAATAAGGAATGAGTTATACAGTTCTCTACATAGTTCTATCTGGTCGTTTAGCTTTATTTCCTGCTCTGAAGATGGGTACAACCCAAACTTGTATGCTTTCGTCCCACCCATAAATGGTGTGGGTTTTCCCGCTCACTGTGATAAAAAAATATTATATGGGGATAAATAACATTTTATGCTTTATTCAGAAGGTTTTCATAAACATCAAGGAATTCAAGTCCTTTTTTAACTCCCCCCTCTATCTGGTTAGATGTTAACTCTCTGGCTTTTGCCCTCATTTTTTCGGGGGCCACGATCCCAGCATTTCCTATCATATTCTGTACACAGCGGTTTATTCTCAAATTGCTCAATTTCAGCTTGAACATTGTATTTACAATATTTTCTATATTGTCAACTATATATTTTCTTGAATTCATGTTATTTGCCATGGAAACAAAAACCGTATCCGCATCTTGTTTTTTCACATTCCCTGATTCAATTAAATTCATAATTTTTCTATAATTGTCCTCTCCGGTTATGCTCCCAAGGGCAACAATAGCCTTTGTTTTGTCCTCATCGTTTTTTGATTCTGTTATTATTTTTGTTATATACTCAAGATCGTTGCCGCCAAGCACCTTTGCTATTAAATAGGACTGCCTGAAATCAGGGTCCAATGTGCTGTAACTACTGTATTTTGAAACGATTTTTTTCCTAAAGTCATTATCAATATACGAAATTCTTGTATAAAGTGCCGATAAAACAATTTTATAATTTGCATCATTAATTTTATTGTTTTCTATGTATTCTATTTTATCCTTTATGTAAAATGATGCAATATCTTTATAATACTGCTTGCCCGTGAGATTATACATATTGAATAACTGTTTCGATATTTCTTCAATTATCATTGTATCATTTAAACGATAAAATATTTCAATCCTTCTTATGTACTCCGTCAAATCTATTTTTCCCGAAAGCATGAATGCATACAGATCATTCACAATACCCCATTTTTCATATGAGGTTATTTTGTCAAGATTCCTTGATATATTCTCGAACAGGTATCTGTCATAAAGAACCCTGTAAAAGCCAAAGTGGTTGTAATTCAGAGAAAGTATATCACCTTCAAGGGCAATTGATTTGTCCTGCATGAGTATAGTTTCCTCCTGGCTGAATTTATTTACAAATACCGGAATTTTCCAGATCATATCATCATTTTTTAAAAATAGAAATCTGTGCTGTGTAAGTTTTAATTTGTTTTCTTCACGTTTTGCCTCAATATATGGATACCCGGTGGAGGATACCCATTGCCCCATTATTTCTGGAATATTTTTTCTTGATTCGTCTTCTATTGAATTCCAGAGGTCGGCGCCTGCTGCATTGGAATATGAAAATTTTTTTAAATAATTTCTTAAGGATTCCATAAACTTATTATTGCCAACATATGCCTCTATCATCCTCAATATATTTGATCCCTTGCCATATCTTATTTCATATGACAACTGTGAAACGTTCAAATCACCAACATTTACATTTATCGGATGAGAATTTACAAGCGAATCCATTGTATATGCGCCATCGGTCTGATCCAGAAGAAACTCTCCATAAAAATCCCATTCCGGCATTGTTTCATTTACTGTTTTAAATGCAAAGAATGTTGCAAAGCTCTCATTCAGCCACAAATCATTCCACCATTTCATTGTTACCAGGTCACCAAACCATTGGTGCACAAGTTCATGGGTTATGACTTCTGCAACTCTCCTGTAACTCCTGCTTGTGGATGAATCATTAATGTTAAGAAGAATTTCCCTGAATGTTATCGCTCCCCAGTTTTCCATTGCACCCGCAGCAAATTCAGGAACTGCAATTAAATGAAGCTTGGGGAGCATATATTCTATATTTGTATAATTCTGCAAATATTCAAGAGATTTTTTTGCCATATCGAGTGGGAATTCGGTTGAATTAAGACTTCCTTTTTTTGCCGCCAAAAATATTTTCTTCTGCCCGAAAATTGCAGGCATTTCATCAAACTGGCCAACACCTATATACAATAAATAAGTGGACATTACAGGTGTCTGTTCGAATGAAACTATTTTTTTATTATTCTCAATTATCTCATGCTTTATGGGCATATTGGAAATAGCATTTAAATTAGTATCAATAGAAAGCTGGAGGTCAAAAGTTGCCTTATAAGAAGGGTTGTCTATGCATGGAAATGCCCTTCTGGCATCTGATTCCTCAAACTGTGTTGAGAGTATATAATCATCCTTGGTTCCTGCTATATAAAATCCCCTGAGCCCATTATCATTTGTGGTTGAAAATTCAATATATACAACTATTTCTTTTTTATTTCCATCATAATTTATTTTTAATTTATCATTTTCCACATTAAAATTTACATCAACATTATCAATTTTTGTTTTAATGATATCAATCTCATTTAAATCAAATTCCAGAATCTTAAGCGGTTCTTTAATTTTAATATTTTCAATGCCTGTATATTTTTTATTTATAAAATCAACATTCAGATTTATATCATAATTTTCAACATTCATTGTAGTTTATGCCGTAAAGTTTAATAAATTTTTTCGGGATAAAAATTTTAATTATCCGGTATATTTAAATTTAATTTTTTCTATTATTTTTGGTATTGGAATTTGCATGGGACAAACCTCCCCGCATCCACCGGAATGCATGCACAGTTCAGATTTATTATATTGCTTATATACAATGGCTGACCACATAATTCCGGTGGGGCCAGTATATGGACTTGTGCCGAATTCCTTTCCATATAATCTGTAAGCAGGACATGAAAAATAGCACCTACCACACCTTATACATAGCAACGATTCCTTTAAATCGGAGTTCATCGCCTCTTTTCTCCCATTATCGATGAGTATTACATGAAATTCCTTTGGCCCAGTTGCCGGAGTTACCTTTTGCAATTCAATATCGCCGGTTGCACTTGGGCCAGATGTTAAATTAACGTATGTTGGGGGATAAAAGCCAGCATTTGCTGCTTGGACTATAACCTCGTTGAATGCGTCCTTTAATGTAGGTACGATCTTGTCAATGCCTGTTATTGCTATATGTATCGATGGCAGTACTGTATCCATCCGAATATTTCCTTCGTTTTCTATTAACAACACGGATCCAGTATCTGCTGATATTGCATTTGCTCCGGTAATACCAACTTCCGCTGATAAATATTTGTTTATTAAAAATTCCCTTACCCTTTTAACCATTTCTTCCGTTGAGGTATTTTCATTTATTGTATTGTCAAGGTTTTCATTCAAAATTTCCGATATTCTCTTTTTTGATAAATGTATTGCAGGTGCAACCAGATGGGCTGGCATGTCATTGTTTATCTGGACAAGATATTCCCCTAGATCGGTTTCCCATATATCCTTGCCCTCCTTGGAAAGTTCTTCCCGTAATTTTATTTCATAAAGAACATTTGATTTTGAAAGCACTATCTTTGTCCGGTTTCCAATAATATTACGAACAATGTCCATGGCTTCAGCCGAATTCCTTGCAATATGGAAATTTCCTCCATTTTTTTCAACGCTCTCCCCTGTCTTTTTTATATATGTGTCAATATTATCCAGCACCTCAAGTTTTCTCTCTCTTAAATCCTTTGCAATGTCATTTATATACGG
Organism: Thermoplasmata archaeon; assembly: GCA_021835025.1. Classification (GTDB taxonomy): domain Archaea; phylum Thermoplasmatota; class Thermoplasmata; order Thermoplasmatales; family Thermoplasmataceae; genus Acidiplasma. The sequence goes on along the minus strand of JAKBQY010000057.1, from coordinate 118,367 downwards.
ATTTTCCCTTAAAATTTTATCCACCTTCGGGGCATTGTTAAGTATTGCCTTATTTAATGAAACGTTCCATTCATAATCCATTCAATCACCCTTAAGAAATAACCTCCGCAAGGTCCTTTATGTTGCTTATATGCTGTGAAAGATTCTCATAACACAGGGGACACATAATTAGGACATTATCATTTACACTCAGGAGGCTTTCTGCCCTCATTTTTGATATATCCTCACTATCTTTATCAGAAATCAACGAGAGTGGACCACCACAGCATATCCCCATTTCCTTGCTGGTTACGAGGTAATTCTCGTCAAGTTTTATGCCAGATTCATTTATCTTTTTTCTCACTGTTGTATACATATTCATCGCTCTTGAATAAAGGCACGAATCATGAATAACAAATTCACCCGATCCCTTGAAATCTACAAGTTCAATATAATTCACTACCTTTATATCAAAATTTATAAGCTCCTGCAATCTTTTTAAGGCATTTGTGGTATGTGGGTCTATCGTAATTAACTCCTCAATTCCATTTTCATGGAAAAAATTCATCAATTTTTCCCCATATTTTTTGAATTCATACAGAAATCCCGATTCCAGCAATATAGCACCAGAATACGGTTCATTTTCATAGAGATAGCCAAAATCAATGTTGCTTTTTTTTAACAAATTGGTTATATTATTAATTATGTAAAATGACCTTTTTAATTCACTGTCGCCTGGCCTTATTATGTATTTTGATAAGCCCATAAGCTTCTTCGGCATATTTATTCTGTAAATTTTTGGGAATAATTTTTCATATTTTTTTAATATTCCCGATATTTGATACATATACGATGTATATATTACTGTTTTTTTATTTTTAGAAAGAGATGATGTCCACGATGAAAATAATTTTGTATCCATTGGAAAGGGCAAAAAAGAAGCCATTAAATTTTCAAAAACCATATCTTTCATTTTCATAATTCTTTCTCGAAGAATTTCTTCCATGATTATAAAATATAATACAATATAATATCTTTTTGCTTGTTGTTATTTAGATTTGTGATAAAAATCGTTTTTTGTCTGAACGCTATGACGGCAAAAGATCGTTAATTATAATGAATGTTATCTGGGTTCTTTTCTAACTCATGCTCCCGCCCGATTTATCCTTTGATTATTCAGGATGGGTGTGCAACATCCATGGTTATTTCTTTGTATGCATGGTCAAACAGTAAATAGGCACGGATCATCTCAGTACCATTGCCCACAAAAGGAAAGACGGAATTTAAGTTTAGTCTTGAAACACTGTTTCATCCTGGTCACTTTATCCTGAGGAATGTCTTCTTCAGTTTCCTGTCGTTCTCTATTACTATCTTCCTTATTGGCGAGATGTCGGCATTGATGCCCATCTTTCCCAGTATTTCATGGATCTAGGCATCGGTTACTCCAAGTTCATGTGTCTTGTTATGTATGGCAGCATGTCGCCTATGGATATCTCCGTCTTGGATTTTGGATTCTTGCCCAAGTATCCAACATATTTTCTGACGAGCTTGCCATTTACCCACTTCTGGTCAATTACCGTATAGTAGGCATGCCCATTCCTTGTTATCTTGTTCACGGTTCTTGTCATACTACACTGTAATTGCAGCGTAATATATAGGTCCTTTGGTCGCCCAGAATTTCACGATGTCTAAGAGAAAAAATTCACGAAAATCCTAATGTTTTACTTTTGCCATAGTTTAAACGCAAAATTTCAAATATAATAATATTGTGGTTAACTCTGGATATAGTCCTCAATAAGCTTTATGGCAATATCATTCTCTTCTCTTTTACCTATTGTTAATCTTGAACTGTTATCCATAAAAGGCAACTTTCTGATATACACTCCATTTTTTCTCATGTAGTCGTAAATATCCCTTTTCAATAGAAGAAAGTTTGCCCTACTTGGATAAGCTAGTTCCTTTATATGCCTGTATACCCTTTCTCTCTCATCTATAATATATCTTAAATGTTCTTGTACCGTTGAATAATTATCAATCATGATTTCAGCCATTTTTGATGAAAGCAGGTTCAGATAAAAAGGTGACTGCTTTTCCTTTAATTTTTTTGCCAGGTTTTTGTTGGCAATGCCATATCCCACCCTGAGCCCAGCCATACTGAAGGCCTTGGAAAATGTCCTTAAAATAATTAAATTATCGTAGTCATCTATCAAGTCAATATACTCCTCTCCAGAAAACTCAAAATATGCATTATCAAGGACGGTGGGTATATTCATGTCCAGTATTTTTTCTACATCCGATCTTTTTATAATATTTCCTGTTGGATTATTTGGCGAGCACAGGATTATCAATTTTGCATTTTTTTTTGACATTATTGAATCAGTATTTATGGAAAAATCATCATTGAGCGGTATATTTATTGTATTGTAATCAAAATTTTTTGCATAAAATGAATACATTTCGAATGTTGGAGTATTTATAACAATATTCCCTCTTACATCGCCTATAATCAAACTTAATAATTCATCACTGCCATTACCGGCGATAATATTCTCCCCAGTTACACCAAGAAAATCCCCAATTTTTTCCAAAAGCATAGGAAGGCCTTTTTCAGGATACCTGTTTAGTTTTGTCTTTTTAATATATTCCAGTAATTGATATTTTATGCTGTCCGGAATATCAAAAGGATTCTCATTTTTGTCAAGAAATATATCATTCATATAGCTTTATTAAATTAAAAGTATTAAATTTAATTGTTATCCAACCAGAAAAATAAGCTTATGAAAATTCAAATAAAAATTGCAACATAAAAATAAAATACCAAACAGAAATTAAAGATAAAAAATGGTGCATAATGATAGATATAAAATTATTGAGGTCAAATAGAAAAATTTTTTATGATTCCTGCAAAGCTAGAGGTTTTGATATAAAATATCTTGATGAATTTTTTGTACTTGATGATAAATGGAGGTCAAACCTTAAAAAAATCAATGAAATAAAGCATGACAAAAATATAATAACCATGGAAATTTCGAGGAACATAAAGGAGGGCAATGATGTCAATAAATTAAAAAAAGATGTAATAGACCTTAATAAGACAATAGAAAAATTATCTTCCGAACAAAATGAGATAGAAAACGAAAGAGATAGAATAATCCGGTTAATCCCAAACCTTCTTTACAGGGACGTTCCCGAGTGTAAAGGGGATGAAAATAATAAACTTGTAAGATACTCCGGAACAGCAAGGGTATTTAAAGACGATCTTGCTTATTTTAAGGAAAATAGTGGCAATGCTGAAGATTGTGAGGTTATTTACGATAAACCTTTGAGTCATGTGGATTTAATGGATAATTTGGGCCTGGTCGATCTGGATCGCGCAAGTAAAATTGCAGGATCAAGATTTTATTTTATAAAAAACAGGTTATTCAAGCTTGAGCTTGCCCTGATCAATTATGCTGTTGATTTTCTATCCCAGAGGAATTTTTCCATTGTGGAACCACCATTCATGATAAACTATGCTTCCATGGCCGGAGCAACAGATATTGAAACATTTAAGGATACATTATATAAAATTGAGGGGGAAGACCTTTATTTAATTGCCACCGCAGAACATCCAATAGCCTCAATGCTTTCTGGAGAAATATTGAATGATGATGAATTGCCTTTGAGAATTGGCGGTGTATCGTCATGTTTCAGAAAGGAAGCGGGAGCACACGGTAAGGATACAAAAGGTATATTCCGGGTACATCAGTTCAATAAGATCGAACAATTCATATTCTGCAAGCCTGAATTATCATGGGATTATTTTGATGAGCTTGTTAAAAATTCTGAAGATATATATAAAAGCCTTGAAATACCATACAGAGTTGTAAATGTGTGTTCTGGCGAGCTTGGAAATTTGGCTGCAAAGAAATATGATATTGAGGCATGGTACCCGTCACAGGGGAAATTCAGGGAAATAGTTTCTGCATCAAATGATACCGATTACCAGGCAAGATCACTTAATATAAAATACCGCTCAGGGTCAAGGAATGAGTTTGTGCATACATTGAATAGCACGGCAATTGCAACAACAAGGATTCTGGTGGCTATAATGGAAAATTACCAGAGAGAGGGATATATAGAAATACCGAAGGTATTGATACCATATACTGGATTTGATAAAATAGAGAAGGAGGACTAATAATGGAAAATGAAAGGAAGAAAAAAACACATTTTGAACTTTTAAAGATAGCCTCAGAAATAATAGTGGGTATTATTTCTACCTTCATAATTGCATTTTTACTTAGTTATATCATATCAACATTTTTACCAAATTATATAAAATTTGAACCATACATAAGGGAAGGGGCAGTTGCTATTGTTATACTTATAATAGGTTTAATGGTTACAAGATCCATATTGAGGTATATCGAGTTCAGGATCTCCACAACCAGAAGAGAACTATACGGTATATCCTTGATTATAAGAATTTTAATGTATATACTTTTAATAGCCCTTGTACTGTCTATATTCCACGTTAATATAACAGGTATTTTGGCTGGAAGCGCAATTGGAGGCGTAATTCTTGGCCTTGCAGTGCAAAGTGTAGCATCAAATGTATTATCAAGCGTATTTGTAACATCTTCAAAAACGTTGAAATATGGAGAGGTTATAAACATCAATTCATGGGCGTGGAGCATAAATACAACGGGAAAAATTATTGATATAAAAACATTGTTTTCAAAAATGCTGACAAAGGATAATAACGTTATATACATACCAAACTCCCAATTGCTTGGAAACAGTGTAATCACTGAATTCAGAACGGAATCGGATTCATATATTTATCCCGTAAACATAACAACATTTGCCGATGTTCCATCAGATAAATTAATAGATGCCTTTAAAAGCACGGATTTTGGAAGAGAAAATGAAATTTATTTATATGAAAAAATGGGCACAACAAATGTTTTTCTGGTATTATTAAAATTTAAGGAGGTTACAGAATTAAATAAAAAATTATCTGAGGTTAATATACTTGTGGACAGATCTTACTGGAATATTAAATCAAATATAGCCCTGATGGGAAACAATGCCGTATATGAAAATATAAACACGAATAAAATTTATCCTTTAAACATAACGCTTAATTCCGATGTACCGTCGGATAAAATTATTGATTATGCCAATTCAAATAAGGGTGATTTGGATTTCACCGTTTTTCTTATAACAAAATCTGGCGGAACTAATACATTCACTGCAAAAATAAATTACGATGACATCAATAAAATTGACGAAAAAGTAAACAGGATAAATATGATATTTGAGAATGGATACAATTCAATAAAAAACAAAACAACAAAATAATTTAATAATAGTTTTCATTATGATAAATGTGAAAATCAAAATATTAACAATTCTTATAATTTTGATAATGGTGTTTTCATTTGTTTTTATTTCCTATCAGGATAATACCTACAGGAACAATACAGGTGGGAATTTTAAAAACCTTCCTTTAAGTACAGGTTCAAGGCATAGTGTTAATCCATATGTGAAATATAAAAATGAACCGGCTCCAATGGGAATTGGAGATTTCGGGTTGGGTCCAGGTGGCTCACCATATTCCATGAATACAACATCGTTTACCGGTATTGTAAAAATTGCAAATTTCAAAACATATAATTCGTCCCTATCCGGTTCAGAAAAAACAGAGGCCTCAATACAGTTGAACCTTCATCTGAATTTTACATATAACGGTAAAACATATATTTACTGGATACAGAATGTTGCCGTTTTAAATACTGCTCATAGCACCCCTTCTATATTTATACTTGATAACATATGGAATCAGACAACTAACAACAACCCATCAATTTATTCAAACAGCCTTGCTGGAAACGGGTCAGTATATACTTATAAAGGACAAGGATATTATGAATATCAAATAAACAGTGTTTTGAATTCAAAATATATTGAACTCAGGGCAACATCAGCACTGGTAAATGGTTACCCACATGTTTACATGTACTACAATTCCGGTAATGGATGGACAAAATATGACAATATCAATTTTACCTTTGCAAACAATGTTGTGAAGGACCAAAATTTTGTTGTACAAGGACACCATTACGATCCCCAGAACAATATATGCGATGCAGAATTAATACTTGGCGGTCCAGGGGATGGAAAAAGTACAAAGGCCATATCGTCAAACCTGACAATGCAACTAGAGTATTGGAATGGCCACAATTACCAGGCAGTTTCAAATACATATGATTTTGGCTCGTCCACTGCCGAAACAATAAGCAATGTAAATGTGACTGCAGATACGTCCTTTCCGGGGGCATATGTAGTAAACGGAACCGGCAGTTTATATCAATTATACAATAAAAATAATTTATCCTTTTATAATTTAACTGCGAATTACATAATATCAGGATACATCATGGTTAACAATGAAAGGTATAATTTTAAAAATGATAGGCTGAATTTAACACTTCTGCCAGGAATCTACAATATATCCCTATATTCCTCGTATAATCAGTTGATATACTCGACCAATCTCTCGATTAAGGAGGGGAGTACAAACTCATCGAGCATAAAACCAATATATCCAGTAATATTTGATGGGAAAGGCATTCTTAACAATACCTTCTGGGAAATAACGGTAAATAATATGACCCTCTCATCATACAATAATAAAATCATTTTTTATGAGTACAATGGGACTTACAGTTATAGGGTATCGGGAGAATTTGGATATAGCATTAAAAACAAAACAGGATCATTTAATGAAACAGGAAAAACAATTGTGATAAATATAGGTTTCCATGGAAATCCATTACTGTTGAACTTTGAAAAATATTATTTCTATTATTTAATATTTTTTGTTGTGCTAGGCATTGCACTAATCTCATTCAATAAAAGGCCCAGGAATCCTGAACCACATGAACTTGATGAAAATGATTCTTCGGGAGATGAACAAAAAGACCCGGAGAATGCTGATAGCCCAAATAACAAATCATAATTTTCTGCAATTTCATTAAAATATCTTATGATTTTCCGAAATATTTATATTACACTGTTTTAATTATTATACCAAATGATGTATACGAATAAAATAACTGAAGTAAAGCAGTTTATGTCAAATAATTTTGTTGGAAGGGATGATGTGATAAATGGCGTTCTTGCGGGGTTAATAGCAAGCGAGCCCACATTGCTTATAGGCCCACCTGGAACAGCAAAAACCTCTATTATAGATACACTGAGCAAGCTCGTTAATGCAAAATATTTTTATTATCTGCTGACAAAATTCACCGAACCGGAAGAACTCCTTGGACCCATAGACATAAATGCCCTGAAAGCTGGAGAATACAGAAATATCACAAAGGGAAAACTACCAGACGCAAATATCATATTTCTTGATGAAGTTTTTAAGGCCAGTTCCGCCATAAGAAATACTTTACTTGATATAATGCTGAACAGGAGATTGCCAAACGGCAATCGGATGCTTTCCTTGGACATTCTTGGCATATATTCTGCAAGCAATGAGATATCAAACGATGAGGAGGATAGGGCATTATATGATAGATACCCCGTAAAGGTATTCCATAACTATATTGAAAAAACCCTTATGAATGATCTTCTTGATCGTGGGATCGACCTGATGAACGAGAACAGTGAAGTAAAACCGGTACTTGATGTGGAGGAGATAATCAATCTTCAAAATGATGCCATAAATAGACTTGCAATATTGAAAAGAAACAACCCGGATATTCTTGATAAATATACAGATGCACTCTTCCAACTTGAAGAAAACAATGTGATATTGAGTGACAGAAGAAAGATAAAGTTATTGAAGATTGCCTCTGCTTTCAGTATTCTCATGAATTCAGTAAATGTTACCGGTAACGATATAGCCATGGCGATGAGGTACAGTGCAGACTCCGAGGATGATGGCCCAAAAATCGAGGCTGCAATTATTGACTCGAAACTGGAAAATAAGTCTGAAATCATTCAAAAAGCGAATACAATAATTGAGGAAACCAGGTCACTAATCACTAGTGCAGAGGATTCCATCCACAAAAATTCACCGTACAATGAGGTGCTTGATAAATTGAATCTTTTAGAAATATTCATTAAAAAACTTGAAGAAATGAAAATAGATATTGGAACGGATAATAATCCATATCACAGGGAAATAGTTGCTAGAATAAATTCAACACTGGATTTTGCTGGTTCAAAATATGAAAAATTGAAAGGAAGGTAGTTATATGATACCTGGATTATCTGATAAAAATTCAAAAAGCAATTTAACAGGAATAAATGCAAATGGAAAATTGTATAAAACAACACGCGAAAGGATAGTTAGGTATTCAGGGGAACTCAATTTAAACAACAAACTTGGGGAGGACATTAAAACCTCCGCTGCAGATCTGTATTTTCTTTATTATTCAAATATTGCATCCATAAAGGAAAATAAAAATGACGATGCTTTCCTTGAAAATGTAAGAACCCAGTTGAATAATTATGTACAAACCCCGGAATTTAGCAAAATGAGGTCATATTCACGGTTAAATGATAGAATTTCAATGATTTACAGTATAAACTTTGTTAAACAGCTTAAAGAACAAATCAAAAAAAATGAAAATGAAAATGAAAACGTAGGTCAGAATACCATGAAGGATATGATAGGAAAAGCAATGTCCGAATCGGAGGAAAAAACAAAAAAAACAAATCAACTGGAAAAACTTATAAAAACCAACAGGCCTGGTGGGAAACTGGCATCCCATGATGATATTGGTATTGATAAATTGATGGATTTATCTGATAGAATTATTAATGTGCAGAATACAGAGAAAATAATTTCAATGGCAAATAAATTATTTGATATCATGCCAAAATTCTCCAAAAAAATGAGAACCCGTTCAAACATTGGTGAACTTGGAGGGTATTATAAAACGAAAAATATATCGAATGTTCTATCGAGAGAACTTGCATTGCCTGATGAAATATTTTATTCAAAAATAATAAATGGTTTTACGGGAAAAGAAAGGGTTCTCCTGAGTGAAGGGTCATATTATGTTTTGCTTGATAAAAGCGGAAGCATGTACGAGGCTGATAAAATGGTATGGTCCAGGTCTGTTGCTCTTGCATTATTCAAACTGGCAATGGCAAAAAACAGGAAATATTTCTTCAGATTTTTTGATAATAAACCCTATGATCTCGTTAAGGAACCATACGATGTTGTGAACAATATTTTAACAGTGGAAGCCAATAAGGGAACATGCATCGAATGTGCTCTTGTGAAGGCAATTGAAGATATACAGATTCATGGCATGTCCCAAAAAACAAATACAATTATAATTATCACAGACGGTGAAGATAAGGTTAATCCAGCTATTGTTGAAAAGCTGATTTCCAAAATAGATTTAAAAATAATAACGGTAATGATTAATGGCACCAATGATGGCCTGAAATTATTGAGCGAAAAATATCTGGTTGCGAGGTTAACCGAAGAAGGGGCCTTAAAATTGCTTAATATTGCAAAGTCAATGTGACATTTAATTTGCAATAACCTTATTTTTTTAGCCCGGTTTTACGGTAATTTCCTTTAAAGGCACATTCATCATTGCACAATATGGAACCAGCAAAAGTCTACTATCAAGTTGACTAAATGAAAGTGGGGCCACCATAATATAAATATGTCAAAAGTCACGAAGTATATTTTAATATAACCAATCAAACATAAAATCAAATATGGTAAAGATATTATCCTTTAATGGGCAAAGTTTATTTAATCGGTACAGGACCTGGCAATTCTGGCCTATTAACCTCAATGGCCATTGAGATACTGAAAAAAGCAGACGTTGTGGTTTACGATCATCTGATAAACCCTGAAATCATGAATGAATTAAAAAATGGATGCAAACGTATTTACGTGGGTAAGAGGCCATATAAGTCAACCATAAGACAACATGAAATAAATAATATCCTTATTGACAGTGCAAATAAATTCAGCCTGGTCGCAAGATTGAAGGGTGGAGACCCCTTTCTATTCGGAAGGGGTGGAGAAGAAGCTGAGGTATTATTCGATCACGGAATTGAATATGGGCTTGTACCTGGTATATCATCATTAATAGGGGTTCCTGAATACGCAGGAATACCTCTTACACACAGGGAAATAAGCCATGGAATTATAGCCGCCACAGGGCACAATGTTGAAAATTTAAACATCCCCGTTCTGGAAAATGAATTAAAAGATACTTACACCCTTGTGATTTTCATGGGGTCAAAACATGTTGATATGATACGAAACAAATTAATTTCAATGGGATTTAATAAAAATACATCCATGGCGATAGTTGAAAATGGCACCTATCCGCATCAGAAAGTATATACCGGCACACTTGAAAAAATAAACTATGAATATAATGAATATCCCGCATTGATAATTATTGGAAGGGTCGTTGATTACTATGGGAAATTTGGAATAAAAAATAGAAATTATAAAAAACTTTTAATATTCTACGAAATTGAGAAGATAAATAATGACATTCTGAATAATAGTTTTAGTGTTCTGAATATCCGGTATTCAGATATATATTATAATAAGATAAATAAAAAGAGAATAACCGGCAAAAATATTGTCATCAATCACAGGTATTTAAAGCATTTTTTTAATTTTTTAATGGAGAATCATATTGATCTGAGAGATCTGGGTGATATTATCACTGATAGACCAGAATATATTGAAAGATATGGTATATTTTCACATACAGATTACTCAAATTACAGCATCAAGAATGATGATATTTTGATTGGGATAGATGGACATCATGATAGCATAAATATGATTTCACGCAGTGGCATAGAAATAAATGATTATATTATTGATATAATAGAAAAATCAGATTACATAATTTTTGCAGACGAATCCTATAAAATGATCGACCGGATTGAAAATACATTAAAGCCAAAAAAATTTTTCATTTATGGCCATTATGGCAATGAATTTAACAGCACATGTTACATTCAGGATTTACCTGATTTCTTATCAAGAATAAAGGGGGATTAATTTGCAAAAAATAGTTATCATAGGCTCCTTTCCAGGATATAAATTCAGTGATTCCGAAATTAAGGAGATAGAAAATAGTGATATAATATTTACAGGACGCAGAAACATGGAATTGGTGGATCAAATAAACAAGGAAAAGGTCATAATTGAAAATTTAGAAAAATCCACTGAATATATTGGTAAATTGCTGTACGAAAATAAAAAAATTCTCATAATAGCTTCAGGCGACCCATTATTTTATGGAATAGGAAGACATGTTGTCAATACATTTGGAGAAAACAATGTTAAAATTCTGCCGCATATAGGTTCCATTCAATATGCAATGTCGCTTATCAATGAAAGCTATGAAGATTTATATGTGGTTAGCCTGCATGGAAGGCCAATTAAAGGGTTTGCCCAGAAGATTTTTAACAGGAATAAAGCAATAATATTTACTGACAGGATAAACACGCCATCTGCTATTGCCAGATATTTGGTTGATTTCAATATATTGAACTATAGCATGTATGTTTTTGAAAACCTGGGTTATGGCAATCAAAAAATTAAATCAATTGAAATACCGGATGCGGTAAATGAAAATTTTCTCGATCCCAATATAGTTTATTTAAAAAGGAGGAACCTTATAAGGAACAATTACAGTGATGATAATTTCATAAAAATCAATAATAATATCACAAAAAAGGAAATACGTGACATTTCAGTTTCGGAGATGGAAATACAGGAAAATGATATAATATGGGATATTGGTTCAGGTTCTGGTTCAATATCAATTCAGGCATGTCGTTTGAATCCCATGGGAAAAGTGTTTTCAGTTGAAAAAAATGTTGATTCATATAAAAATATAATCTTAAACATGAAAAAATTTCACTGTGATCTGGATGTTATCCATGGTCATGCACCAGAAGTATTAACGGACTTGCCCGATCCAGATATTGTGTTTATTGGCGGGAGTTCAGGTAAAATTGAAGATATACTCGATATATCCTTTAAGAGATTAAAATCTGGCGGCAGAATGATAATAAACACTGCAACAATAGATAATTTTATGAGATCTGTGCACTATTTTAAAAAAATTGAAAAATCTATAGAAATTATACAGGCAAATATTTCGCGAAATAGGGATATAAAAAACGGGATAATGATGGCTCCATTGCATCAGATATACATAATAAGGGTGGTGAAATGAATTTATTGAATGTTGTTGGCCTTGGCCCAGGGGACCCTGAACTTATTACCATGAAGGGGTATAAAATACTTTTATCAGCAGATATTATATTTTATCCTAAGACATCATTGAAAATGGCTGAAAACATTTTGAAATTTTACAATATAGACCAGAAGAAACTATTTCCATTAAACTTCAACATCAATGATACGGAATCAAAAATAGATTTTAAAGAATATGCCACCATTATAAAGGCGAAGCTTGATAAAGGCTTGGATGTTGTTTATGCAGTGGAAGGAGAACCTATGCTTTACAGCACCTTTCTTGATCTTGTTCCATATATTGATTTTAGCTTTAAAATAACACCCGGCATAAGTTCTGTTAATGGTGGATCAGCGGAATTAAAACTCAAGCTTGCAACAAAGAATGAACCTCTTTTGATCCTGCCTGCAGTTAATAATTATGATTACATGGAAAGAATGATAGCTTTATTTGACAACGTTGCAATAATAAAGGTAAAAAGAGCAAAAAGCACGCTAAAAAAAATTCTCTCAGAACACAGCTACCATTACTATATAATAGGCAATGTTACAGGAGAAAAACAGGAAATATACAGGGATATTGATGATGTAAAGGATTATATGGTCATTCTTTTCATATCCCATTGAATGACGCCCCTCATATCTTTCAAAAACGGATTTCCCACTCAATTGTGTTAAAAATTATAAAGAAGATTTTTTCCATATTTACCAATTGTGGGTAAGAGGTTCCTTGTGATGGCTCAGAGAAAGTATCATTCCTGTGTAAATGAAAATTCTATAATTGGAGAAATATTATAAGGATAATTAATTTATAGTACTGATAAAATGATACATATAGTTGGAGCTGGTCCCGGAGACCCAGATCTGCTGACAATAAAAGCAAAAAGAATTATTGATAACGCAGATGCAATCTTGTTTGCAGATTCGCTTGTTAACAATGATATATTGAGAGATTCAAAGGCGAAAACAGTCATTGGAACCTCAGATCTAAATATAGATGAAATAAATGGAATGGTGTACGAATATTACATGAAACATATGGATATCGCGAGAATACATAGTGGAGACCCTGCAATATATGGTGCAATAAATGATGAGATATCATTTTATAAAAAAAATAATCTGGATTTTGAAATTATACCTGGAATTCCATCATTATTTGCTGCGTCTGCAAGAATCGGAATTGAGCTCACTTCCCCAGGTACAACACAGACCATAATAATAACCAGGGTTCCAAGAAGAACGGAAATATTTGAAAATGAAGACCTTGCCCTGCTCGCAAGACATAAAACATCAATAGCAATATTTTTAAGTGCATCAAATTCAAGGAATGTGGTTAAAAAATTGCTTGAAGCAGGATATAGTGAAAATGATTCAGCTATAATTGCATATAAAATTTCGTGGCCTGATGAAAAGATTATTTTAACAACCATTGGCAACATAGAAAAATCATTATTTGAAAACAGGATAAACAGGCAGGCTCTTATACTTGTGGGTGGAAATATATCAGCCTATTCAGATAAAAAATCATTTTTATACAATCCTGATTTTACCCATCTGTTCAGAAAATCAACCAAATAATATTTTTTTATATCTTTCCGCTTCCTTTCCAAGTGTATTTATTCTGTTTATTATAAATTCCCTTGTTATCTGATCGGCATCATCGGACGTATCAGGTATATTTTTCATTACATTCTTTATGTAATCAGTTGAGAGAAGGGCCTCCATGAAACCATCTATATCCATATCCTTCAGTATGCCTCTATTCTGAAATGTTAAATGTAGAAGTTCCCCCTTGTTATCTTCAACCTCCTTTGTGATTTCATATAATTTTTTAAGGGCATTTAAAATTGATTCACGATCAAGGTCTTTATTAAGTTCCAAAATAGATGTTATATCAACCTGTTGTTCTCCATCATCAAATTTAATGGCTATGTCCTGAAAATTCCTGGATTCAAAATAAATATGGTTTTTGCCATTATTATTTGCAAATGATGCAATCATTTTATCATCATCGATTTCCATATTTTCCAGGCTGTATTTGGCAATATCTTCATAATATATCTTGTCGCCATCTCTTTTTATGGGAATACTGGTGCTATAGCCAAGTGACGCAAAATAGGGTGCTTTAAAAAATTCATTGTCAACTAATTCAGTTGAAAATGTATATTCTATATCAAGAGTGCACTTATAATCGGACATTAAATGTAGGATACCATTACTATTATTTATTTTTATAATTTTCTCCCTTACGGTAAATGGGTTTTGCCTTAAAAATTCACATAAATTTTTAATTGCATTATCGTTATCGGTTTTTATCTTTAATTCTATTTTCTCAATATCCATTAGCCATTCAGCTCTTATACCCGCGAAAAAAAGGTCAAGATTTGTACTGGCATTTTCATTTATCTTATCAGAATAGGTTTGAAAATTTTTATAGTTGGTTTTTTTATTATATGTTTCCATAATATTTTTGATGCCATTTTTCATATTCTCTATTTCATTTTTTGCATTATCAATATTGTAATGTATTGTATCAGATTCCGTAATATTATTTTTTTTATCTATGACGTATGATACAGAATCAAGCAAATATGAAAATATATTTTTGAGCATCAATTCATTATTATCTGCCATTATCTCTTTATTCACTTATTGTATAATAATCTATTTTAACTTAAAAAAGTATAATAATTACCTTTATTTATAACTACTTTAAATCACTATATCTATTAAACTTTAATATACTGATTTTATAGAAATACGCCAATACTACGCAATCTTTATTTATACACCATGGTATTTATTGGAAGATTAAAACAAAGTTTGGAGTATATTTTGCTGAGATGGAGAATACAAGAACAAATGGAGGGGTAAAATAAAAATTCATAAGGTATATTGTAAAGAATAAAAAGGCCATACTATAGGGAAAGGTTTTTGCAAAAGATATAAAAATAATGGAAGTGAATCGTTTATTTCTAAAATCAATACCTAGATGGGCCACCCAGAGTATGTTATCACTTTATCTCTATAGCAATTAACTCACACGATCAAAAATATGCATGTCAATATTTATTTTTATATTCCAGACTAGATTTATTGATTGCATTCTTCATAACACTGTTGCCTGTAACAACAAATATTACGGGAATTGAAATTACGCAAATAACCAGAACAATTAAGCTTTCAGCATTGTCAAATATGGTTGAAGGTGGAGTAATATACCCTGTATTAACAAATGAAAAATAGCTTACTATACTATATCCAAGAATTCCAAAAATAAGCGGATATAGGGTGATGTAAATATTTGAACGGACTGTATTTTTTCTTATTCTGGCCATTTTTTTTAAATTGTTAGAATATAAAGCTCTGAAAAAAAACATATATTCAATTAAGTTGATAAATAAATAAACGGTCAGATACCATGGTATCCACCCAGTAAATAAATTGAAAATACTAAGTTTTGAATTAAGATAATGCAAGTCCCTTATAAAAAATAGAGTCCCAATAGATCCTATTATTAATAAAAGGGCAACAGCAATTAAATCCGTATTTCGAACATTCTTTTTTTCTGACACTTTAGAATTCATAATATCACCATGGAGGACTTAAAGAAGGCCATATAGAGCCATGCGGAGCTGAAGCTATTGCAGACGCTCCCGTATTCAAAGCCTCGCTATTTAAAAGCGGAAAGTATAAATACGGACCAGTATATGAAAGTTTCCCATTAACATCATAAGCTTGATTGGAATATGCACCGAGTTCCCCGTATGCTCCTGTATCCCATGGGTCCCACCATTTTCCCTCAGAAAACGCTATTTCTACATATGGTATATACTCATTGTTCGATGTCTTATGTGCTATTACCCACACTGACCAAGACCCTACAACAACAGCAGACAGAATGCCCACAACTCCTGCAATAGTAGCATCTGCTAGAGCGCCTACCGCTGCCCTTAACGATCCTGCTGCCATACCTATTATTCCAAGATTAATAGCCAGTCCTGTGCTTCCATACACTGTGTATGATGCACAACTTACCCATGCCTGTCCCCAACTAAATGATTTATGTGCCAATGGATCATTTATTTTCTCCATAAACACCTTTCCGTTTGATATTATTAATGTTGAACCATTATTCAGGTTATTATTCATATTTCCATGCGTGCTTAACATTGTAAATACTGTAATTGTTTTTGTTCCTGTTCTAAGTATGGTATCAAAACCTTTGCCCATTATTACTGATACTTTATTCTGGTATCCTTCCGGTATATTAGATCTTATATCTGTTTTTATGTATTCCTTATTATTATAAATGGCATAGCTTGCGGTGGTATTATTCATATTATTATTCGTATTTATTTTTATCCAGTGTAAATTATTGTTTCCTACTATGGAATTTATATTATTATGTGCAACATAATTTTTAACATTACTCATATTATCTGGAATTTGGTTATTTACAGAACCTATGGGAGGGAAAACCTCATTATTTTTATCATTACTGCTCTTATTTGCATTTGCTGTCATGTGGTTGTCCACAGCAGGGACAAAAACCAGCATTATGAATATTAAAGCCACTATAACACTCATTAACTTCTTCATAATAATATTAACACAGAAATATATATATATTTCGGTAAAAATTCATAAATAAATAATTCATTTGTGTATTATTGCATCCAGATATTATATGTCGGCTGTGAAAAATATCTTATTTTCTGAAAAAATATGGAATTAAAAATAAGTTTTTGTACTTGTTTGGCTAACCAAAATCACACCAGCAATTCAAAGAAGAATAATGGATGTAGTGATAAAACCACCTAAAAAGATAGGCAATTAACGAGAAATTATATCAGAGCATTTCAAAATAATATGGCAATAGAGTCAGTAATCTTATTTTATTTAACATATAATATGAAAAAAACTATATTTCCAAGCTTTTATTGCCAAATTGAAAAGCAAAAAACTGAGGTTTTATGAAATATCATCAATAATTATTTTAAATATATTTAAATGATGTATAATGGAAAATGATAACAGTATCCCATCTGCTCTATATTTTTTATATACTCTCCAAAGAAGCCAATATGGCCTTGAACTAAAATGGAAGGATATCAAAGAAACTGTTGTTTACCTTTTCGGCGAAGATATACTTGAAAAGTTAAAAAAAAATGATATAATAAGCACATATGCTGGCGATAACCTGCTGGAAGTAATAAATTTAAATGATATTGGATATAATATTGGAAGGCAGGAAAAGGAGAAATTATTTGAAAAAATAATCAATTTTTTTTCAAAGGACAAACAGATAGGCGGATTGATGAGAATAATATACCTTTACCGGAAAATAGCCAGCGTAATTATTGATTCATTAAATGTAAATATCACCATGATCAACCCATCCCAGGAAAGCCCATATTTCAAGGTTGCTGTGCCATTAATAACATCAAATGATTTTTATTACTCCAATGCCTTTGCGGATTATTCCCAGAAAACTCTGAAGGAGGTACAATTCGATTTGGGTGATTTTGAGGAATATCTTCAAGACAGCTGGTTTATCCGGATTGTAATCCTGATAAAGGATGGCATTTCTGGCAATTACGGTTACTCAAAATCGGTTGAGAATATTGATGCCAACTATCTTTCAGGGCTTTTAAAATTAATATCAAATGACTATATTTCTGCAATAATGATGCATCTGGACATCTTTTTAAACGATAAAAAAATCAATCAGGCATTAATAAAAAATGAGTATAAAACTATAAGAAAGGAAAAGATTCAACGTTTCTATGACTGGCTGGCAATAGCTAATGATATTGCAGTGGGTTTTGAATTTGTAATTGGAAGTATACTATTTTTGCCGCGTAATGATGCCACACTTGGTGTATATTTATTTATAATTGGAAGTTCACAATTGCTTATAAGGCCAATGATACAGATAGCAAGAAAAATACAAATATATATTATCAAATAAATATAGATAAATTTAATTTTATATTACACATAACCTTTTATGAGAATCCGTGTTGAGGTAAAATATTTGGAAAATGTGGAAGATCCAGAGGCTCTTAGCATACAGAGAAATTTATCACTTTTGGGCTATGACGGAATAAAAAAAGTTAAAACGTATAAGGTCTATGAATTTGAGACTTCACTTGGTGAACACGATTCATTTGAGGAGATAAATACAATTTCCGAAAGAATATTGACCAATCCTGTGATTCAGGATTATAAAATAGAAAAGATAAGTGATTAGATGTATGATATAATTGGATATGATGATCAACAATTGAAAACCGTGGGCGATAATCTCGGCCTGGCATTAAATGAGATGCAATCATTGAAGGAATATTTTATCCATCTGGGCAGAAATCCCGAAGATATTGAAATACAGGCGGTAGCTCAGGCATGGAGTGAACACTCATGCTATAAAAGCTCCAAAATTTATTTAAAAAAATACTTTTCAGATTTAAAATCAGATTATACCATATTAACCATGGAGGATGATGCAGCAGTTGTTTCAATAAATGAGGATTATGCCTATGTTGTGAAGATGGAAAGCCACAATCATCCAAGTGCAGTTGAACCCTACGGTGGAGCGGCCACCGGTGTTGGTGGAATAATCCGGGATGTTCTATGCATGGGTGCCCAGCCTGTTGCATTGGTAGATTCACTTTATTTTGGCAATCCTGAAAATACCAGTGGATTTTTAAGTGAACGGTTTATAATGAACCGGGTTATTGCGGGGATAAGGGATTACGGGAACAGAGTAGGAATACCAACAATAGCGGGATCCGTTGATTTTGACGAGTCATACAATACAATTCCACTGGTAGATGCGGGCTGCATTGGAATTGTAAAAAAGGATAAAGTTGTCCGTAGTTTTGTGAATAAAGTTGGCGATTTGCTTATTGTATGTGGTGGCAGAACAGGAAGGGACGGAATCCACGGAGTAAATTTTGCCTCCAAAATACTTGACAAGAGCAATGAAGAAAACAAAAATGCTGTTCAGCTTGGAAACCCAATTATCAAGGAACCACTAATACATGCAATACTTGAAATCAACGAACTTGGGATCATAGACGGCATGAAGGATCTGGGCGGAGGGGGATTCTCCAGTGCAGTTAGTGAAATACTCCACGCTGGAGGGATATCTGCAGAAATTGATCTCGATAGTGTACTTTTGAAGGATAAAAATATGAATGCATGGGAAATATGGGTAAGTGAGTCGCAGGAAAGAATGCTACTTGCCCTGAATGAACACAATCTGAAAAAGGCAGAAGAGATATTCAAAAAATGGGGTATTGAATTCTCCGTTATTGGTAAAACGATCAGTAATAAAAATCTAATAATCAAATACAAGAATAAAAAAATAATGGACATGGACCTGGCATTTTTAACATCAGGACCTGAGTATAAACGGGATTTCAAACCAAGGGAAAGGATTAATTCTGAAACAGTTGTAAGGGAACCTGAAAATTACATAAATTTCATTCACGATTTTGTTCAAAGGCCCAATTTATGTTCAAGATTTAATATTGTCAGGCAATATGATTTTACTGTAAGAGGAAATACAATAAATAGGCCATTCACGGGAATCCCAAACCATGAAACCCATTCGGATGCCTCGGTTTTCAAGGCACTTGAAGATTCATTCATTGGTATTTCACTGACATCAGGATCCAGAGAAAAACTTGTAGACATTGATCCATACGAGGGGACAATTGAGGTTTTAATAGAATCATATAAGAATACAATATGCACAGGCAGCATTCCAAATGGCGTGGTTGATGCAATGAATTTCGGAAATCCGGAGGTTCCTGAAACAATGTATAATTTTATTGAAAGCGCGCACGCGATATCAGATTTCTGCAAAAAAATGAATCTTCCACTGGTTTCTGGGAATGTAAGTTTTTACAATGAAACAGATAGTAGGGAAATAAAGCCAACACCAAATATTTTGATGATTGGCACAATTTCGGATGTCCGAAGGGTTAAAACATCCGAATTTAAAAAGGAAGGCGACCCGGTTTACCTTGTTGGAGAACTCATCAATTCACTGGCTGGCAGCGAGTACGCTGAAGTCTTTTCATCAAGGTCAACTTCCCTGATAAAGATTGATTATGTGCATTTGAAAGAGATAATGAACAAAATACATGAGGGGAACAGTACCATAATGGCAATGCACGATATATCACAGGGTGGACTTTTAATGTCGTTGCTTGAAATGTCATTTGGAAACAATCTTGGCATTGATGCGGATATTTCAAATATTGATGGTAATACAAATACAAAGTTATTTTCTGAGCTTGGAACAGCCATGTTGATAGAGGTTGATTCAAGCATGGAAGAACAATTTCTTAAAATATTCAAGGATATACATAAGGTAAAAATAGGAAAGACATCAAGAGACCATATAATAATAAAGAATATGGGAAAAACGATAATCAGTGAAAATAAGGAAATTTTAAGAAATCTATGGGAACATGGTCTTGATAAATATATATGATCATTTAACCTATTGTGATAGCGTGTTGAAATTCAGTGTGTCCAAAGAGTTATCATATGTGTAGTGAAATGGTCCGATGTGACCTCCTCCCACAAATGAATTCATGGGCTTCCTGCTTCAAGGGCTACTGGCAGAGTCTCCACAGGCTTGCATTCCCTTCAGCCCAAGGGTATTCCATCCTCCATGTTCAGCCACTCGACTTTATGGGCACAGGCATACATGAAGGTATGTGTGATCCGACCTTCTTTCATTATGTCTACTAGAAGACAAGAATCATGTTCTCCTGTGATATAAAATGGTTCGCTTTCATTCCATCCATAAATGAAGTGGGATTCCCCGCTCACAGTGATAAAATTGTCTAAATGAAAGGTTATCATCCGTTGCAGATCATATTACATAGCATTTAACAAAAAATTTATAACTAATTAAGGACATATGGAAATATGGGAGATTATATTAAAAAATTGCAGTATTATGAGGACCTTAACTTGACACTTGAGCTGGTTTACAGATTGAATTTCAATGATCAATCATGTGGGCATATAAAGGTTTATGAAAATAAAATTGATGAATCAAGAGATAATTATGAAATATATATGGAAATGATTGAATGCGGGCTAGATGAAAAGAAGGTAGATGAGCGTTATAATAGATTTCTGGATGAAATAAAATCAGGAAATCTTGATTTATCCCTGAAATAAAAAAACACTTAAATAAAAACAATAAATAGCCCGAATGTGAAAAATAAGGGCATTATAATTGGACTTATTTTGATTATTATAGGAATTATACTGGTTTCATCAGGTTATTATGGAATAACAAAGCTTCCAGAGAAAAATAGCATATCTGAAGTTAATTCAGGAAATGAATATATTACAGAAAAATTTAACTTTACAAAAAATGATGAGTTAATAGTTATCGCAAACAGCAACGATTCCGGTCTAATAAAAGAATCAAATCTATCGGAAATCTCTCAAAACAATTTAACCAAATATACCATAACACCATCAAAAACAAGCAATGATACATTTTACTTTTCAAATATTTCGGGGAATTATGTTTTTGTCATATTTTCAAACAAGACCCCCTCAGTAAATTATGAATTTGCCCCTGTTTCTGAATTCAAGAGTGTTGCATATGATGGTTATATGGCTGCAATGGGTGCTCTATTGTTTGGTTCAGGCATAATAATTGCCTTCGTTAGCATCCTTCTTCCAAAAATGAAGAGAAGATAACAAAAAATTTTAAACCTATGAGTAATATTGTTTTTATGATTGTTTCACCACTTGATTACCGTTATGGCAGAAAAGAATTAAAGTCAATATTTTCAGAGGAAAATAGATTAAAAATCATGCTAAATGTTGAATCTGCACTTGCCCAGGCAGAGTCATATTATAAAATCATCCCTGAAAATGCATATCTTGATATTAAGAGAGTTGTTGATGGAAATGAAGTAAAATTGGCCAGAGTAAAGGAAATTGAGAAAGATATAAAACATGATGTGATGTCAATGGTTGAGGCTCTTACTGAAAAATGTAGGGAGGGTAAAAATTACGTTCATTTCGGTGTTACATCAAATGATATCAATGATTCTGCCACAGCAGTCCAGATAGGTGAGGCTTTACGTATAATAATCAAGGATTTAATTTTATTCAGTGAAACACTGTCAAAACTCATAAAAAACAATATGGGTGCAATTGAGGTTGGAAGGACACACGCCCAACATGCAAGCCCCATCACTCTTGGCCTTAAATTCTCTGTATACCTTTCGGAAATAACAAGACATATTGATCGATTGAATTCCGCAAAAAACAGAATAGCCACCGGAAAGATATCAGGCCCAGTAGGTACTGGAGCTGCGCTTGGGGAGCATGCCATGGATGTACAGGAAAAAACATGTGAAATACTTGGTATAAATTATGAACTCGCTGCAACACAAATTGTTGGTCGAGATCGGTTTATTGAATATTTATCCATAATTAACAATATATCAACCTCACTTGAAAAATTTGCAACGGAAATAAGAAATTTGCAAAGGCCGGAAATAAATGAAGTTTCTGAATATTTCAACGCAGAGATACAGGTCGGTTCAAGTTCAATGCCTAGTAAAAAAAATCCCATAAATTCGGAAAATATAGTCAGCCTTTGCCGGTTAATAAGATCCTTTATTATACCTGAATATGAAGCATCAATACAATGGCATGAAAGAGATTTGACAAACAGTGCTCTTGAAAGATTTACAATACCATATGAGTCTATACTTATAGACGACGTGTTGAATAAAGCTATTGATTTATTTTCCTCACTTTATATAAATAAGGATGAAATGTTAAAAAGGGTTATGAATGATCAATTTATTATGTCAGAAAGTGTTACTATAACATTAACAAAAAATGGAATGCCAAGGCAGGAAGCCCATGAGTTCGTCAGGAAATCCTCAATGCTTGCATATAAAAAAAATATAGGGTTAATGGATGCCTTAATTGAAAATGGAATTGATAGTATGTTAAATCATGATATACTTGTCAATGCCATGAATCCAACAAAATTTACAGGTATGTCCAATGAAATTTGCCTGAAAGTAATTAAAGAATCCGAGAACATGATTAAATATATTGAGGGTGATTTATACGATTAATAATTTTGAAAATAAAGAAGTAAAAAATAAAAAGAAATATAAGTTGATATTAAATGAGATCAAAGGTGAGGAAAAATCAATTACAGGAATACAGAAATCACTTGAACAGAAAGGCATTAATATGCACAGGCTTGTTCTGACGGGCTATCTGGATGCAATGGTTGAACTTGGAATTTTGAAGGAAAGAGAAATTAAGCCAGCAAGAATATTTTCATTTTATGATAATGACCGTGATATATATTCCGTAATTGGCAATGCGGCAAAAAAGATTGATAACGAAAATTCGGGGTTATACTCATTAATCATACTTTATCAGCTTTTTGACCGACCAATATTTTTGAGGGAAATTGAGAAATGCAATGTTAACCCATTGAATAAAAATGATTATATAGCCGTTATACCGCCTCTGAGAAATGATTACATCAAAAGGCTAGAAGAAGTTGGTATTAAAATACCGCAGAGCAATCAGATTATTGAGCCTCTTGAAAAGGACAACAACTCCCTGGTTATAAGGTTATTAAAAGAACTTGTTTATAATGAATTTGATATTAAAAAATACAGTGTAATAAATAATAATCAAAAAACACTGGATTGAAAACTTTATATTATTTAAATGCCTCTTAAAAACATGACAATATACACATATGTTCTGGCATATAAATTGAATGGGCATTTCTGGGCATTACAACATAAAGAAAAGGAAATTCTAAATGAAAAAATACTTGAATTTACCAATGATTACAAAAAAAATATTATAAGCCTGAAATATTACAAATCAATAAGGCATGATAATGATATATTGTTCTGGCTTTCGGCCTATGAACCGATGGATCTTGAAAAATTCAAGGAAGGATTTAATTCCATAATTGGTATTTATGGTGAAACAGTTTACAGCATGTTATCTCTGTATGAACATTCCCCCTATATAAAAGAGGGTAAAAATTTGGAGGATACACTGAAAACTCCCCCCAAAAAATATTTTGTCGCCTATCCAATGAGCAAGGATAAGGAATGGTATTTGATCAATTACGAAGAAAGAAGGAAGATACTGGCCGGACATATTGGCACTGCAAGAAATGATAGGGAGAGCTCTGGTATACTATCATATACGACATATTCATTTGGTCTTGGAGATCAGGAATTTGTAGTATTGTACGAGGTGGAAAATTTAAGTAACTGGTCACACGTGACAGAAAAATTAAGGGAGGTAATGGCGAGGAAGTGGATTATAAACGAATCGCCAATTTTTGTTGGTATATATGAAGATAAAAAGGTGGTAGTATAAAATGAATTTAAAGAATATATTTAGGGGTTCAGATTATTTTAAAGATCCAGAGGAATTGGTTCCCATAGGGCCTGATGAATTAATGAAGATGAATGAAGACCATGTATTAATAGATGTTAGAACTCCGTTTGAATTTAAAAGGGGACACATAAAAAAAGCTATAAATTATAAACTTGGCAATGAAAAGGAAATAATAAAAAATTTTGGCACTGATGAAAAGATTATCCTGATCTGCAAAACAGGCCATAGAAGCAGAGCAGCCGCCAATAGACTTGTGAAAATGGGATATAAAAATCTGTACCATCTCAATGGTGGTATGAATAAATGGAGAAAAGGAAATTTTCCCGAGGAAAAAGAATAATTATGCTAATCCAAGCTGTTCCAGCTCGTTCTTCTCCTTGGATCTCATTTTAATATTGTATCTTGTAATATATCCCGCAAGTGAATTCACGGTTTTTTTTGTAACGGATTTATCAATAAATTGTCTCAATACTTCCTTGTTGTGCAAGAAATTCATATCGAATAGATCCTTATTCTTCTCTATCAATTCCACTGAAATTCTTTTGATGTTTGATGGCCTTATGCTTCCCACATTAATCCTATCTATATCTTTACGATATATATAAAATTATTTAATTATGGTGGTACAACAGTTACTGGTATCTCTGCATGTGCTATTATTCCAGAACTTACGGAACCAAGTATTAATTTACTTAAACCATGCAATTTTCTTGTACCCGTTATAATTAAATCAACATTATCTTTTTCTGCCTCTTCAAGAATTAATCTTGCGATTTCTGCTCCATTTGAATTCAGTTTAACTAGTTCATATTTTACATTTTCCTTTTCTAGTGATTTTTTGGCCTTTTCAAGTATTTCATCTGCGGTTTTATCCTGCCCCTCATATACTGATTCAGGTATGTAGGAATCAAAGCTTGCACTTATACCAACAATTGTGGGTATAACATATACAATTTTATATTCCTCTACTTTGCATTTTAAAGACAGTCCAAACTTCAAGGCCTGTTTTGCCCCATCTGATCCATCATAGGATATTAAAACTTTCATAAATTTATATCATGATTATATATATTAATTTATTCATTCAATTAAAAAATTTACATTAAAGTATGCTCCGGCCGGGATTTGGACCCGAGTCGGGGGATTGAGAGTCCCTAATGCTTGGCCTGGCTACACCACCGGAGCTCAATTATGGTGTATATTGTTATTTTGTATTTAACTTATTTCAAAAGATTCATTATAATAAATCACCCTTAAAAAATTAATTATAATTTAAAAAAGAAATTATTTATTGAATTTAGTATGGAAGTTATATATATTATATAATAATATATAAAAAGATTTAAATATAACATTGTTATCTATTTTTATGTATTTGAAGGAGGTAAATGTTATATGATAACAGTGGGCATTGATCTTGGATATGGGGAAACAAAGATAGTTGGGGAAAGTAATAAAAAGGAAAAGTTTCCCTCAAGATGGTCTCCACAAGATGCCAGGGAATGGGGAATAGGTGGAAATATACCTGTTTTGAGTGTTAATGATGGTGAAACATATACTTATGGAGAAAATGCCATTGGATCAAATATTAGGGAACCTCTGGGTGATAACAGATTGTCTGATCCTGATTCGCTTCCGCTTCTGGGTGCTGCATTATGGCTTAGCGATGGGAGCAAAGGTGGAAATGGTGAGGTCAAAAATATAGTTCTAGGAAGTGGTGTCCCATTAGGCTCCTTTGAACATTATGTTCCACTTGCCAAGGAAACACTTGAGGGTAAAACTATAACCATTAAGGACTTATCTGGAAAAGCCAAAAAAATTCACATATCAAAGCTGATAATGAGACCACAGGGCGTGGCAGCTGCCCTATATATGCTGGAACAGGGAATACTAAAAAAGCAGTATGGTTATGGTGTTATCGTTGATATTGGTTCAAGAACAACGGAGGTTGTCACATTAAATTTAAAAAATATGGAGCCAATAGTACCAATGTCATTCAGCATTGAGCTTGGAGTCGGAGATGCTGTTTCAGAACTTGGTAAGGCAATATCTAAAGAAACAGGTTTTATTATACCTCCTGATGTTGCACTTGACGCTCTTTCTGAACCAGTCTTTTTCAAGCAACGTGAAGTTGGCGGTCCCAAGGTTTCTGGACCAATATTGACATCCTTAACATCAAGGATACTTGACAAGCTCAGGGATAATCTAAGGGAAGAACTGGACAGGATAAGTGCATTGGTACCGGTTGGTGGTGGTGCTGCTTTGCTTGGCAAAAATCTGGAGGTTCTTGCACCTTCAACCTTAATCTCTCTAAAACCACAGGAGGCCCAGTTTGCTAACGCTCTTGGATATAAGCTTATTGCGGCTGGGACTGAAGAATAAAATAATTTTTTTTATAAAAAATAAAATTATTAACAAAATATATGTATTAGATTTTAATATAATTAATATATGAAGCCCTTAATCTTAAAATTAATTATAATTTTGGTGGCAGTTGCGCTGATAGTTCCAACTGCGTTAATGGCTTACGATTATTACCAGAAGGTCAATACACCTATCAATAAAAATCCTTTCGACTATATACCTGGAAATTCTAATATGGTAGCTACTATCAATAAAAATAATTCTCTATTTTATGTTTTTGATGACAATAATTCATACGGTATTGTGGCCAATATATCGTATAATATTGTTCCTAGCAACAGTACCACCATATTAGCACCCTCGGGTGGTTCATTTGGCAACGTTTCACATAATGTTACAGTAAAAACATTGATTTACGATAAGACAGAGGTTTATGAGGTACAAAATGTAAATTTAAGCTCCATACTTAAAAGTACGGTTAATACAACTCTGGGGTCATTATCAGCAAATAATACAACAAATGTTTTTGTATACCTGATTTCCAATAAATACGTTGTCATGGGACAGGAAAATGCAATAAATGCTTCAATATATGCACATATGAATAATAATAATGCCATGAAATTGGAGCCTTATCTAAATTTAAACATTAACACATCAATTTATTACAATTTATCGGGGTTATCTGTTTTATCAGGTATTTCGGCTAAATTTCTCACGGTAAACGTTACCCAGAATCAATCCTTGTTAAATATTTACATGAATAGCAAAATAATGCCATATGAATTGGAACTATTGAAAATAGCATTTGCTAATGCAAACTATTCCTCATTTGGCAATTTATCCTTAAATTTGAGCCATCCTCAAATAAGTTCCCACAATAACGTATTATCATTAAAATACAATATAAGCTCTAGCCAAACAGAAGCAGTTTTTAAAACGTTAAATATAAAAACGTAATTCAATACAAATGTCAAAATTCAGCACTGTTTATTTACAATACGTTAAAAATTATTACAGATCAAGAAGCTTTTATTTGATGTTACTGCTTATAAGCATTATAAGCATAATGATGATATATTTTTCATTCAAATATATAAACAATTTCCCAAAATTTCTTGGTTCATCAAGTATACCTATCACAATAAAAGAAGCCCTTTTTTATTTTCTGTGGACTCTTATATTATTATACGTGCCTGTATTTTCAGCTGTATTTTTCGGATCCCCCGCTATTTCTAGTGAAATTGAAAATAAAACTGCATATTTCATTTTCCCTTTACCAATAAATAGATATAAATTATATATAGGAAAGTTTCTTGCAGCTTTCACTGTGTCATTCATTATAATGATAATATACCTAATTGTCGAAGTGGGAACGCTATCATATTTATTTCATTCTCTTCCAACAATTTACTTTTATTATTCCCTTTTACTGTTAATTATTTTTATTCTGACAATGACATCAGTCACTTTCATGATCAGTGCTATTTTTAATAAAAATACATATGCATATATAACCGTACTTTTAATTTATTATATAGTTTTTTACGCAGGTTCATTTATAATAGAATTATTGTATAAAATTGATCCAATATATCTTTTAAGCGATGCAGCAAGCATCATAGAAAGAGCATATATGAACATAAATACTGCGGATTTTTTTTCCACACCAAGTATATCTCCGGCTCCATTTGCCGATATAATATTTTCAGCATTAATTATGGTAATTTATTTCATAGCATCATTTGCGATTGGCCTAATTTTATTTGAAAGAAAAGAGGTATCATGATGGAAATTTTTATGAACTCTTTAACCAAAAAATACGGTAAAATAACTGCATTGAATAATATCAACCTCAATGTTAAAAATCATGGATGTGTAGGCATTCTAGGACCAAATGGAGCCGGAAAAACCACAATGTTGAAACTCATCACAAATATTATTAAGCCAACTCATGGGGAGGTCCAAATAAACGGAATTAATGTATCAGAAAAACCGGAAAAGGCATTGGGATTTGTTGGATCATTAATAGAACAGCCAGAATTTTACAGTTATTTGACCGGAAAGGAAATACTTGATTTTACCAGGAAAATCAAAGGCATGAATAAAGAAACTTTTAACAATATAATAGATAGTATAATAAATACAACTCAGATATCATCATTTATTGAAAGAAAAACTGGAAATTATTCCAGAGGCATGAAGCAGAGATTGGCACTTGCTGTGGCCATGATTGGTGACCCAGAAATCATAATTCTTGATGAGCCAACATTTGGCCTGGACCCGAAGGGCATGAAGGAAATACGGACCCTTATTCGCAACCTTGCAAGGACAAAATTAATATTGCTAAGTACACATTTGATTTACGAAGCTAGAGAAATATGTGATCGCACTATAATAATTAACAATGGCATTATTGAACACGATTCAACTATGGCAGATAATAAATTTTTGCTTAAAATAACCCTAGACTCTCCTGGGCACTCAATTGTAAGCAATAAAATTAAAAACTATACAGTAAATGGAAATGAAATTATTGTTGAGAAATCCAACGATTATGAAAATTTTGAAGTCATAGAAGATTTAATTGGACAAGGCATAAAGGTCAAGTATGTTGAGCAGTTCGATAATCTGGAGGACGTTTATATATCCATAACAAACAAAAATAAGGTTAAT
Source organism: Thermoplasmata archaeon (assembly GCA_021835025.1). Classification (GTDB taxonomy): domain Archaea; phylum Thermoplasmatota; class Thermoplasmata; order Thermoplasmatales; family Thermoplasmataceae; genus Acidiplasma. The sequence goes on along the minus strand of JAKBQY010000057.1, from coordinate 88,630 downwards.
ATCTAATTTTTTATAAAAACAGTAAATATAAATTAAAATAATTTTAAAATTCACGGAAAGTAATTTTCATATAAATAATCCATAAGTCTATTCACAGAAACAAACTTTTTATCTTTAAGACTGTAATATTTTTCATGTACAATTTTTAAATATGGTATGTCTCTTTTGTTCAAATATCTATAGAGGTTCTTAAATATATCATATTTATTGTCAATAACTATATAGATTATTGCGGGATTTAATGCATCAAGCAATCTTTCAGGCATTTTGTTAAATGTCGCAACTCTGATGAATCTATATTTTGTACTTTTCGTGCATTTTTCTATTGAAACGGTATCGTCCTTAACTTTATTGGTGAACTTATAGTTTGTAAATTCGTTCACGTGAATTTTATTGATTTTATTTTCTATTGAATAGAAAGAAGAAATGTCCGCCAGGTTAACATTGATTTTATTGTAAAATTCCCCGTCAACGGAAATAAAGGTAAAATAATTACCACTTAATGACAAAACCGTATCTTTTAATGTTTCATTCTCATATCTTATCATATTTTTCCTCCCCTTTAATTGATTTTTCTATCCTTTCTATTTCATCATTTCTTTCACTGATTAGATTTGATATCAGATTGTTTCTCCAGGCTTCATGTATAATTTCCCCGTATGCAGCATCAAGATTTTTAAAATATCCTGAATTTACAGCTTTCAATAGTGTTTTTTCAATAACTGGATTCACTTGTATATTGCTATTATTTTTTGAGATGATCCCAATTCTTAGGTTGGCTATATATTCCATCACCGCCAATCTTATAAATTCAGAACGGTTGGTATAGTTTAAATTTGATGCAAGAAAAGCATCTATCTCTTCAAGTTCCTCACTGGAAATTCGAAGTGTTAGTTTTTCAGTTTTTTCCTTCATTAATAATGTTAATAGATAGTAGTATATATTTTTTTTCATTGTATGTACAAATTAATTTATATGTACATATTTATTTTAATTTTTTAATTAATTAAATAAGAATAAATACCTTTTTTACTGTATTTTATTGTAATAATATTTCATAAAGAAAAAATAGGAGACTTATTAATATAATGTACATTTTATTAATATAATCTGAAATAAAATAATATTAATAAGCCTGAAATGTATTACAAAAGTATGTCATTCGATTATGATAAGCTTTTAAATGATGCCTCCGGTGTACTGTCTCAAAAAAATAAATTTGAGGAGAGGTTAAAAGTACCAGTTCCAGATATAATATATGAAGGAAAATCAACTATTATCAGGAATTTTATTGATATAGCCGATATGCTGAATAGGAATCCCCAGGATATTGTAAAGTATCTTACAAAGGAATTCGGAATTGGTGCAAATATTTCCCAGAAAAGATTAATTATAAATAGAAAAATAAAGGAATCCGAAATTAGGGAAAAAATGGATGAATATATGGCAACGTACGTGCTGTGTTATGAATGCAATGCACCAGATACAACAATAGAGAAAGCAGGGCGTACATATCTTCTTGTTTGCAAAGCATGTGGGGCACAGCACCCTATCAGGGCAACCAGGGAAATTAAGGAAGAGGAAACTGAATTATCGGAAAATAAAACATACAATGTTATTGTTACCGAAATAGGAAGGTCTGGAGAGGGCCATGCCAGATATGGGGAATATACCATATATATACCAAATGTTAAAAAAGGCCAGACTGTTAAAGTTTTGATTAAAAAAATCAAAAGAAATATTGCCATAGCTGAAGTCGTAAAATGAATCAAAAACTATTGCTTGATACTAATTCATTGATGTATTCTATAAAAAATAAAATGGATATCCGAATGGCACTGCTAAGTATACCACTAACATTTGAAATCCTTATCCCAAAATGTGTTATTGATGAACTCGCTGGCCTGAGCAAAACCTATTGGTACGCCCGTGCAGCTCTTGAATACGGCAAAAATTTTAACATCATAGAATCATACGGAACTGGAGATAATTGCATATTAAACATGGCGATAAAGCTAAAATGCTTTGTACTGACAAATGATCGAGGGTTAATAAATAGGCTCAGATCAAAAAATATCAAAATATTGATGATATCAAACGGTAAAAGTATTGTAATGAAATAAAATAGTTTAGAAAAATAAATTTAAATATTAATATCTCCTATAATTATATGAAAGATTTATTTCAGGAACTGTATTTAAGTTATGGTGTTAATTATTTTTCCGATGATTATGTATTGAAAAATATCATCGATTATTTTGATTTTAACGTGGATGATGAAATGAACGATCTTGGAAAGTATGTTTCCACCAAACTTATTGGGGGACTCGATTACATTGACCATTATGCAAAACCCGAGCTTCAAACATGGTCAGTAACTGGAAAAAGAATTGATTATGTTCGGTTATCTCCATATCACAGAGAAATTTTAAAAAAATTGCAGAATCTTGGAATTATCAGGAATTCAATTAAAAATGAGATGATTTCCCTGATAAACCATTTTTTATCAGGGTATGTTATTTCTGATTCAGGCATCTTTTGTACGTTTACCCTAACCGAACAAACTCTTTATGGCCTTTTTAAATATGGCAGCAAACAGTTGAAGGACCTTTATTTAAATAAATTTATTGATGTGGAAAATCCCTGGTATGGTGCAACATTTTACAGCGAATTGCAAGGGGGGAGTGATATTGGAAACAACAATACCCTTGCAGTCAATGTTGATGATCATTATATATTAAATGGAAAGGATAAATATTTTGCAAGTAACGCTGGCATAGCTGACGCTTCGATAGTTACATCCAAGACCGATATAAACCAGAGAGGGGCAAAATATATATCAGTATATTTTGTTCCGGCTTATTTTAACGGCAATTTGAATTACAACATAAGAAGGTTGAAAAATAAAATGGGAACCGTTGCTGTGCCAACGGGAGAGGTTGAATTGAATAATTCAATTGGATATATTCTCGGCAATTTAAAAGATGGAATATACATTGCAATGGAAATACTCACCATATCAAGGATTGATGATGCGATTGCAGCAACCGGTATTGCAAGAAAAGCCCTCTGGGAGGCTTATAAATATGCGAATATAAGAGAGGCCTTTGGAAAGAAACTGATAGAACAACCATTGATGAGGAGAGATTTCATGGAAAATGAGATAAATCTGGAAGCAGCTACTATTCTATCATTTGCTGCCGCAAGCTGGTTTGAAAAATCAATAAAGTCAAAACCTCCCTATGACGAATCCTATAATTATGCAAGAATCCTGTCACATATTTCAAAAAATATAGCATCATCTACGGCCAATTACATAACAGAATATGCAATGGAGATGATGGGTGGCATAGGTTTTTTCGAGGAATTCCCAATGGCAAAATTCCATCGTGATTCTATTGTCACGTCTATCTGGGAGGGTACTTCAAATATTCAGGCCCTTGATGCAATGGAAAGCCTGTTTAAAAAGGATACATTGGAAATGTTAATGGCAGATATAAACAATAAAAAGAAAAATTTTGATAGGCATCTCATTTCAGTTATAGATAATTCTATGGAAATAATTAAAAGTAAAATAAATTATATGAGAAAAAACAATCCCGAGTTTTATGCAAAAGAATTGCTTACCGATATCGGAAAACTTATGGCAGGAGCCTATCTTCTTGATGCGGGATTATCAACCAACAATCAACATTTTATAAAGAGTGGTGAATTATATTTTTATATAAACTATGGCAAAGAGGATTATTATGAGTTAATGGAAAATTCGGAAATTGTGATAAAATGGATGAATATAAAGACAAATTAATTTATAAATAAATTATTTATTGATAAATATTAATTTATAACATTGTCGATTATGCAAAAATTTAAATTTTTTTAGTTAAATGCTTAAATATCTCAAAAGTTTAATCTGAATACTTATTTACTAATCATAATGTTTAAATTTGATATTATAATTAAATAATATGTCCTTAGAAGGCAGAATGGTAAAGGTTGGCATTCTTTAAATTTGAAGAATAAATCGACAATATGTAAATTCTCAGTAAAGAATTTCAAAACCTGTTATTCTCCAATGGGATATGGGAAAAAAATAAATTGCAAAAATACTGGTTCAACTGGAAGGAATTTGAAAATTCCATAAAACCTCTGCAATATGTATGCAATTGTTTAAAAATATAAAATAAAGGTGGAATAAGATGGATACAACCGTGAATTTAGGACTGGAAGATGTATTTATAAAATATACTAAATTAACATATATTGACGGAAACAAAGGAATATTGAGATATCGTGGTTATGATGTAAATGACCTGGTTAAAAATTGTTCATTTGAGGAGGTATCATATCTGATGATATATGGGGAACTTCCGAATGGCGAACAGCTAAAATCATTTGTTGATGATTTAAGGGGGCACTATAAATTGCCAAGACATGTATTGGAACTTATCGCTGCCCTCCCAAGGGAAACGGACACTCTTACAATGATGGAAACTGCATTTGCTTCTATGTCTTCTGGTGATTATAAATGGAACCGTGATGATGATAGAAAACAGGCAGCAAAGATTATGGGTGAAGACCTTGGAATTATATCAAACATATACAGGCATAAGATGGGTATGGAATTAAAAAATCCAGATAAAAAATATGGCTATGCCGAAGCTTTCCTCAGGAACTGCTTTAATGAAATATCACAGGAGAAAATAGATGCAATGAATTCTGCATTGATCATATATATTGATCATGAGGTGCCTGCATCAACAACAGCCGCCCTTGTTGCTTCCTCTACCCTATCAGACATGTATTCATGCATTACAGCTGCAATAGCTGCATTGAAAGGGCCATTGCATGGCGGTGCCGCAGAAGCAGCATACCACCAGGTACTGGAAATAAAAAAATCGGAAAATGTTGAAATATGGTTCAATGAAAATATACTTAAAAACAATAAAAGATTGATGGGTTTTGGGCACAGAGTTTATAAAACCTATGATCCAAGAATGAAGATATTCAAGGGAATAGCAAAGAAACTTGTTGAAACAGATGAACAGAAAAATAACCTTGAAATAGCTGAAAAATTGGAGGATCTGGGAGTTAAAACATATGGTTCAAAAGGGATCTATCCAAATACGGATTACTATTCCGGTATTGTCTTCAATGAAATTGGATTTCCCATATATATGTTCACAACATTATTTGGATTTTCGAGGGTACTTGGATGGACAGCACACATATCAGAATATGTTGAGGAGGAAGAGAGGCTCATTAGACCAAGGGCTATATACACAGGATTTGATAAAAGAGATTTCATACCCTTGCCAGAAAGATAAATCTTTATTTTTTCAATATTGAAAATTTATTGTTATAATTTTAAAACATAATTTTTGGATTAATTTTAAAATAAAAATATTTAAAAAACTAAAATTTTTCAGTTTAATTTGCCAGCAAGGAAATCATCAGCAATCTTGCAATTCTTCTTAACAGAATCTACGCTCTTTTCCCAGAGTTTTTTGTCCTCCTCGTTCATTTTAAGATCAAATATCTCATCAACACCATTTTTGCCTATTTTTATCGGTACTCCTATAAACATATTGTTTATTTCATAATGTTCTGCGTGTTTACCTGTTAAATATGCAGCACATGGTATTACTCTTTTCTGATTTTTTAAAACAGACTCTGCCATAACAGTTATGGATATTGAAGGTGCATAGAAGGCGCTCCCAGTTTTATAAAGGTTGACAATCTCTCCCCCTCCCAATCTTGTCCTTTTAACAATTTCTTCTATTTTTTCTTTACTCAGAAGATCCGATATTGGTATTCCTGACACATTTGAGTATCTTATGAATGGAACCATATCATCACCATGTCCACCAATCACAAAGGCATTTACATCCTGTACTGAAACATGCAGTTCCTCAGCTAAAAATGTTCTAAATCTTGTACTATCAAGAGATCCCCCCAGTCCTATTATCCTTGATGGATCAATTCCAGACGCTTTCTGTATAACATATGCCATAATATCAGCAGGGTTTGTTACTGTTACTATTATCGATTCAGGTGAATATTTTTTAATTTTTTCTCCAACATCCTTCATGATTCCTATATTCTTAATTAGAAGATCGTCTCTGCTCATTCCTGGTTTTCTGGCCAATCCTGCTGTAACTATTATTACATCGGATCCCTTCATATTTTCATATTCCTTTTCGTCCTTTGTACAAAATCCCTTAAGCTTTGAATTGAATCCCCAGTGTGGGGCTCCCTCCTGTATATCCAGGGCCTTTCCAGAAGCTATGTCTTCAACTATATCAAAAATATATATATCCCCAAGGTCTTTTATAGCAAGTACCTGGGCAACACTAGCACCAACTGCTCCTGCGCCAATAACAGATATTTTTTTATTTGCCATAAGTTGATATTATTACTAAAATTAAATATTTTTGTATTGTCTATAAAGTATTTCATTAATAAAGTATAAAAAGGCATTTTATAAAAATAGATGGACACGTACACGATGCAGAAGAGTGAAAGAAATTCGTAAGCTCTTTTTAAAAGAGATATTCAATGAACACGAAGATAAGGCTATTTCACGGCCAAAGAACAAGGCATCATCGGAATCAAGAGAGTCACCAAGTGTACCAGCAAAGACAAAGATTCCCATGAAAATTAAAAAGAATTCGAAGAATGGATGGAGGAATTCAATACATTATAGAAAACGCTGGATAGGTAGAACAATGGATGAGGTAATCAGGCTATAAAATATAATCATATATAGTTCAGGTTGTTGAAATGAAAGCAGCCTATTTCAATTAAATTAGGTGGATAATGTTTTCATATTGAATCAGTAAATATATTTCAGTATTTAAAAAAATTTAAGTAATAGGAGGTATAACATGTTATTTGATATAGTTCCTAAAACATCCATGAGCGACATTTTTGATAGAACAGAGGAATTTGGCGATTTGAAATTATCGATCGAAAATTCACCTTTAACGGTAATATATGGAATAAGAAGGTCAGGGAAAACGAGTCTATTAAGATCAGGTCTAAATGAAATGAAAATACCATATATTTTTATAGACATGAGAAAAATTTTCAGTGAAAATGGTATGATAAGGGATACAATTTTTTCAAGGGAGGTTTTTAATTTATTCTATAAGAATTTGAATATATTTAGAAAATTAGGAATTTCAATAAAAAACTTGCCTGATAAAATAAAATAAAATCAATTAAACTCGAAAACATTGAATTCGAATTGAATCATAAGAATATATCATTATTGGATATATTCAATGAGATAAATGAATAGACATTTCCTAATAACCCTCAATGATCGACATAGATCTAATAGATAACTTTTTATTAACTCTTTCAATACTCCATCTGGGTTTTTCATTTTTATCATCTCTAACTGAATATGGAAGACCCCATTAAATTTACAGCAAAATAGTTACACAATCGTCGTTTTCATAAAATTTATACCGATAAAAGCATTTATTAAATATATGGGTGGATTTTAATGAATGATGAATTTGAAATTTTGGAATCTGATGTTCTTATAATAGGTGCCGGTGGAGCCGGAATGAGGGCGGCCATTTCTGTAAATGATGCTGGACTAAAACCAATAATGGTGTCAAAGTCATTGCTGGGCAAAGCTCATACCGTAATGGCTGAAGGCGGAATAGCTGCCGCTCTTGGTGATGTTGATTCAAAAGATAACTGGACCGTCCATTTTGGGGATATTATTGAAGAAGGCGTTTATATTTCGGATTGGAAAATGGCAGAATTACTGGCAAAAGAGGCACCGGAAAGAGTTCTTGAACTTGAAAGATATGGAGCTCTGTTTGACAGAACGCCGGATGGGAGGATAATGCAAAGAGCTTTTGGTGCACATACCTATAGAAGGCTTGCCCACATTGGTGATAGAACAGGCCTTGAACTTATAAAAACATTGGAGGATCAAATTTTACACAGAAATATACAATTTCTTGATGAGATTTATATTGTTGATTTGATCAAGAATAATAATAAAATTGTTGGGGCATATGGCATAAAAATGAATGATGGCAAACGTTACATTTTTAGGACAAAAGCAATCGTCATTGCCACTGGAGGTTCAGGGCGTGTTTTTAAGGTCACATCAAATTCGTGGGAATCCACAGGGGATGGATTGGGAATTGCATACCGCGCCGGTGTTAAGTTGAAGGATATGGAAATGGTACAATTCCATCCAACAGGTATGGTCTATCCACCAAGTGTTAAAGGTGTTCTGGTAACTGAAGGTGTAAGGGGAGAGGGCGGAATTCTTTTAAATTCCAAAGATGAAAGATTCATGTTAAAATATTCACCTGAAAAGAAGGAACTGGATGCAAGGGATGTTGTTGCAAGGGCCATTTATAAAGAAATCATGGATGGCCGTGGAACGGAACACGGAGGTGTTTATCTCGATATATCCTTTAAAGGGCCTGATTTCATTAAAAACAAACTCCCTGCTATGTATCAACAATTTCTTGAATTCGCAGATATTGACATAACGAAGAAAAAAATGGAAGTGGCACCAACTGTACACTATATGATGGGTGGGATTGAAGTTGAAGCAGAATCTGGAAAATCTAATATTGAGAATATTTTTGCAGCGGGCGAAGTTACTTCTGGGTTGCATGGGGCAAATAGGCTTGGAGGCAATTCACTTGCTGACATTCTGGTGTTTGGAAAAAGGGCAGGTGATTCTGCTGCACAATATGCCCTTTCATCAAAGCTGGAGAAAATTGATCAAAACGAGGTAGAGAGTATTACAAAGCACATAAATGACCTCTTTAAGGAAGATGGAAAGAATCCATATGCCCTTATGGATAGGCTCATGACGTGCATGAGTGAAAATGTCGGAATTGTCAGAGATGGAGAACACCTGAAGAAAGCCATAGAGATAATAAATGAACTCAAAAAAGAGTTCCCTGATGTCGGCACGAAGGGCGGAATGAAATACAACCACGGCTTGCTTGGATGCCTTGAACTGGAGAACATGTTAATATCCTGTGAAGCCACGGCAACATCCGCTTTGATGAGGGAAGAAAGCAGGGGTGCACATACAAGAAGCGATTTTCCAAAAAAAGATAAAAACTGGAGAAAGAGTATTGTTGTTTATCGTGGAGAAAAAAATGAGATAGTGTATGAAACAGAGAAAACGAAAGAAATGCCAGAGGAATTCAAAGCTTACGTTAAACCAGAGGTGTATAAATGAGCGAAAATATAAGTGTGCATGTTTTCAGGTTCGATCCTGAGACGGAAAACGAGGGAAAGTTTGTTGAATACAGCGTTCCATATATTGAGGGGATGGCTGTGCTTGACACGGTTAGATATGTTGAAGAAAATATTGATCCGACGCTATCCATAAGATGGAATTGCAAGGCTGGAAAATGTGGCTCTTGTTCAACGGAGATTAACGGAAAACCATCGCTTATGTGCAAAACAAAAGTGGATACACTTGGAAAGGATATAACAGTTGCACCAATGGCATCTTTTCCTCTGATTAAGGACCTTGTTACTGATATCTCTGAGAATTGGGAAATTGCCAGAAAGATCCCAATGTTTTCTCCAAGAGAAGGCATGGAAGAACCCTGGAAAATAAATCCAAAGGACGTTGAAAGATCAAAGGAATTCAAGAGATGTATAGAATGTTTCCTATGTATGGATGTATGCCATGTTATCAGGGAACATTACACTCCATATTTTGGTCCAAGGTATATCGTAAAGGCTGCATCGTGGGACATGCACCCCCTTGACGCCCTTGATCGCTCTAAATTCCTTAACAATGAGGGGGGATTGGGGTATTGCAACATTACAAAATGTTGTACAGATGTATGCCCGGAACACATAAAAATTACTGATAATGCAATTATACAGGAAAAAGAGAGGAATGTTGATAGACAGTACGATCCTATTGCCATGTTAATTAAGGGCAGAAGAAAAAAGGAGAAGGTGGTGAGGTAAATGTCATTCAGTGTAAAGGATAAAGAAAAAATGGAGAAAGTGGTAAAATTTCCAAGAGAATTCGGCACGATCAGATTCTGGTCTTTTGTATTGCTTGTGTTGCTTGCAATATATCTTATGACTGAATTTGCAATGTCAAAACCGGTCGAAGGTTTAACGGATCCATTTTACGCACCAACAATTCTGGTGCTTCCACTTGTTGCTGGTTTTCGTGCCACATGTTATGCCTATAGAAAGGACTATCACAGGCATCTTTTCAAGCATCCCATGGCCTGCGAAGTAACATCATTCAGAGATGCCCAGAAGAAAATGGACATCTCTGGTGAAAAAAGGGGGAGATTATATGTTGGCGAAACGAACTTTTTCAGGCTTGAGAATCTTCACAGATATTTCTGGTATGCGGCAGTTGCAATATTGCCATTCTTTTTCTTTGATATATATGTGGCTCTTTCCTATAATGGCACATTTACACTTGGGGCGCTGTTGCTTATATGGAATACGTTCTGGGCAGTAATATATACATTTTCCTGCCACTTCTTCAGGCATGTTACCGGTGGAAATGTTGATTGTTACAGCTGTCCAGTAAATAAGAAGAGTGCAAGAAGACCATTATTCAATGCTATTTCAAAACTCAACAATAACCATGAAACATTCGCATGGATGAGCCTGGCCTCATTCTTTCTTGTAGATCTCTTCATAAGGGGCGTTGCAGTAGGACTGCCCATAAACATCCTACTATTCAGGTTGTGATTGCCATGCACAAATTCATGAAATCGGCATGGAGATATCCATTATTCTTTCTTGGGCTATTCTTGATAGAAATGGGGGGTCTCTATTATAAATTCATACAAGGAGCAACGATAACAGGTACGGTATACTTTGTAATTGTGGGGTTCATAATATTTTTGATTTCAGTATTAACACCCTGAAAATCTTTATTTTTATAAGTTAAATTTAAGAAAATAAAATTGTAAAGTTCTTTTCGTTTGGATTTTCATTAAATTTTTATCTATACGAAATTTAAAATTGAGGATAAGTGAGTTTCAGAAATTCACGACTCGAAATCCAAGGAAGAAGATTAAAAGAATGAGAGATGAGTGTAATTCAGTGAGAAAAAAAATGGAATAACCGATAATTTTTTTGGGGGAAAACCAATTAAAATGCTTTTTTTAAAGCAAAATATTATATTTTATTTATTAATGTCGATGCATGGTAATTTTTAAAACATGGTGGTGTTAAAATGGAAAAAAAGGAATATGATGCAGTAATTCTTGGAGGTGGTCTGGCAGGTTTAATGGCGGCCAATTATGTTGCCGATGCTGGATTTAAAGTGGCAGTTGTTTCAAAGGTTTTTCCAACAAGGTCGCATTCAGCAGCTGCTGAGGGTGGCATAGCAGCTTATATTAATGGAAATTCCGATCCAAATGATGATCCTGAATTCATGTCATATGATGAGGTGAAAGGCGGTGATTATTTGGTTGACCAGAATGCTGCCGAACTATTATCAGACAAATCAGGCGAAATAGTCAGAATACTGGATACGTGGGGGGCACCGTTTAATAGACAACCGGATGGGAGAATTGCCTTAAGATATTTTGGCGGGCAAACATACCCAAGAACAAGATTTGTTGCTGATAAAACAGGTATGGCATTGTTGCACACGCTGTTCGAACACGCATCTGGATTTAGCAATATAGATTTTTACAGCGAATATTATGTTCTTGATATAGTAAAGGATGGAAACAATGTCAACGGACTTGTTGCAATGGAAATGAAAAACATGGATCCCATATATTTAAAATCCAGAGCTTTATTGATTGCTTCAGGAGGCCTTGGCATGGTTTACAAGCATTCAACAAATAGCTATATAAGTACAGGTGATGGCTATGGCATTGCCCTGAGGTCTGGGGTTCCATTGAAGGATCCGGAATTTGTGCAGTTCCATCCCACCTGTTTATACCCCTCTGATATTTTAATAAGCGAAGCTGCCAGAGCTGAGGGTGCAATATTAAAAAATAATAAGAATGAAAGATTTATGGCAAAATATGCTCCCCATAAATTTGATCTCGCTCCAAGGGACATTGTATCAAGGTCAATGACAATGGAGATGATGGAAGGGAGGGGATTTGAAGGTGGTTATCTTAGCCTCGATCTGACACATTTGGGAAGGGAATATATAATGGAAAGATTGACCCTGGCTTATGATGCTGCTAAAACATTTGCCGGTGTCGATGCGGCAGAGGAGATGATACCGGTAAGACCAGCACAGCATTATTTCATGGGCGGAATTGATGTTGACATAACTGGAACAAATTCCGATTTGAATGGATTATTTGCAGCCGGAGAAGCCGCATGCGTTTCAGTGCATGGAGCAAACAGGCTCGGTTCAAATTCCCTTCTTGAAACACTTGTTTATGGAAGGGAAACGGGTAAAACAATGGTTGATTTCCTTAAAAAACATAAAAATGTCGAATCATCAGATGGCACCGAAGAAATTGCAAACAATGCATATTTATATATTAAAAAGGAAACAGGAGAGCATTTCGGGACATTGCTGGATGAATTGAAGGAAACAATGTGGAATAATGTTGGCATTTTCAGGGATGAGAATAAACTGGGAGATGCTGTCAAAGGCTTACAAAATCTCAGGGAAAGAGCAAAAAACATGTATGTAACGGACAAGACAACAAACTACAATACTGAGGTTTTCAATGCATTTGAAACGAGGAATATGATCGATGTTTCGCTTGCAATTGCAACAGCGGCACTGAACAGAACTGAAACAAGGGGGGCACATTTCAGGAATGATTATCCTGTAAGGAATGATGACAACTGGATGAAACATACACTGGCTTATCTGAAACCGGATAATACCATTGAGATTAAATACAAGTCTGTTATAGTCACAAAATGGAAACCGGAACCGAGGGTGTATTGATATGGTTGAAGAAAAAGAAATAACTGTAAATATAAAAAAATACGATGAAAATAATGGTGAACAATGGAGAACATACAGGGTAAATGCCAATAGATACACACAGATGACAGAGGTTTTAAGATGGATAAAGTATGAACAGGATCCTGCACTGTCTTATAGAGCATCCTGCCATATGGCTGTATGTGGAAGTTGTGCAATGAAAATCAATGGAGAACCAAGATTAGCATGTAAAACCATGGCATTCAATGCCATAAATGATAAAAATGAAGTAAATCTGGAAGCAATGGATTATTATAAGGAAGTGAGGGATTTAATTCCAGATATAGATACATTTTATGATAGGATGTACAAGGTTGAGCCAAGGTTGTATGCCGATCAAACAGTAATATCGGGAGAGAATGAGGAAAGAATGACCCCTTCGGAGCAAAAGGAAGTTTGGAAATTCGAAGAATGCATATGGTGTGGGCTCTGCGTTTCAGCATGCCCTTCAGTAAAGGAGGATGAAAAATTTCTGGGTCCTGCTGCACACGCAAAGGGGTACAGATTTATTGCTGATGGCAGGGACACTAAAAAAGCTGAAAGAATAGGCATACTTATGGACAGTGCCTGGAGATGCACATCATGTTATATGTGCTATGAAGTATGTCCACAGGATGTACAGCCGGTAATAGCTATCAAGAAAACAAAGGCATATGTTGATGAATATCCGGGGACCACTGAAGTGATTACAATGGCCAGAAAGCATGACGATACAATATCTGAGTCCATCGCGGAATCCGGCAAAATAAAGGAGTCAAAATTATACCTAAAAACCTTTGGATATGTTGCCGCCATGAAAGATATGATGTACATGATGAAACAAGGTAAAATAAAGTATGCCATGTCAAAAGATACTGATGTAAAAAATATTGATGAAATTAAAAAAATAATGGGTGATAAAAAATGAAAGTTGCGTATTATCCGGGATGTGCATCCCATGGAATAGCAAAAGATGTAGATATAGCCACGCAATTAATTGCAAAGGATCTTGACCTTGAACTCATGGAGGTTGATGACTGGAACTGTTGCGGTGGAGGCTTCATGGATGATAGAAATGAGGAAATACATACATCACTCAACCTTAGAAATCTGAACAAGGTTAAGGAGATGGGATATGACAAGATGGCCACTCCTTGCAGCGTCTGCCTTAATAGCCATAGAATAGCAGTGGATAAATATGAAAATGACTCCGACCTAAAGGAAAATGTTGATAAAAGGCTTGAAAAAGCAAATATAGAATATGAAGGTGGAGTTGACTCAGAACATTTTATATGGGTTTTAATTCAGGATGTTGGCATAGAAAATATACAAAAACACGTAAAAAAACCTCTTAAGGATATAAAAATAGGAACTTATTATGGATGCCAACTATTGAGGCCAAGCAATGTTATGGGATTCGAATCTGCACATGATCCACACAGTGTAATGGACCTTGTAGCGGCCACCGGCGCTACACCCATTTCATTTCCATTAAAAGCATCATGTTGCGGTTTTCCACTTATGGGAAGCAATCCTCCTGTTGGTTTAAAAATGGCAAACAATATACTATCGGATGCCAGAAACAATGGTGCCGATATGATGGTCCATCCATGTTCATTATGCCATTTACAGCTTGATGTTACCCAACTAAAAATAAAGGATCACTTCAAGCAGGACTGGACATTGCCAACATTATACATAACACAGCTAATAGGACTTGCATTTGGCCATTCTCCGGAGGAACTTGGCATAGGCAAGATTACAGCAAAATATCTCAGGGAGAGAGGATTCGCATGAGTGACCTGAAAAATTTATTGAAGGATGTTGAAGTTACTGACGAAAAGGAAGTTTACGGCAAACTTGGTGAAGAACCATTTGCTACAGAAATTTTTTATAAAATTGGTGACCTCTTTAACGGAAAATTACATGTAAGAAAATCAAATAATGCTATGTATCTTTCGGTAATATCCAAAATTCCATTTAACTGGAAGGCCCTCGTGGGAAATATGAAATTTGCTGGAAAACTTATAGATTCAGCAGGGGGGATTCTCTGGCTTCAGGAAACGGATAACACCCTGAATATTGACATACAATATATACAAAAATATTTAAAAGACTTAAAAAATAAAGAAAACAAAACGCAAAAAAACAAAAAATAATATTTTTTTAATCTATTCTTCTCTCAATGAACGTTTCAAAGGGATCAAGAATTGAGTATCCTTCTGAGTCAGAAATATCCTGTTCAGATGGTGGATATTTTAGATAATTCGGAACAATATCTGACAACCTTTTAGTAAAGCTTGGTATTGTATTATTTTCATACATTATTCCTATTGGTATATGGTCTCCCCATTTCAAAGACATTTGATAACCATTATCAAACTTTTCCTCTTCCTCTTCTTTATTTTTAACAATAGGATCCCACGATTTATCATCCTCCAATTTATATACCCTCTTTCTGTACCAGTCAAGTGTGTTAACATCATTGTATGTGGGGCAAGGTTGTAAGACCTCTATCACTGATGACCCTTCATGGTTTACTGCTCTTTGAATCAAATCTGAAAGGTGGTTTATTTCAGATGAAAAACCTCTTGCAACAAAAGAGTACCCGGAAGCCATGGCAAGCGGAATTGGGTTTATCTTGGTAAATATATTTGGTCTTGGAATGCTTTTTACCTTTTCTCCAAGAGGCATTGTAGGAGCTGCCTGTCCTTTTGTTAATCCATATACAGAATTATTGTATAATATTATAACAACGCCTGAATTCCTTCTGCCTTCTGCGACAAAATGCCCTGCACCAATGCCAAGCATATCGCCATCTCCCCCCATAACAAGCACCTTGAGATTTGGGTTTGCAAGTTTAACACCTACTGAATATGGAATTGACCTTCCATGTAATGTATGTGCACCCGCAATGTTCAAATAATGCGGAGTCTTTCCAGAACATCCAATTCCTGAAATTGCTACAACTTTCTCTGGATCAAGGTTCATATTTCCAAGAGCCTTCGTTATTGCAGTAAGTATTCCGAAATCACCACATCCTGGACACCAATCAACTGTTAAATCACTTCTAAAATTATGAACCATTTTCAAGCACCTCAACTTCTGTTTTTTCTTTCATTATCTTTTTTGTTGACTTTAATATCTCATCTAAAGTCATGTGTCTTCCATTATATTTTAATATGGAATTTTCTATTTTAATTCCTGTATTCATTCTTATTACCTGCGCAGCCTGGGCATTCATATTGCTTTCAACATCTATCACAGTATTTGCATTCTTCAATACCTTTTCAACATAATCTGATGCAAAGGGAACAAACATCTTTATATACAGAAGATTGGCAGTTATGCCGTTCTTTTTAAGTTCCTTGATTGCATCAAGCAATAATGTTTTCTGGCTTCCCCATGTAATATATGTGATATCGGCGTTTTTCTCACCATACAGTTCAACCTTGTCATTCAATGGTATTTCCCTATCAGCAGTTTCAAGTTTTTTCCTTCTTTTCTCCATCATCTTATCTCTCATTGAGACATCTTCAGTTATATGCCCATATTCATTATGCTCATCGCCGGTAATCCAGTATATATCCTTGCCAAATACACCATATGGTGATATGCCTGTGTCAGTATTCAGTGAGAATCTTTTGTAATCCTCGTGGTTTTTGTTTTCTTCATATTTTTCTATTTTAATTTTCTTTAAATCTATTTCTGGTACAAGATCCATTGTATTTGCAAGTGTTTTGTCTATTATATGTATTACTGGCATCTGATATTTCTGTGCGTAATTCAGGGACTTCATTGCGTCATAAACGCATTCTTCCATATCCCCTGAAGAAATGACCATTTTTGGAAATTCACCATGCCCTGTATTGATTGCGAACAAAAGATCAGCCTGTCCATTTCTTGTTGGCAGACCCGTTGACGGTCCACCGCGCATATACAATGTAACCACAACTGGAATTTCTGTCATTCCAGCGTATGATATGCCCTCTGACATCAGTGAAAATCCAGGTCCAGATGTGGCTGTAGAACTTCTCACTCCAGTTAATGCGGCTCCATTTGCCATATTTATGGCTGAAATCTCATCCTCTGTTTGAACCACAACAAGGCCTGCTGTTTTAAGTTTTTCAGCTTCCCCCTTTAAAAATTTCATCTCTTCATGGTTTTCAAGCAGATTGCTTTCATCACTGGCGGGTGTGATTGGATAATATGTCTGGAATCGCAACCCACCCATTAATTTTCCTATTGCTACGGAATCATTTCCATTCAAAAGCATTCTTGGTTTAACGGGATATACCTCAAGATTTTCAGCCTCAAGGCCCATTTCCTTGATAAAATCATATCCTCCCTTTACAACCTTTAAATTTGATTCAATAACAGCAGGTTTCTTCCTGAAAGCATACTTTATTCCATCATTGGCATGTTCTATATCAAGGCCTATAATGGCCATTGTTGCACCAGCACCTAGTGTATTATAGTATCTTGTAGCCGGGCCTTCAGGTAAATTCTTATTGATTATTTTATCAAACGGCAAGGATACAAGAATGACTCCAACCGATTTAAAATATTCAAGGACACCATTAATATTCAATGGTAATTTTCTGTTTTCAAGCTCATATCTTATTCTGCTCATAGTGTCCAATGTTATCATCCTAGCCTGTTTTAATTCAAATTTTTCAAAGGCTGAATCATAAATTATTTTTGACCCCTTGGAAACGTCAAGCATGTGCTCAAATAATGTATCCGGATCAAGTGCAACCATAATGTCAACTGGATATTTTAATGAACCGGGGCGTTCATGTTTTACCCTCAGGTGGATATAACTGTGTCGACCCTTAATATTTGAATGGAACTCACGAACCCCAAAAATATTATATCCTGCTAAAGAGAATGCCATATTAATCATATTGGCAGAACTATCTATACCTCCGCCTTGTGGACCACCCACAAGAAGATTTATGTCAGTTTCCTGCATTTTAATCGGCACATATAGGCATAAATTATTTAAATACTTTTTTATCGGATTATAAGTGTTAACTTATAAATATCAATATTTAAATAGATAAAAATAAAAATTATATAACGAAATTCAAAATTTTATATATATTTTAGCCATTCCATTATCGGATCGTCGTCTAAAATTTCTGTTTCTGTTTGTCCATAATTACTTACCGTAACAAATTTATGGAAAATTATCACTCCATCATCAAGATCCCCATACATAATATGTTCAACTGGCATACCGTCTGGGAAATGAACCTCGGCCTCAGGTGTATTTGGCACAAAATGAAGTTCCGCTTTTTCACCGTCTGTATAAAGTTTGAATGACGAATTTTCCATTACATAATCTTCCATTTTTTTAAGTTCCACTGATGGATTCATATATAATCATTTAAAAATACTATATAAAGATTATACTGAATTATAAATTCAAAAAATAAAATAAAATTTTAGTGAATGAATGCCATAAAATATTTATTTTAATAATTTCGGTATGTCATTTGGGTATTCCGCAACCTTTATGCCAGCACTTTCAAAGGCATTTATCTTTGATTCTGCTGTTCCTGTTCCCTTTTCAATTATTGCCCCCGCATGTCCCATTTTCTTTCCTGGGGGAGCGCTTCTTCCGGTAATGTATCCTACCACTGGTTTTTTAACATGTTCCTTTATATATGCTGCAGCTTTTTCTTCCTCGCTTCCACCAATTTCACCAACAAGAATTATCTTCTTGGTTGCTGGGTCCTCATTGTAAATTTTGATAATATCGGAGAATGTTGTGCCTATTATTGGATCACCACCAAGACCAATTACTGTGCTCTCTCCAAATCCTGCATCTGTAACAGCCTTAACTATTTCATATGTTAATGTACCACTTCTTGATGCTATGGCTATATCTCCCTTCCTGAAAATATGGTTTGGCATAATACCTATCTTGCATTCGTTTGGAACGGTTATTCCAGGGCTGTTTGGTCCTATCATGAAAACATTTTTTCTTTTGGCTTCTGCAGCTATTTCCATTGTATCCTGGACGGGAACATGTTCTGTTAATATATATATGAGTTTTATGCCATTATCAATGGCCTCCATTGCTGCATCTTTTATAAATGGAGCTGGAACTGATATCATTGAAGCATCAGGATGCAAGTTTAATGTATCGTAAACCGTTTCATATATGTCTACGCCATTTACCTTTGTTCCCGATTTTCCCGGAGATACTCCCGCAATAACTTTGGTTCCGAATTTTATCATTTCACCTGAATGAAACGCACCTTGATGACCTGTCATACCTTGCACTATAACTCTTGTATTGCTATTTACTACAACCATTTATTACACCCCTTTCATTTTTGCCAATTCATTTATTGCACTATTCATATCGGAAAACGCCTTTATTCCATTGTCCATAAGTATTTTCCTCCCTTCTTCCTCATGTATTCCACTTAATCTCACAACAATAGGTTGCTTTATATTGAATTTCTTCTTTGACGATACTATACCATTGGCTACTGTATCAGCTTTTGTGACACCACCAAATATATTAACAAATAGTATTTCAGGTTTAACCCTTAAAACAAAGGAAAAAGCTTCCTCAACTATTTCAATATTATCCGTACCGCCGAGATCCAGAAAGTTTCTTGGTTTCAATTTATGCAATGTGAGGGCATCCAACGTTGCCATCGTCAATCCCGCTCCATTTGCTATAACTCCTATATGTCCATCCATTTCGATAAATGTAAAGCTTTTCGAAGCGGACTCATTTTCAAGCTCGGTCTTTTCCGGATCATTTATCACAAGATTTTTATGCCTGAATAAGGCGTTATCATCAATTGTGACCTTTGAATCGCCTGCAATGATATTACCTGTTTTGTCTATTATCAATGGATTTATTTCCATTAAAAGTGCATCTTCTCCCATAAAAGCATTGTAAAGGTTTGATAATATTGAAGAAAACTGTTTCTTAAGGCTACCATCCATTTCAAGAAACTCAGCAGCTTCTCTTGATATATAGTCGGAATATCCAATTAAGGGGTCTATTACAATTTTGTGTATTTTATTTTCCGGAACACTTTCAATATCCATTCCCCCCTCGGTTGACATGATTATAATAAGTGCTTTTGATGCTCTGTCCAGCGTTATACTCAGGTAAAGCTCTTTCTTAATATCCAGCATCCTCTCTATAAGTAATGCCTCAACCTGCAATCCATTAATTTTTGAATTTAAAAGTTCTTCTGATTCTTCCTTTAGTTCATTTTCACTTTTGGCAAATTTTATTCCTCCGGCTTTTCCCCTTTTGCCCGATAATATCTGGGACTTAACCGCAACAGGAAATTCGTATTGCTTTAAATCTGCAACTTTGTCAACTTTATACCCATCTGGAACGGGTATACCATACTTTTTAAATATTTCCTTCCCCATATATTCATATAGATTCATTATTATCTATGCTGAATTAATAAAAAATATATAATGTTATTTTTTTGGCAATAAGTTAAAAGAAATAAATAATTTATATATTGTAATAATATATATATTAACTTATGATTTACCGATACTTTGGAAATTCTGGCTTTAAATGTTCAACAATAGGGATGGGCACATATTATGATATGAGATGGATTTTCAAAACTTATATTGGCATATATTCGAGCAAGGGGGTAAAAATAGATGCCATAAGAAATGGAATAGAGAATGGAATAAACCTAATTGATACCGCAGAATTTTATAAAACAGAAAAATTAATAGCAGAGGCCGTAAAGGATTATAAAAGAGATGAATTATTTCTTGCAACAAAGGTGATGCCCACCCATTTATCGCCAAAATCACTGGAAAAGGCATTGAATCACAGTTTAAAAAATTTAAATACAGATTATATAGATTTATACCAGATTCATTTTCCCAATTATGCAGTTGATCTTAAAAAAACACTTAAAAAAATGGAAGAGCTTGTCGATCAGGGTAAAATTAGAAATATTGGCGTAAGCAATTTTAATTTAAAACTTCTGAATTATACTGTTGACCATCTGAATAAACATAAACTAACCTCCGTACAATTGAACTATAATATTCTTCATAGGAATGTGGAAAATGAAATACTTGAATTCTGCAAAAAAAATAATATAGCTTTAATGGCATATTTCCCTATAGCACATGGAAAAACTTTAGGCAATGATAAACTGAATGGTTATTTTAATTATATAAGAAACAAGATCGGCGATGTACCTAATGCTAATATCTCATTGTCCTATCTTTACAGCAAAAGCACAAATGTTTTCCCCATTCCAAGGGCATCCAATAAAGAACATGTTCTTCAGAATATAAAATATTCAGATATAATATTGGATGATGATATAATGAATTATATACAAAAAACGTTTAAATAAATATTTAAAAAATTAAAAGGATTTTATATTTTCAACCAGTTTGTCCGCATATTCTGAGGTACCTAATGGATTTACATTGAAAAATTTTGCTATATCTGCAGTAACTGTTTTATCCTTTACTGCCTTTGCAACGGCATTTTCTATCAGATCATCTGCTTCCTTCCAGTTCATATATTTCAGCATTAATTGTGCACCCCTCAATAAGCCAAGTGGATCTGCAAAGTTTTTGCCAGCATATTTTGGTGCCGTACCGTGAATGGCTTCGAACATTGCACCTCTATCTCCAACATTTGCGCCGCCAAGGGTTCCTATATTTCCTATAAGGGCGCCTGCAGCATCGGATATATAATCTCCATCGACATTTGGAGCCAGAATAACCTGGTACTCACCTGGCCTTGTAATAATCTGTTGAAACATATTGTCAGCTATCATGTCATTCACAAGTATCTTTTTTGAACCATCCTGTGCGACATAATCTTTAAACTCATTCATTGCTGTTTCATAAGCCCATTCTCTGAATGCACCTTCTGTATATTTCATTACATTTCCCTTGTGCATTATTGTGATCTTGGTTTTATTCTCTTTAATTGCAAATTTCACAGCAGCTCTTGTAATTCTCTGTGTTTTGAGTTTATTCATGGGTTTAAGCCCAATTCCTGTATCCTTCCCCAGATCAAGGTCGAATTTATCCTTAAAAAATTTTTTAATTTCATCAGCTTCCTTTGAATCATATTTCCATTCATAGCCAAGATATAAATCATCCGTATTTTCCCTGAATATGGTTAAATTTACAAGTTCTGGATGCGCAAGTGGGCTCTCAAGGCCATCCATAAATTTAACAGGCCTTATATTTGAATAAAGGTCCAACATCTGCCTGATCCTGACATTAATAGATTTGAATCCTGTTCCAATAGGTGTTCCAAGTGGTGATTTTAAAAGAATTCTATAATTCATTATATCATTTATTGATTCCTCTGGAAAGCGATCCCCTTTTTGTTCAAGTGCTTTGTCACCAACGAGAATCTCTTTCCAATTTATTTTTTTATTTTTATATGCTTTTGAAATTGCTGCGTTAATTACTCTTCTTGTTGCTTCCATGATTTCCGGGCCAATACCGTCCCCATCTGTATATAATATCACTGGATTGTCTGGAACTATCCATTTATCCTCCTTAAATTCTATTTTACCCATACATTACCACGTTCCAATAAAATATATTGCTTTATTAATCTTTTCCTGAAAACATATAAATTTAAAATTTATCACATTACATCAGGATTTCCGGCAAATTCACATACTATTGTTGTTTTTTTGATAGATAAATATATTTTGTTAAAAATAACTTTAAGGGCTGTCGGGCAATATCAGCAGTATACTATACAGATTTCAGAAACAATGAATATATGAATATTCGTTCATGTTTAAATTTTCATAAATTTTTAGTGTTAAAATATACGATTGAAAAAAATAAAAGTTTATAATAAAACATTTCTAAATATCTATATATCACTTATATTACAATATATATAATATATGGATTAAGTTTAATATCAATATATTTATTAAAAATTGATAGAAATGGGATTTAATGGAATAGATGGATCGTTAAGTCAACCGGGAATTATTCCTTGGCAATATGTTACTGTGTACTTTGCACTGGCATTAATATTTGCAATTTATATAAGCAGAAAAAACAGCACTCTTTCAAGATTCAAGACGGTTGATTATGTATATACAGGTATTAGCGCAGCTTTTATGATAGTTTGGAACTTCTTTGTTGGGCCGTTCCTTGACAAATTCGTTCCAGCAGGTGCAGCCTCATTTATTGGCTTTGGAGGCGTTGGTGAATTTATGATATTGCTAATCCTTGCTGGATTAGTTAGAAAAATGGGAATTGGAATGTTAGGATGGGCCGTTTATGATATAATGGCGGATGTTTATTCATATGGCTTTGGAGGCGAACCACTTTATTTAATCTACAAAATGTTATGTTTTGGAATTATCATAGATATATGGATTGGTATTACAAGAGGAATGCCATTTGGTGTTGGTTCCAGAAAAAATATAAAAGCTTCTGATGAAAATGGCGTGGCAAGCAAAAATTCAACTTCATCTTTTGTTTCCTCAAAGATCAACATGACAAAAACAATGCCCGTTATAGCCGGAATAGTAATGGGAATACCATGGGCCATTGCAGGACCTCTTTTCTTCACGGGATTTTTCGCACCATTGCTTTATGGTGGAATAGTTGATTGGCAGGCGATTATATTCAGCATGTATGCTTCCATTCCATCCTTTGTTTTATTTGGCATTATAGGGTCATTTATGGCTGCCAGAGTTTCCAGGGTGATAGGGTGACAGAAGTCATCGAACTCAAGAATGTAAAATTTACATATCTGGGAAGTGATGAGGAATCACTATTTATTCCAGAATTTTCCATAAAGGAAGGGGAAAGCGTGCTTGTTACAGGACTTTCGGGATCAGGCAAGTCAACATTTATTCAGTGCATTAATGGCATAATACCACATATTATCGATGGCACTTTTGAAGGCGATGTAAAAATATATGGAAAAAATACAAGAGAAATGCAGGTTCCAGAAATTTCGACTGTTGTTGGAACCCTGCTTCAGGACCCGGAAAAACAGGTGATAAATTATACAGTAAACGAAGAAGTGGCATTTGCACCTGAAAATTTCAATATACCAAGGGAAGACATGATTAAAAGGATAGATGCTGCCATTTCAGCTGTTGGTATTGACCATCTCAGGGACAAGGAAACAATAAAATTATCTGGAGGGGAATTGCAGAGGGTTGCATTGGCATCTGTGCTAACAATGGACCCAAAAATTCTGATACTCGATGAACCAACATCCAATATAGACTCAGAGGGCACCAATCAGATCTTTGAATTTCTCAGAAAAGAAGTGAGAAAAAGGACGCTATTAATAGTGGAACACAAGGTAGAGAGAGTGTTGCCCTTTATCGACAGAGTTGTTGTTTTTGATAAGGGGAGAATTTTAATTGATGATAAAAAGGAGAATATTTTGAATGATGTTGAAATGCTGGAAAAACTTGGAATAGAAATACCCGAGAATATATTGCTTGCCAAAAAATTGGGTTTGGAAAGCTTTGATATAGATGGTGTAATGCAATCAATTCATGAAAAAAACGTTGACCTAAAAACATTGGTGAGGGATAAGGGGAATGATTTTTCCCTCCGTGCCTCTGGAAGCGTAAAATATGTTTCTGGGTTCAATCTTAGTTTTTCTTTGGAGTTCAAGTCTGGAACAATTACTGCAATAGTGGGAAAGAATGGGTCAGGCAAAAGTACAATGTTCAAAGGGATGGTTGGATGGATGGACGATGTACATACGGCAATTTCCAATATTACATTGGAAACACCAGATCAAACTATTAAGGAGAATAATATCGCAAACAGGGGAAGAATTGTTGGATACCTCCCTCAAAGTTTTGATCTTATGCTAATAAATAGAACGGTTAAACAAGAGTTGCATTATTCCAATAAGGTACGTGGAACAAACGACATGGTTTCGGAAATCAACAGAATTGCCGAGCTTTTTACCCTTAACGAATATATGAATAGAGACCCCTTGATGCTCAGCCAGGGACAAAGAAGAAGAGTTGCAATGGCAGCAACAATTGCCGGAGGTCCCAGAATAATAATGCTGGATGAACCCACATCGGGACAGGATTATTACCATAAAAAGAATCTTGGTGAAGAAATTGGCATCCTTAAGAGGGCTGGTTTCACAATTATACTGATTTCACATGATATGAGATTTGTATTCAAATATGCTGATAGAATAATTGTAATGGATGGCGGAAATGCAGTTGCGGACGGAACACCCGAGGAAATTTTTGAGAAAAGCGAAGTTTACGGATTACGACCACCTGTAGAATTTACAATGAGAAGAGGTATTTTAAATGTATGATTTATTTGATACCATAATTAGCTGGTTGGTGTTGATATTCGGTGTTGGAGCTCCTTTATTCATTATATTTAGGGCAATAGGAATAAAGGGTTTCAGGGAAATTACAGTGTATTCAAAATATAATACTTTTCTATACAGAACAAATCCAGTAATAAAAATAATTATGACCATTACAATAATGATGGTGGTAACCACATCAATATGGTGGATAGGGGCCATTCTTACTGCCGCAGTTCTGAGTCTTTATATTACACTTGAAAATGGAAAGAGGAAACTCTATATAGGCTCTTTATTCATTATCTCCACTCTGGTTGGCTCTATATGGGGGTATGCACCTTTTGTAACATTTTCCACGCTCAATACGGTATTCCCACATTTTGTTCCAGACGTTATATGGACATGGCCTTCATACTTTGCTGTTTTGGGCTATCAACATACCCTTACCCTTCAGGCATTGGAATACTCATTCCAGATATCATTCAGGTCAACTGCCATAATGGCATCCGCACTAATACTTGTGATGACAAATACACCAACGCAGATTTTGAGAACATTGCATAAATTCCGTGTACCTGATTCAATTATACTTTCACTAATGGTTGCCATGAGAACCGTTTCCTTTGTTCTGCAATATCTTGATGAGTCTATTAAGATACAAATGATGAGGGGACTTGGGTCAAAACACTCAAAATTCCTAAAACCGATCTTTTATTTCGTAGCAGCATTACAGGGATTAGTTCCAACAATAATCCATATTATGCGTGGAGGTAAAGATACAGGCATATCTGTTGACACAAGAGGTTTTAAAGCCACAAAAAAAAGAAGTTACGTTGAGGAAAATTCAATAGATCACCTGGATTACTATGTGTTGGTAGTTATAGTTATGTTGGTTATAATGGATGTGACTATAAACATTATGGGATTTGGAAGAGTTATACCATATAATTAGACTGAAGACGAAAAATATCCATTTATTTTTTTATAAATTTCTTGCTTAATAAAAGAAACGCTATAAAAATATGAAGATACATTTTAGTGATAAATAAAGTTATAAAATCAAAACTTCCATCTTGAATTGATCTGATTTAATCTGACGGGCAAATCATTTATAATCTTTCAAACTGGTCGATACGAAATATTTGCTCAATCGATTTTCATCCCCATTCAATACACTAAATTTTTCAATATCCCATGAAGTGGCATTTATGCAAAGGTTTATAGTTAATTGCTTTCTTTTTTGGCCTTTTAAAATTACAAAAATTATAAAATGTGTATTTTATAATAAAGCTCTTATTTATTCTCATTTTAAAGATCATTTATAGCTTTCTCAAAGGCGTTAAGGGAAAGTGTAGCACATTTGACTCTATTGGGGAATTGTGATACGCCCCGCAACGCTTCCATATCACCAAGGTCAATATTTGCCTCCATACCTGTAATTGAAGCCCTGAAATTATATGAAAACGACATGGCATCTTCTATCTTTTTTCCCTTAATGGCCTGTGTTAGCATGGACGCTGATGCAATACTTATGGAACACCCCTTTCCACTGAAACGTACATCTGTAATTATATCTGCATCGATTGCCAGTTCCAGAATAATCTGATCACCGCATGTTGGATTAAGTAATCCTGTAACTTTTGTTGGGTGGTCAAGATGCCCATAATTTCTTGGCGATTGGGAATGGTCCATGATTGTTTCACTGTAAATATCATCAAGATTCATATTTTAAAGTACCTCTTCGTAATTTCTATGGCATTAACAAGTGCATCTATATCATTACTGCTGTTGTATAGATAAAAACTGGCCCTCGCTGTTGCAATAACACCAAGCCATTGCATGAGTGGCTGGGCACAGTGATGTCCTGCACGAATTGCGATACCTTGTGAATCCAGTACCTGTGCCACATCATGGGGATGAACATTGTATATATTAAAGGACACGACACCTGTATGTGGAGAAGATGGCCCGTAAACCGTTACATCTTGGATGTTAGACAGTCTTCTATATGCCTCTTCAGCCAGTATCCGAACATGTTTTTCAATTCGGGGCATTCCAATTTTTTCGAGGTAGTCAACGGCTGCACCCAGACCTATTGCACCTGCAATATTCGGTGTACCACCTTCCAATTTTGCGGGAAGTTCAGCCCAGGTGGCATTTTCACGATCAACATATTCAATCATTTCCCCTCCAAATATTACAGGGTCCATTGCATTTAACAATTCTTTTTTCCCCCATAGAATACCTATACCAGTTGGACCCAGCATTTTATGCCCAGAAAATGCAAGAAAATCAATATTCCATTTCTGGACATCAGTGATTTGATGTGGAACAGACTGTGCACCATCAACCACAATAATTGCACCCACCTCATGTGCCAGTCGGGCAATATCGCCTATGGGATTTATTGTTCCAAGAACATTTGATACGGCGGATAATGCCACTATTTTCGTTTTAGAATTAATCTGTGCCCTTGCCCCATCCACGGTGATAGTACCATCTTCCTCGAGGTCTATAAAACGTAAATGCGCTCCAATCCTTCCGGCGAGTTGCTGCCATGGAATCAAATTGGAATGGTGTTCAACTGGCGACAGAACAATCTCATCCCCTGATTTTAAAAATTTATCCCCCCATGCCCGGGCAATCACATTTAAACTTTCGGTGCATCCTCTGGTGAAAATGATTTCCTGTGGATATCTGGCATGAATAAACCCTGCAACCTTTTTCCGAGATTCTTCAAATTCTTCTGTAGCTTCTTCTGCCAAAGTATGAACACTTCGCAATACATTGGCGTTGGACGTTTCATAGTATTTTGTAATACAATCAATAACACTTTTTGGCTTTTGGGACGTTGCCGCGGAATCCAGATACACTAACTTATGGCCATTAATTTGCCGATTTAATATGGGGAAATAGTCTGTAACATCAACCATTGCTGGGATAATATTTCCAACTTCTTTCATGTTTTTTCACTTTATTCATTAATAATAAAAATAATAATAAATTTGTTAAAGATGCAAATTTTGCACCGTTATAAAATTCTGATGGAAACTGAGCAGGAAAAGAAAGTTAAACAAAACATTTTATCCTAATAGATAGCTATCTCGCATATAAGGCTGGTATGTTGCATGATCACAAATTATCTATAAAATATATTTTAACGTTTCCATAAAGTAGTTTGCAATATATATTTACACATCTATTATGATATTATGGATTATTATTGTAAATTTATCATGATTTTATAAGTTAAAAAGTTAGGTAATTAAATGGGTACCAATTTCTAATTGAATTCAGCCAAACCCGTTTAATTTTTTACACAAATCAGATGAAAAAGCGCAGGGTGGATTAGATTACTTTTATAATCACGGAAATTACGATGGGGAATAGAGATCTCCAAAACTCCCTGCTAATCCCATGCAAGGAAAAGAATACTCTCTATTTCTCGGAGAACACCAGATAAATGATTATAAAGCCCTTTCATATATTCCAGTTGTTCTTTAGACAGGGACTTTTCTTGTTTGTACAAAAGATTGTGTTCTGACTCCATCCACAGGTGTTGTACTATCCCCATACATTGAATCTCAAGGTTGATACTGTCATACTTCTTGGGAAACTGTAATTTGAAATGAAATGCTTTATACCCACTCTCATTGCTTTTCACGTCGTTCATGACCAACGCTTTAAAACCATGTTCACGAACCAAAAAATTGGTGATAAAGTTCACCCGAATTGGTTCAGTGTTTGGAAACCTAAGAAATATCAATCTTAATCCTACAAGGTCTGAGATCCCTTTTTTGTTCACAAACAGATTGTCTGATAGACTCTCTTGGGAGACGAAATCTGTAATTTTTTCATCCCCTTCTCTTAATTTTCTGTGAACCTTTCCCAATAAGGAGGGAAGAGATTTAGGTCTTGTCTTAACAAAGGGAACATCTTCCCTACTTGCAAAGAACTCCTCTGCTAGACCAGATATCTCGGCCTCCGCTTCCAATAATATTTTAAACCGTTTTGAATAGGTATCTTTACCCCAAGATTCCCATTTATCTTTTGATCCCACTCAGAACACCCTTGTTGTTTACTTGGGGTGTGTTGTTTGGGGGTGGGTAGACGACAAGAAAGTTGGGGGAAGAAATCGCTCCGTGTAAATCCTCACATTGAATTTCTCATTATCCTTGATCTCTTTTTTTCTAACCATTTCACTTAGTTTATCCTCTACTATCTTCACCTTTTTGTCAGGTTTCAAGGATGTTTCATCAACATCAATAAAGGCTATGACTTTCCCATTAAACGAAAAAACTATCCTTCCCGCCACCGATCTATTGTGTGTAGTAGTTTTATTAGTCATAGTTACCATAATCTTAGATTGTGTTTTTTGCATAATACTATTTGCATTTACCTATGCCGGACATGTGCGCCGTCAATGGCAAGTACCCATGAGTGAAAATTTCAACGTAGAAATAATCGGAAACCACTAGATTGAATATGAGTAAACCCAAAATTAGCATTGTGAAGTGGTTTCACAGTAATGTGATGAATGGATATGCCGAAGCACGCCAAGGAGGACATATGACTAGCCAATGTAAGTTTGGTATCTAAAATTACCTGTTTATCCAAAACAGGCAGGTACATGCATTTCAGTGATGAGTCGAATGGAGTTATATGGACTGCAAAACCACATACTGCAGCGAAAGCGAACGAGATATATCGCCGCAAGTCTAATGGGAAGGCTGAACCAGTTTCTGAAAGGTGAGGGCTATTAAAGAAGTAAGAGGCACCAGAAAAGAAGATGGTTATGACCAGTTTAAAATTGCATATTCCATGTAATTGCCTTATTATTAAAAAATAAGCATTTTCTTGAGTTGTTAGGAACTGACAAATTAAAAAGATTCTAAAATACTGATGTTTCTGGAAATTCTCAATAATAAGCACACCATAGGTATAAATAGTAAAGTTAAAATTTAATATGTTAATGTTGCCCTATGGAAATAAGGAAAGATATATTTATGGATGGAGATAAGAAGTATGACTATTATCCACTGAGGCAGTTATATGATCACTATGATATTGAACGCCTTCCATATTCATTCAAAATTTTGATTGAGAATATTTTGAGAAATTTTGATAATGAGGATATTGATGAAAAATCTCTTGAAAATGTTGCAAATATGAAGGTTGGAAGTGAAATGGCATTTAAGCCTTCCAGGGTTATTTTCCAGGATTATACCGGTGTACCGATACTTGTTGATCTTGCTGCAATGAGATCATATTTAAACGAGAAGGGTATTAATCCTGAAATACTAAATCCAAGCACACAATCCGATCTTGTTATAGACCATTCTGTTATTGTGGACTCATTTCGTGGTTCAAATCCCGAGGAACCATTGATAATTAATATGAAGGATGAATTTGGAAGGAACATTGAGAGATACAATTTCCTTAAATGGTCCAAGGAATCATTTGAGAATGTCCGCATTGTTCCGCCAGGACATGGAATAGTACACCAAATAAATCTTGAATACTTATCCTCTATTGCTGTAAGAAAAGATGGTTTGGTTTATCCCGAAAGCTTGATTGGTGCGGATTCACATACAACAATGATAGGTGGTATAGGTGTCCTCGGCTGGGGTGTTGGGGGTCTTGAGGCAGAAGCATCAATGCTCAATGAACCCTATTTTATGAATGTTCCTGAAATAGTGGGAGTGAATATTAAAGGAGAAATAGGAGAAGGAATAACACCAACAGATGTTGTGCTGCATATAACAAAAAAATTGAGAAACAGCAATGTGGTTAATAAATTCGTTGAGTTCTTTGGGGATATCGGGAAATTAACCGCGCAGGATCGAGCAACAATATCGAACATGGCACCAGAATATGGGGCAACAATAGGCTACTTTCCGGTTGATGAGGAAACATTGAAATATATAAGTGGGACAAACCGCAATGCATCCATTGTTGAAAAATACTTCAAGGAACAGGGGTTATTTTATAATGGCCCAAAAAATTATAATAGCATTGTTGAAATAGATTTATCTGAAATTAAAAGTTCCGTTGCCGGTCCAAAAAACCCGGATGAGCTAATTTCACTCACCGAACTGAAGAAAACTACTGATTCAATTATAGGAGGAGAAAAGAAGGGGAATGTAGTTGAAAATGGTTCTGTTGTTATAGCGGCAATAACAAGCTGTACCAATACTTCAGACCCAACTGTTATGCTTGGGGCAGGCATTCTTGCAAAAAAGGCATATGAAAATCATTTAACTTCAAAGGATTTTGTAAAAACAAGCCTTGCCCCGGGATCAAAAGTTGTTACGGATTATTTAACAAGATCAGGTTTACTTGAATATCTGAATAAAATAGGATATGATATTGTTGGCTATGGATGCACAACATGCATCGGGAATGCAGGACCCTTGATACAGGATGTTCAGGACGATATACTGAAGAATGACATAAAAACTTTTGCCGTGCTGAGCGGAAACCGTAATTTTGAGGGGAGAATTAATCCATATATTGCGGGGGCATTTCTTGCTTCACCTATACTTGTTGTTGCATTTTCAATAGCAGGAAGAATAGACATAGATTTTGATAATGAACCCGTTGGTTTCAACGGCGATAAACCAATATATTTGAAAGATATCTGGCCGACATCAGAAGAAATAAAGGAATTCTTCCATCTTGCAATGGACCCAGAAGCATATAAAAAACAGTATCTGGAAGTATTTGACGGAGATTCGAACTGGAATTCATTGAATGCAACAAAGGGCACATTGTTCAATTTTGATAAAAATTCCACTTATGTGCTGGAACCGCCATGGATGCACATGGAAAAAACATCCAATATACAAAATGGGAGGATATTTGCAATATTTGGTGATAAAATCACAACAGATCATATTTCACCAGCCGGTCCAATTACCAAGGATTCTGTTGCAGGAAAATATTTATCATCCCTTGGTGTTTCTGAAATGAATACCTTTGGTGCCAGGAGAGGAAACCATGAAGTTATGATGCGTGGTGGCTTTTCCAACCCAAAGATCAGAAATATGATGGTAAACCATACTGGTGGAAATACAATACATTACCCCTCAATGGAGGAAATGTCATTCTATGATGCTTCAATAAAATATCAGGAGGAAGGTGTGCCTCTGGTAATATTTGCAGGGAAACAATATGGATCGGGAAGCTCAAGGGATTGGGCATCAAAGGTCACAGCTCTGATGGGAGTTAAGGCAGTTATAGCAGAAAGCTTTGAGAGAATACATAGAAATAATTTGGTAGACATGGGCGTAATACCTATAAAAATAGATAAAATGCCGGAACTAAAGGGAGATGAAATTATAAATATTAGTGGAATAAATGACATAACAAAAAACAAAAAGCTTGAAATAAAAATCAACGATAATAAAATTGAGGGTACAGCACTGATTTATACTAATGCAGAATTGAATTATATAAAAGAAGGTGGAATATTAAAATATATAGCAGATGGAATTAAAAATAATTAATCTACCTTTGCATATATTTTTATCAATTCGCGAAAACCAAGGTCCTTATAGAAGTTGGCTGCTATTACGTTCATTGAAGGAAATTCCGCAGTGATCATCTTTATTTCCCTTTTATTTATAATTTTTCTGAATTCATCTATAAGTGCAGATCCGGCTCCATGTGCCCTGAATTCAGGCATAATATAGAACTCACGAATTCTCGCCTCATATTTTGGATCGTAATAAATCCTGAAAATGATATCTGAAATAAGAATACCTGCAATTTTATTATTGCTTTCAATAACAAGTGCTATATGATTTTCCTTATCATTTATAATTTTGTCCAGTTTACTCTTAATTTCAGCTTCATTGGCAGAGGATACTTTCAACGCATAGTCAAATTCAGAATTCAATCTCTTTAACCTTAAAAGTTTATCCATGACTTCATTCACATCATTCTTTTCCATCTCCCTTATTTTGTAATTCATTATAATCAACCTCACTTCTCATTAAATAGTTTATTATATAGCTTTCTGTTGTTCTCTATTATTTCTGTTGCAGTTCTTAAAAATCCTGCTTGGGAATCTATTTTCCTCGCCAATTTTGATTCCACCGTTTTTTTGGCAACAATTGAAGCCACATGTGGGAACAGGTCAAAATCGTTCATTGTCGGCACAATATGTTCATAATCCGGATTTTTAACATAATCCGCTATTGCGTTTGAGGCAGCCACCATTATTCCAAAATTAACCCCCCTTGATCTGGCATCAAGAACTCCCCTGAATACTCCTGGAAATACCATACTGTTATTTATCTGGTTGGGGAAATCACTTCTGCCCGTTGCCACAATTCTTGCACCCGCATCCTTTGCATCATGGGGCCAAATTTCTGGCAAGGGGTTTGCAAGGGCAAATACAACTGGCTCGTTATTCATTGATTTTATCCAGTCTTTCTTAATTGTTCCAGGTTCAGATTTGGATGCAGATATAACCATATCAGCTCCTTTAAACGCATTGGATACCTCTCCAGTTATCCTGTCCTTGTTTGTTTCAAGAGCTATTTTGTATTTCCATGGATTCTTCAGCATGAGGGAATCTATATCCTTTCTTTCAGGTTCAAGTATACCATGGGAATCTATTGCAATCATATTTTTTTTACTGAAACCGGCAGATTCAAATAGGTACATTGCCGCTATGTTGGCCGCTCCAGCACCATTGAAAACAACCCTAACATCCTCCTTTTTTTTATTTACAAGCCTTAAGGAATTGATAGCCCCTGCAAGTATGATTGAGGCCGTTCCCAGTTGGTCATCATGCCATACTGGTATAGTCATCTGTTTTTGAAGGCTTTCCAGCAAAAAGAAACACCTTGGCGATTCAATATCCTCCAGGTTATATCCACCGAAATATGGTTCTATTGCCCGAGCGGCTGTTATAAATTCATCATTATTCTTTACATTTAATGGAACTGGTATGGCGTTTACACCTCCTAAGTAGTTAAAGAGCAACGCTTTACCTTCCATAACAGGTATAGCAGCATGCGGTCCCACATTTCCAATGCCAAGAACCCTTGTACCATCCGTTAAAATTGCCACAGAATTCCATTTACCTGTTAAATCATATACAAGATCATCATCCGATGCAATTTTTTTGGATACTGCAGCTATCCCCGGCGTGTACAAAACGGAAAAATCATCAAGACTGTGAATTGGAACTCTGGGTAAAGTCCTGATTTTACCTTTATATTTCTGAGATATATCAATTGCGATTTTATCGTAATTGTCAGTTCTTTCAGAATCCTTCATTATCATAAAAATAGATATAAATTTTATATTAAAACTTTACGTATATTATTAAATGTAATTTTCATCAATTGCCGAAATACCTCAAACCTATAATATGCATCGGAAATACGTATAATATTGAATTTTTTCATCACAATATGTTTAATAATGTATTTTATATGTGTTATTTTATTTAATGTTTATAAATAGATATTTATAATATGCTCTGTTAGGCAAGTATGATAATTTCGCTTCAGATTAATGCTGATAGAATGGATTTTGTAAACGAAAGGTATGCAGGAAAATTTGAAAATATTGTAGGGCAAAAAATATATCCAGGTTATAATGAAAATGCTGATATAATAGTTTTTTCAGGAGTACCCAAAATAGGCAATAAGGTTGTTTTCATGCAAAGCCTGTCGGCGGGGGTCAATCATCTTGATTTTAAAAAAATACCAGAAAACATTATGGTTTCAAGCAATGCGGATGCCTATTCATTTCCAGTTGCCGAACACGTATTTGCCCTGTTGCTTTCACATTTACGAAATATATGCGTCCATGATTATGAAATAAAACACGGAATTTATCAACGCAAGAAATACATGACGCTGAATAATATGACAATTGGCATACTGGGATATGGCGGCATTGGAAGGGAGGTTGCAAGACTAGGGAAGGCATTTGGAATGAAAACAATTGGATATGGTAGGACGGAGCATGAAGATAAATTTCTGGATGAATTTTCATTTGACTCGGACTATGTTCTGAAAATGTCTGATATAATCGTAATATCATTACCGCTAAATAAGTATACCGAATACCTCATTGATAGAAAAAAATTGGATATGATGAAAGGCAATATACTGATCAATGTTGGTAGATCCAATATAGTTAAAAAGAGAGATATGCTTGATTTCTTGAATGCCAATCCTGAAAAATATTTCCTGACAGATGTATGGTGGGGTGAACCACACATTGAGGATAAAATACCGGAAAACGTCCTGATTACACCGCATATGGCTGGCGGTCCCTTGATAAATTATTTTGATGAACCATTGATAAGGGCATTTGAAAATGTTAAAAACTTTATGGAAGGGCATCCAAAAAATGTGGTTAAAAGAGATGACTATATTTAAACTGATTTAATAAACATAAAAATCACTTAATATAAAATATAAATAACATATCTTTATCAGAGTTCATGCAATTGTTAATAACATTATTTTCAATAGTAGCTTTAATAGCATTTTTACATATGCTGGCACCGGATCACTGGTTACCTTTAATAATTTTATCTGCAAAAAGAAAATTTTCTACTGGTAGAAAGTATATCTATTCTTTCGGAATAGGAACCATTCACGCTTTATCCTCTATTTCCCTGTCATTTATTGTATCTTTTTTCATATATTCATATATTGTAATTGCCATTAAGATTATCATTTATATTGCAATGGCATTTCTCATAATTATAGGGTTATATTTTATTATAAATGGATACAGGGAAAATGAAATGAATTTTGAATCAAGCAATATTCTAGGTGTAAGCATAATTCCAGACATAGCTGTTTTTCCTATTATACTTATTTCCTTTGGGTACAGTATGTATGACACTGAAGAAATAATTTTGTTGTTTTACCTGGTTTCAATTATAACTTTATTAACAATAACATATCTTGCCACAATTTCAATTGGTAATTTTTTGCAGAGGATTAAACCCAAGTATTCCGATTATATTATAGGTATTATTCTGATTTCTTTATCCCTACTACTGTTGCCAATAAAATAAATATAGAGTTTTCCATAATTACGATAAAAAATTTATTTTTTTCTAAAAAAACTCAAAAATACCAGTAATTTGATAATTATATATGAAATTTTTGGGCAAATATTTATATAGAAACTATTGATTTAACGCCATGGACGTTAACGAAAACATTGAAACTACAAAGACAGGTTTGAAACGAGGAATAACAACGCATGAAGCAGTAATGTTTGGCGTGGGTGGTGCAGTCGGGTCCGGCATACTATTTGCAGCGGCTGGAGGAACAGCCTATGCAGGGCCTGCAGTAATAATATCATGGATTTTAACAGCAATTTTTATTGTACTTGTAACTCTGCCATTTGCAGAATATTCTGCGATGTTTCCAAGATCCGGTATAAGCGCTAGAATAGCATATTATTCATATGGCTCATATGGCGGTTTTCTTTCTGGCTGGGC
This sequence comes from Thermoplasmata archaeon, assembly GCA_021835025.1. GTDB lineage: Archaea > Thermoplasmatota > Thermoplasmata > Thermoplasmatales > Thermoplasmataceae > Acidiplasma. The sequence goes on along the minus strand of JAKBQY010000057.1, from coordinate 51,871 downwards.
TCTTTTTATATGGGCGGTAACAATTCCAGCCATTGAGGCTGTTGCGGTATCAACGTATGCCTCATTTTATTTTCCATTTTTATATAATTCATCAACCGGTATATTAACTGGTTATGGAATACTTTTATCGGCTTTGTTAATGATGGGTTTCCTTTTCCTTAATTTAAGGGGCATATCACAGTTTACAAAATTCAATAAAATATGGACATGGATAAAAATAGGAATAGTTGTCGCATTTGTTATAATATTGCCATTATTCATATTCCATCCAGCCGATTTCACCTCACCAACATTTTTACCATCTGCAGGAGGAATATTTATAGCTATACCTGCATCTGGCATTTTATTCTCATTTGGAGGATATAGGCAGGTTGCAGATATGGCTGGTGAGGTGAAAAATCCCGGTAAAACAATGCCTAAAATTATTGGTTTAGTCCTTGCCATACAAAGCATATTGTACATTGCTATGGCAATTGTTATAGTGGGTACGGTTAACTGGAAGGGTTTTGGTAGGCCAGTTGGTGATTGGTCATACGTTGGTAGTTTGTCATCGCCACTTGTAGATATAATACATAGTAATATGAGCTTTGTGAGCCCAGGAGTTGCATCTCTTCTTGCAATTATGGTAATAATATTTGTTATTTTTGCCATTATATCTCCTGGTGGAACCCTTGGTATATATTTAACTGGAGCCAGCAGGATTATATTCGGTTTTTCAGAGGAGGGTGCATTGCCAGGCATATTTAAGAAGACAACAAAATCCGGTGCCCCAATTTTAGCAATAATACTTGCGGTTGTTTTAGGCATAGTTTTTTTAGTTCCATTACCATCATGGTATGAACTGGTTGACTTTGTAGTTGTAGCAGCCGTTGCTAATTTTGCTATTGCCGCAGTTTCATTACCTGTGTTAAGAAAATTATATCCTGACGTTGAAAGGCCCTTTAAAATTCCATATCCAATGTTATGGTCTTTTGCTGCTTTTATAATAGGTACATTCTTAATATACTGGGCCACGTATCCAATAACATTATATGCTCTAGGTGCAACACTGGTAGGGACATTTGTATTTTTATACCATGCCCATAACAAAAATTGGACAGGTTTAAATTTAAAGAATTCAATATGGATACCCGTATATCTAGCAGGAATGATCTTTCTTTCGTATATTGGAGGAACTCCTACAGGTGGTTTGAATATAATTGCATATCCATATGATTATGTTGTTGTTCTAATATATTCTATGATATTCTACATAATAGCTTTAAATTCGGCACCAAAGGAAAAAATAATAGAATCAACCGCGCTGGAAGATTAAATATTTTTTAAAAATTTATAAATATATTTTTTTATTATACTTTTATGTTTAAAACAATTTTGAATCTTGATGTTATAGACACTCATACCGAGGGTGAACCAACCAGAATAATTTTTTGGAATAATATACCTACAAATGTAAAATCAGTAAAGGAAATGTATGAATATTTTAAAAGTAAGTACGACCATGTAAGGAAATTAATGTTGCTTGAACCAAGAGGGCACAGTAGCCAATTTGGAGCTGTTATCTTGCCTCCTATAAACCAAGGTTCAAATTTCTCTCTATTATTTTTGACAACGTCAGGTTACCTGGATATGTGCGGACACGCCACAATAGGTGTTAGTACCGTTTTAACATCCCTAGGTTATGTGGAAATTGAAGAACCATATACAAAAATAGTTTACGATACACTGGCTGGAAAGATTGAAGCTAAAGTTAACATCAAGGATGGCAATATAATAAATGTTTCAATTATAGATGTTGAATCTTATTTCTTGGAAAGTGAAAATATATATTTAAAACCACTGGATAAAAATATTGATGTGAATATATCTTACGGTGGAAATTATTATGCAATAGTGAAATCAGAGGATATTGGCATAGAACTGAAAATAGAAAACATTGGCAAATTGATTTATTATGGAAATTTAATTAGAGAAGAAGCATATTCGAATTTATTGAAAAAGTATAAAGATATAAAATATCCCTTGGCAATGATTACTGAAGACTCAGGAGAAAAAAATGTTTATAAAAGTATTGTGGTATTTTCAAGGAATAGTTTTGATAGATCTCCATGTGGTACTGGCACCGCAGCAAGAGCTGCATTATTATATCATGAAAATAAAATTGGCTATAATGGATCCTTCATTCACAGATCAATAATAGATACAAAATATAACTGCAGAGTACTTGGTATAAAAGACACTGGTACCCAGGAAAAAATCATTCCAGAGATAACAGGAAGGGCGTGGATAACACAATTTTCAAAAATAATCCTGGATCCTGAAGACCCGTTCAACGCAGGGTTTATCACATAATTGTGAAAGTTTTTAATGTAATAGCGGTAAATACAAAATACATTTTTGATATTCAAAAAATAAAAACGAAATACATATAACTAAGTTTTTATCTTAATATATAATATAGATATAAGTGTTAAAATTGTTAAATTTTGAAAATATGAATATATCAGATAATATAAAAAAATCATTGAAGTCGATGAGGTTTACGAAACCAACGGATGTGCAATCCATTTCAATTCCCGCTATAATGCAATCAAAGGATGTCATTATTAGGTCCAAAACGGGTTCAGGGAAAACTGCAGCATACATGGTTCCCATTATGAATTTTATTGAAAATATCAAAGGTAATTATGCAAAGGCATTGATACTTTTGCCTACAAGAGAACTTGCATTACAAACGCTGAAAGTGGCCGATAGAATGGGAAAATTCCTAGGTAAAAAATCTATAGTTATTTATGGCGGTGCATCGTATGAAAAACAGGCACGTGAAATACCCGGTGCAGATGTAATTATAGGTACTCCCGGAAGAATTCTTGATCTGATCAATCAGAAAATACTCAACCTGTCAAAAATAGAATTTCTTGTTCTTGATGAAGCTGATTTAATGTTTGATATGGGATTTATAGACGATATCAAAAAAATTATCAAGCATTCTCCTGAAGACAGGCAAACCATTTTATTATCGGCAACGATGCCACAATCAATTAAATCATTGGCAGTTAAATTCATGAAAAAACCCGAATATCTTATCTCAGGAGAGGAAGAAATTATACCGGAATCCATCAGGCATATGTATACAATATCTGAAAAATATAATAAATTTTCAACTCTATTATCCTACCTAAATGATGAGAACACAAAAAAATCAATAATCTTTGTTAAAACTCAAAAAACCGGAAATCTCCTTAATTCAATTTTAAATCAAGCCGGATTTAAAAATATATTGATACATGGCGGGATGAAGCAGAGGTCAAGAGAAAGGTCTATAAATGATTTCAGGCATATGGAACATGGTATACTGGTAGCTACAAATGTTGCTGCTCGTGGATTAGATATCCCAGATGTAACTGACATTGTAAACTTTGATGCCCCGGATAATATTGAGGTCTATACCCACAGGGTTGGAAGATCCGGCAGGATGGGAAGAAATGGCAGGGCACTAACCATATTCGATGAGGGCGATACAGGCATGATTCGCAATATCCAGAAAATTGATAAAATAAATATGGAAAAAATAAATATACCTGTTAATGAAAGATTTATTGGAATGAATTTTGGAAAAATGATAAAGGACTATAGAAAACATGAAGAGGAGTATGCTGATAAAAAAATAAACGCCAATAATTACCGCAGAAGAACCGATTCAGGTACACATTTTCATAATAAAAGATATTCACATAATAAAAATTCATCAGACAATTAAAATTATATTTTTATCGCATTCAGTGTTGTTTTATCATAAAATTTGAATATAGCTAATATGAAAGAAATAACTGAAGATGATTTTATATTATCCATCAACAAGATTCCAGTTTTTACAATATCGCAGATAATTCCATTTTTTCTTCAGGGGAAAAGTCAAAAAGCTATATTATGGAATTTATACAGTAATAGATGACCCGCTTGTTTATTCAAGCAATATAATTTTATCCATCGTATATAACATCATGGTCTGCATTACAATTTTATGGACTATAAGAAACCTCAGAGATTTAAACACGTAGGAGTTTACCACACCCATCTGTGTGTTGTATAAAAGGAAAAACATTAAGCTAATATTTATATTGCTGTTTACAATACGATGAGAAAGTGAAGGAGGATTAATATGGAAAACACATACATAAAATTTGAAGCTCCCGAATCGTTAGAAAAAGAGACTCTTGATTTTGTAGAGAATTCTTACAGATCAGGTAAAATTAAGAAGGGGACAAATGAAGTTGTCAAGTCAATTGATAGAGGAGAGGCCAAACTGATAGTTATTGCTGAGGACGTTTCACCTGCGGATGTTGTATTTTATTTGCCAACATTATGCGATGAAAGAAAGGTTCCATACACCTATGTTAAGAATAAAAATGATCTTGGAATTAAAGTTGGCATAGCATCTGCAGCCTCAATAGCCATTGTGGATTTTGGGAAAAATGAAGAGGCCTATAACACAATAATATCTGGCATCAACGATATTAAAGCCGGGAAGAAGCCTGAGAAGAAAGAGAAAAAGAAAGAATTAACTGGCGAATCCAAAGAAGAAATACTAAAGGAAGAAAAAGAATCGAAAGAACAGAAGACTGAAGAAAAGGAAGAGAAAACTGAAGCAAAAAAGAAGGAAACAAAATCCAGAGCAAAAAAACCAAAGGAACCTAAGGAACCTAAGGAACCCAAGGAACCCAAGGAAGAAAAAGCAAAAGAAGAGTGATTTAAATGGATGATGATGCTACACCTGCAGAAGTTGTGGAATTAATGGGAAGAACTGGGATGACCGGCGAAGCCACCACGGTTAAAGTTAGAGTCCTTGCCGGAAAGGACCAGGGAAGAATCATAGCAAGAAACGTGCTTGGCCCAGTGACGGTAGGCGATATCCTGATGCTCAGGGAAACCGCAAGGGAAGCAAGAAGACTTTCAATAAGGTGATTTAAATGGAAAATAGAAAATGCACATTTTGTGGACATGATATTGAACCCGCATCCGGCATAATATATGTAAGGAAGGATGGGGCTATCATGAACTTCTGTTCTAAAAAATGCAGAGTTAACATGATAAATCTTAAAAGGGCATCCAGAAATACAAAATGGACCAATGAATACCACAGAATAAAAGATATGAGAAGGGCATGAATATGGAAAGAACTCTAATACTTATAAAACCTGATGGTGTATCTCGTAAACTGGTTGGCAACGTTATTTCCAGATTTGAAAATAAGGGTCTTAAGTTAATAGCAATGAAATTGATGAAAGTAACTAAGGAAAAAGCTGAATTACATTACAGTGTTCACAGTTTAAAACCATTTTTTTCAGGTCTTGTTTCCTATTTGACATCCGGGCCAGTGGTTGCGATGATCTGGGAAGGGGAAAATGCAATATTCTCATGCAGAAATATATGCGGCTCCACAGACGGCTCCAAAGCCTCTCCGGGTACAATTAGAGGAGATTTCTCATTGAATATTGAAGAAAATATTGTGCATGCTTCGGACTCACAAGATTCCTATTTGCATGAGTATCCAATATTCTTCAACAATAGTGAGATAATGGAATAATCGTATGGAATCAACTAAAAATAATTTGAGGGAACCAATTGTTTGCGTACTTGGCCATGTTGACCATGGAAAAACAACATTGCTTGATGATATTAGAGGTACAACTATAGCAAGAAAGGAAAGTGGCGGCATTACACAGAAAATAGGAGCCACAGATATCAACAGAAAAACACTTGAAAATGAAATTAAGGCATATTTCAATAAAATGCCAATTATGATACCCGGGCTCCTTTTTATTGATACTCCCGGACATGTTGCTTTTTCCAACATGCGTGCCAGAGGGGGGGCTCTGGCGGATATCGCCATTCTCGTTATTGATATAAATGAAGGCCTCAAACCACAAACAATTGAGTCCATGGATATTTTGAAGAAGTTTAAAACGCCATTCATCATAGCCGCAAATAAAATAGATTTAATACCCTATTTTGTTTCTGAAAAAAATAAACCATTTTATGAGGTATTGAAAAATCAGAGACAAGAGTATAAGGAAGAACTTGATAACCGGATATATAAGATAATCAATCAACTATATGTTCAAGGCATATCCTCCGATAGATACGATCACATAACAGATTTTAGCAAAACTTTTGCAATTGTTCCGATAAGTGCCAAAATGAACATCGGCATTCCTGATGTACTGATGGTTCTTACAGGACTGGCCCAGAAATTTCTGGAAAACGATATAAAATTTGAGAACATCAGCAGCCGCGGCTCTGTAATTGAGGTAAAAAAAGAGGGCTCTCTTGGCACAACTCTTGATACAATCTTATATCAGGGTTCCTTTTTAAGGGGTGATAGCATTGCAATAAATACCTCAAGTGGACCACAGGTTACAAAGATAAAAGCCATACTTATAAATTCATCAAAGAGGGGGACAATAGAAAAAGAAAAGGTTTCGGCTGCAGCAGGCATAAGAATATTGATAACTGATAAAATGGATGTCACACCAGGCACATCCGTTATAAAACTTGATTATGACAAGAAAAAAATATTTGAAGAACTTATAAAGGAATCACAGCCTAACATTAAACTTTCGGAAACTGGCATAATGGTTAAAGCAGAAGCTCTTGGCTCGCTTGAAGCCATTGCATATGAACTTGAACAGAATAAAATATCAATAAAGGAAGCGCAGATAGGAGATATAACAAAAAAAGATATAATAAATGCATCGACCCTCAACAATCCCTTGGAGCACATAATTGTGGGATTCAATGTCAATGTTTCAAATGATGCAAAGGAGGCAATTCAATACAATGATATCAAGGTCGTAACTGGCGAAGTCATATATTCACTGATTGATGAAACCGACAAATGGCTTGAATCAAGGAAAAAGGAAATAGACGAAACAAAAAAGAATCAAAAACCAGTGCCTTCAAAATTCATAATAATGTCTGATTATATTTTCAGGGCTGCCAAACCGGTAATAGTGGGTATAAAAGTGCTCAGTGGCAGGATAAAGGTTGGTGATAAACTGATCACTGCAAAAAATAAATATGCTGGAACAATAAAAAGCCTGAGGGATGGTGATGTAAATAAACCATTCGCCGATATTGGATCAGAAATTTCCTGCGCAATAGAGGGGGTAATACTGAACAGGCACATATTTCCCGAAGAACCTATATATGTCGATATACCTGAAAGTGTTGCAAAGGAATTGAAGGATCAGGAACTCAGCCCGGATATAAAGGAAACGCTGGAAGAAATTATAAAAATAAAGAGAAAAGAAAGTCAATTCTGGGGATTTTAAGCAACAATATAAAATATTTTTTTAGAAATTATACCATTCTTTTTGGTATGGTAAACTTTTCATCACCATTATAAGAGTACGAATTAAATATTGAACCACATTTATTGCACATATATCTTTTAACATCATAATCATTGAATTTCCACTCCTTTAGGGGAGGATAATCCATTTGATTTCCACAAACTGGACAGTTCATAAACTATCAATACAATACAAAATATAAACTTATTTGAAAATCAAGGTATAAACAAATAGAATTATAGAAAAAATAATCATGAGTATCAGTGAAAAGTAGCTGCCACTGAAGGTTAGCTCAAATGTAAATGCGGCGAGTGAAAAAACAAAAGTCTCTTTGTATAATGTGCTTCCGGTAATTAATCCAATGGATATATTTTTTCTATTTTTAGCCGCTGAAATAATCATCATTGATATTTCCGGAATTGATCCGAATATCCCTAAAAGAATATATGATGATAGGAAATTGTTAATTCCAAAAATGTATGAAATTATTGTGGAGGAATTTATCATATTATACGATGCAACAATTATTACAAATAAAGATAAAAGACCAAAGAAATATGAATATTCTGTATTAGAATATTCCGCAATTTCACCATTGTCTTCTTCTTTTCTCACTCTGGACATATAAATTAGAAAAATTACAAGTGTTATAAAGCCAAAATAGAAAGGTATTTTTATAAAAAATATTGAAAGTATGTATAAAAATAATGAACTGCCAATTATCAAATATGCATCCGTCCTGAATTTAGATATACCAGATCTGAAGTATAATGGTATAATTATAAAAAATGCCAATAATGATATAGTATTTGATCCCTGTATTGCGCCAAAACTGATTGCCCCGTATCCCTGGATTGCAGCCATTAATGACATTGAAATTTCATCAAAAATCGCGGCAAAGCCCACAATAAAAATGCCCACAGACCTTGAGGATATCGATATCCTGTTTCCAAAATCAGACGCAACATCAAGAAATACATCACTGGCAAAATATATGGATATAATGGATACAATTATATCAGGTATTAACAGCAAATTATGAATAAATGCAATGTTATTAATATAAATAAAAATATCAATTATTGATAAATAAATAAATGAAACAATTAAAAATACTCTTTTAAACATTTATTACAGCATCATCTGCGGATTTTCAATAGTTACATTGTCCTCCACTTTTGATCCCCTTTCAAGTTTTTTGTATTCTATACTTGTGGGATTCAATACATTCAAAATATAATTAAAAGCTTTATCGGCGTTACTCCTATCGCCACATGTATATATATCAAGGGTCACAAGTCCATATTCGGGCCATGTATGAAATGAGAGATGGGATTCAGCAAGCAATGCTATTCCACTGGCACCCATAGGCCGAAATTGATAATACTGTGATGATATTTTTGTTAAATTACCTGCCTTTATTGCATTTTCCATAACTGGGGATATGCTGTCGGAACTAGATATTAATCCAGCATCTACACCATATAAATCCGCTATTATGTGCACCCCTACTACCACTTTCATCGTCCTCCATTTTTTTTACACCTCTTTACTTTCAGTTAATATTGAAGTCATATTTAAATATTTTTTAAAATAATAAAAAATAGTTTTATAAGATTTATTTAATAAATATATGGAGGACTAATTCGATATATGAATAATTATATTATTATATTTATGTTTATATATTTTCAAACATGAATAAAATTTATCTCTATTTCCGGATTTTTTGTCTGCAATTCCTTAATGTTATTCAAGGCAAAATGAAACAATCTATCGGAAATGAGAACAAGGGAACTGAACCCACGTTTGGCTGCTTCAAAACTTGATTCTATGGCAGCATATTCAAATTTTACATCTATTTTTATATTTTTTGTGATTATCCTGGCCAATTCTCCCACTATTCCAATGAAATCATAATTGATATTATTAATTTTTTCATTCACATTGTTTCCATATTCATATATTTTATCTATTTTTTCAATATTTTCGAGTAAAAGCACAGTAATTTTAGCGGAATTCACCTGTATTATTCCATTTACATCGGTGACGCCTGCACATTGGTTTTTTTTGGTAGTTTTAATCGACCTGCCAGAAGCCACTTTTTTTACACTTTTTGTTGAATGCAGATAGCCATCCTGCATATATAAATAAAGCCTATCACCCCCATTTGTATCATCATCCGAAATGCTTTCCCAGATCAGTGAGGCATCAATATTTATCAAACTGGAATGGACAAAATTTTCAATGTTGTTCAATCCATTATAAAGAAAATCAAATCCACTTTTTGTGATTTTATTATTATCATCAATGTACCTTTTTCCCCTGAGTATTTTTAAATGATAAACAACCCCTTGCAGTGTTATATCGAGTTCTTTAGAGATTTCAGAAGGGCGATTTTTTCCATTTTTTATATTTAATAATATCATAAGTTGGGTTATTAATGCCTGTTCTATCTTCATATTTTATCACTGTGTTATATGTTACATTTATTTTATTTTTTGTTTATATTTTATTGTACTGTTTTAATTTATTTATATACAATTGTGTTGATTTTGCTGGATCTTCTGCAGAAAATATGGATGATACCACTGCAATGCCAGATATTTTATATTTTAAGAGTTCTTCAACATTGTTTAAATTGATTCCACCAATTACAAATACTGGAATTTTTATATCATTCACAGTATTTAGAATATTTATATCGCATAATGTGGCATCCTTCTTGGTTTCGGTGTTGAAAAACGATCCAAAAGCAACGTAATCTGCTCCGGCTCTTTCATATTCCTTTGCTTTCTCGATGTCACCATATGTTGATACTCCAATTATACTGCCAGGATATTTCCCTTTAATATAATCAAAAGGTATATCGTCCTTGCCTATGTGGACACCATCTGCGTTTATTATGTCCATTAATACAGGGTCATCGTCAACAATCAAGGGTATATTGTACTCATCAGTGATTTTTCTGAATTTTTTGCCCGCATATATCTTTCTTGCATAGTTATTTGATTTATCTCTATACTGAAGTATGGATGCCCCATTTTCTATGGATATCCTTGCTTTTTCAAATATGGCATCATCGGTGTAATCCGGTGTCACCAGGTAGAGTCCCTTAAGATTCATGACAGCCCCTTATTTATCCCATCAGATATAGCTCCCCAGAACTGGTCGCTTTCTGGCTTGATATCTCTGTAAACTCCATTATCAAAAATTTTAATTCCAAATGATTTGTCCCTGATTTCGCCAATTATCCTGGATTTTATATTATTTTCATTCAGTATTTTCAAAAAATCCTGTGCATATTTTTCATTGACTGTAATGATGAGAGTCCCCTCACTTATGGATCTCAATGGATCAATGCCAAAAAGTTTGCATACTTTTTTAACAGGTTCATCTATTATTATATCATCTCTGTTAATGGAAAGTCCATTATTAGAAGCCACCCCAATTTCATATATAGAATTCAACAGACCACCTTCAGTGGAGTCGTGCATCGACGTAATACGTTTCTTTATTCCGTAGTCTATGGCCAGTTCCTCCTCCCTTATGCAGGTCATGTTGTAAAATAAATCGGCCAGTGCATTGAATGTTTCCTGGCCAAGTTCTGATTTTATATAATCAGGAAATGTGTACGATAGAATGCAGGAAGCTTCAAGTGCACAGGTTTTTGTCATAATTATCTTGTCACCTACCTTTGCATCCCTGGTTGTAATATAGTCATCCCCAATTCCTAGAAGTGTTACCCCGCCAAGCATTGGATAATCGGTATTGGCATATCTCGCTGTATGGCCTGTGACAATTTCCATATTGTATTTTTTTGATTCCTCGTTTATAACATTCCATATTTTATTGAAATCATCATCAGAAATGCTCAGGGGCAAGTTCAAATCAATGCTCATATAATCGGCCCTTATACCGGATGTATACAAATCTGTAAGTAAAATGTGAAATGCAAACCATGCTGCCTTCTCAAATCCGAATGTTCTGTCTATATAAAGTGGATCAGTGGTAACTGCCAGATATTTGTTTCCTATTTTTATTATCCCAACATCAACTCCATTTTCGGGTTTGACAACAACTTCATCTCTTTCCTTGCCAATCTTATTTATTATATTTTTTTCGAAAAAATCTCTAGATATTTTTCCCATCATTTTATCACCCAGAAATGGTTTAATGGGCCATATCCTTTACCCATGGAAAAGGAATTTTTTATGGCTCCTTCAATATAATTTTTCGCCAGTTTAATAGATTCATTCAGGTTATATCCATGTGCCAGGTATGATGCAATGGATGAGGATAATGTATCTCCAGTTCCATGGGTATTTTTTGTATTTATCCTTTTACTTTTGAAATCAAAAAATTCCTGGCCATTGTAAAGCAGGTCATCTGAATAATATGAATGATAATGTCCACCTTTGATCAATACATTTGTCCCTATTTTTTCATTAATCAATTTTGCAGCCAATTTAATATCTTCCCTGCCATGAATTTTAATTCCAGATAGAACCTGGGCCTCAGGTATATTTGGCGTTATCAAATATGAAATTTTCATAAGTTTATTTACCATTGATTCTATGGCATCTTCCTTTAAAAGCCTTACATTAGTTTTTGAAACCATTACGGGGTCAACAACTATATTTTTTACCCCATACTGGGTAAATTTACTGGCAACATCATTTATTATGCCGGACGAATAAAGCATTCCCGTTTTTGCGGAATCGGTGCCTATATCATCCAGTATTTCATCAAACTGGTCATTTATAAAATCAGGGGGCAATTCATATATGGATTTAACGGAAACACTGTTCTGTGCAGTTAATGAAACGATTACTGCAGTTCCAAAAACCTTCATTGCTGTGAATGTTTTGAGATCTGCCATAACCCCTGCGCCACCACCAGAATCAGTGCTTGCCACAGTCATTACCCTTGGGATCATCCTTTTATATGGAAACGCAATATTTTAATTTTGTTAATGATAAAAAAAGAATTTAAATACAACAAGAAAATTACACATCAATGGATATATTGCAAATAATAGGCCTGCTATTAATTATAATTGGACTGGTATATTCAATATACCAATTTCCCATACTTTTTTTTGGATATAAAGATTTCAAAAAGTATGATATAAACTTCGCTGATATTGGTGAAAAATACAGCAATACCTCAATTGCGTATCATCCACTTGTAAGCATTTTTGTTCCTGCAAAGGATGAGGAAAATGTAATTTCAAGATGCATAGAATCAATACTCAACCAGACATACAGGAATATAGAATTATTTGTTGTTGTTGACAATTCAATTGATAATACATTTAAAAATGCAAAGGAATATGAACTAAAGGATGGAAGAATCAAGGTATACAACAGACCAGATGGAAGAAGTAAAGCCTCAGCATTGAATTACGCATTTACAAAATCCCACGGTGACATTATTGCAACCTATGATGCAGATACTTACCTGCCAAAAAAAACACTTGAAAATGCGATAATGGGAATGAATTATTACAATGCTGATGTTGTGCAGGGATATAATACCTATATTAACAGAACAGAAAATATATTCACAAGGCTCGCTGTTATAGACGAGATACTTGTGAAGGTATCAATGATAGGAAGAATGCACTTAAACCTATTTGTTCCCGTTGCTGGCTCAAATCAATATTTTAAAAGGCACGTTATTAAAAATATAAATGGGTGGGATGAAAAATTTCTAACTGAAGATCTTGAAAGTTCAATTAGAATATCAAATGGAAGATATAAATCTGTTTACATCCCAAGTGCAAAGGTTTATCAAGAAACACCAGCTTCATTTAATGAATATTTCAAACAGAGAACAAGATGGTTAAGAGGATATCACCAGGTATTTTTACATTCCAAAAAATCACTGAGCAAATTCAGTGATTTTGATGCCCTGATGATTGTTCTTGCGCCGTCGTTTTCTGGCATCATGTTCTTCGGATCTTTTTACATATCATTATTGAATTTTTACAATCCATTCGTTCACTCAATGAGAACATACTTCATTTCACTGTTGCTGATTGGCCTGGCTGTATACCTTGCAGCTTTCATTCTTGTCATTATTAAGAAAAAGAATAATATAATTTATTTGCCATTGATATATATGTATCTTGCAGTGAATGCAATAATTTCAACGTATACATTTATTCTTGAGATAACAGGGGCAAAAAGAGTATGGCATAAGGTTAAGAAAACTGGAAAAACAACAATTTAATAACCACTATTTAATCTATAAATATGGTTCTGGATTCATATAGAGGTCAGGCGGATAAGATCCTGATTCCAATTTCAAAAAAAATGGCAAAATTCAATCCGAATGCCATATCTGTTATGTCCCTGATTTTTGCCGGGCTAACCGGGCTCTTTTACTATATATCATTCTACAGTAAATATTTGCTTTTGCTTTCCCTTATATTTATTATCCTATCAGCATTGTTTGATGCACTTGATGGCAAAATTGCCAGGATGAAAAATATTTCATCCAAGCGGGGAGACCTCATAGACCATGTTTTCGATCGCTATTCGGACATTTTCATAATTGCCGGGATGATGTTCTCTCTATTTGGAAATGTCTACCTTGGCATATTTGCCATACTTGGCATATTGTTAACAAGTTATATGGGCACACAATCACAGGCACTTGGCCTCAAAAGAAACTATTCGGGAATTGCTGGAAGGGCAGACCGGCTTGTTTTTATAATAGTATTCATCATAATACAGCTATTCATAACCGCTCATCTTTCAATATACGGTATTAAAATATATGCCACGGGCGTACTTTTAATATGGTTTGGCCTTGCAGGCAATATAAATGCAATAACGAGATTTTTTGATATGTATAAAAATTTATAGGTTATTTAAAAAATTATAATATTTTTTATTCAATTCCTCTGCTATTTCCTGATTCTTTGATTCAGAAAATATTCTTATTATCTTTTCAGTTCCAGATGGCCTTATGAGTACCCACCCTCCATCCTCATATATTTTTATGCCATCAAGGAAATTCATTTTATTTTTCCCGAATTTGTCCGTAATAATGTCTTTAATTTCTGCCCATTCTTTATTCCTTTTAACCGAAGTTTTTACCATCTTGTAATCCGGAATTTCCCCCAGCAGTTCGCTTAGTTTTTTATTTTCTCTTGATAAAAGGTTGAGCATAAGACCCATAGTCATGGCTCCATCCCTGCAGTACTGATGCTTTCCATATATAACACCACCATTCTCCTCTCCACCTATTGTTGCATGGTTTTCTATCATTGCCCTTGCAACTATTGGGGCTCCCACCCTTGTAATAACAAGTTTCGCTTCCTTTTCAAGGCATATGTCATTCAGTGCATCCGAACTGCTAATTGGGGTTACAACAGTGTCATTTTCATTTATTGTATATTTTGCAATTAATGCCAGGCTTTTATCTCCATCTATATAATCTCCATTTTCATCTATAAATACGCATCTATCAGCATCGCCATCATGTGCAACACCAATGTCAAAATTGCCAGACCTCATTAGGTTTATTAAATCCCCTAGATTTTCCGGTTTTGGTTCAGAATTTCTGGAGCTAAATTTTCCATCTGGATTTGCATTTAGGGTGACAATGCGGCAATTTAACCTTGATAACAACAATGGGCTGGTAAAATAAGAGGCGCCATTGCCCGTGTCAATTGCAACTTTTAGTTTTTTATCCTGAATTTTTTTATAATCTATTCTTTTAAGAATATTATTTACATATAGATTTACTGCGGTATTGTCTTCATAAAATTGTCCAACTATTTCCCATGGAACGGTTCTGAATTTTTTGTTGAATATTATATCCTCAATTTTTGCCTCCTTTTCTTCATCGATCTCAGTTCCATCTTCGTCAATTGCTTTTATGCCATTGTATTGTGGAGGGTTATGTGAGGCTGTAATCATAATACCTGGAATTTTATGTATTTTGCAGTAATACTGGAGCGCAGGCGTTGGCAATATGCCTAGATAAACCATATCGGTTCCGGTGGAGTTAACTCCAGAAACAACTGATGTTAAAATCATATCGCCGCTTATTCTTGTATCCCTGGCTATTGCTATTTTTTCGGTATAAAAAAATGTTGAAATAGCCTTTCCAACATTCATTGAGAAATCCGTTGTTAAATCCTCATTTGGAATCCCTCTTATTCCATTTGTACCAAATAATTTTAAATTCATTATGTGATATTATACCCCTTATAATAAATCTTTATCCTCGATATTGTATGTTCTGCCACGCCATTGTATATTTTTCATATGATTGGCAATTAATAGATTTATGATATATATGAAGGGCAGGAGTATTGCCCCTATAATACTATCGAATTTTATTTTATCAAGCCTTTTCAGTATATTGGCCACGTATATTATTGAGGGGACCAGGAAAATAAAAAATAAATAATTGTAAAAAATTCCCATAAAAATGGCAGAGAAGAAAATAAACATATACGATATATAGAATAATATTCCATAATAAAATATTTTTTTGGAAGCTGAGATGGATAAGGCGGTCTGTCTGTTTGCCCATTCAAAAAACTCTGAAAATTTTTCCGGGGAATTGACAATTGGCATGGAGTTCTTAACATATGCAATGTCAAGTTTTTTATTTTTGCATATTTTGGTCATGGCCGTGTCATCAGAAATATGTTCACTGAAGAAATCAAATTTATCAGAGATAAGTGATTTTTTAAATGCAAGTGAACCACCCCAGCCGAATCTTGTCAATTTTGATTCCATCAACCCCATGCCGACAAATCCCCATATTTCCTTTACCTTGCTCCAGAATCCATTTTTTGGTTTAAAATATGGGAATGTAGTGGACAATCCAATATTATCCATCTTTAATGGTTTAACAAGATCGGCTAACCAGTGCCCATTAACCAGAATATCTGAATCAGCTATAACATAAACTGGAAAATCATTCAATTCATTCATTGCACTGCAAAGGGCTTTTACCTTCCCGCTGCATTTTTTGCACTGGTAATTGGATAAAATATAATCGATCTTGAGTTTTTTTATTATATCAAGCGCCGGGTCTTCCTTGTTATCAACTATGCATACCATCCTGTATTTATGGTAATTCTGATTTTTAATTGATTTTAAATTGTTTTCCAGTGAATAATCCAATCCACGGCATGGAACCATAACCAGTGTTTCAGGTTCATAATTTTCCCCCGTGGATTCATCTATATTTTTATGAAATTCAATAAATAAAAAACCTGCAGATACAAGTATGAGCAGAATTATATAAAAAATGAGCAATATTAAATGGAGCATTTTAGATTAATGAAATATCTCTTGTATCAACCTGGCTTACATCTTCAATGGAGCTGATAGCACTTTCAACCTTGTCTATTTTCCCTTCCTCATCAGGAATTATTATCTGCAACATCAATGCTTTCAACCCAAATCCAATTTCCTCTTGGTTAACACTGTTAATCCTACAAATATCCCTTATCTTATTTTCTATATTTTTATCCAAAAGGTCCATATCGACATCAACCGATGTTGGCAAAACTCTCAATAAAACCATTACATCCCCCATTTTAATCACGGCCCCATAAATTCACATTTTGGGCATACATAATCAGTTGAATGTTCTCTGCACTGCTTGCACCTTCCAATCATTTCTTCCCCGCAATTAGGGCATAGGAAAATGGAATATCCAACTTCTACAAGTCCTATACCGCATGAAGTACATGTATCTTTATTATTTATTTTAATCACTCCTTTCCGATAATTGATTAACAATATATAATCTTTATTTTATTTTCTTATTGTTTAATTTCATCTTTTCTTTGATTCTTTTGTTTATATTATAATGTTTATATAGGAACTCAATTCGGGATATCATATTATTTATCTGTACGCTTATAATTTTAAAAATGTAATATTATAAAAACTTAAATATTGAATAACAAATAATGGTATAATGTCAAAGGAGGATATCGAAATATTCAATGAAATTGCTCCAGAATATGAAGAGGTTAATGATTTTTTCAGTTTTGGTATAGATAGAATATGGAGAAGGCAGGCAGCAAAATATGCCATTTTAGACATAAAAACCTACTCACTTCTTGATGTGGCAACCGGAACGGGGGACTTCGCATTTGATATAATGTCCCTTGCTAAAATAAGCAATAAAAACATTGAGATAACAGGCATAGATTTAAGTAATAGAATGCTTGACATTGCCAAAAAACATGCGGAAGAAAAGAATTTTAAAATTGATTTTGAAATAGGAGATGCAATGCAGCTTCAATATGATGACAATACCTTTGATGTAGTTACAAATTCCATGGCATTGAGAAACTTTGACAGCAGGGAAAAATTTTTTCTTGAGGCATTCAGAGTCTTGAAGCCGGGTGGAAAACTTGTACTTGCTGATACTGCACGTCCTGTGAGGTTTCCTATTAAAATTGGATTTTATTTATATTCGAGGATTCTTTTGTTCGAGGGCTCAATCATAAACAAGGGCTATTCCTTTATGGTAAACAGCATATTGAAATCGGATAGAAATAAAATAAAATCAATATGCAACGATACGGGATTTAAAAATATTTTTATGAAAAATTTATTTACTGGTATACCTTTTCTATTGACCGCCATAAAAGAGTAAAAATGTTTTATTAAAAATTATTAAAAAAGTTTATGGTGGATGTAGTAGATGTGCGGGTACCGCCTCAAGCCCTATCATAGCCGCAAGAACAGATGATACAACAAGGCCCAACCAGAATATGACCAAAATAATTACCCAGACATTGCCAGTTGATTTCCCATTTTCGGCACCATCAAACATGAGGGTTGCGGGATAGGTAAAGACTCCAGTAAGCCCAAATGCAATATACAATCCAAACATTGCGAGCGGCTCGGATGTCATTTTATCAATGTATCCATTCGACCCATAGAAGATGGTTATAAGACCTGAAAATAATGCCAGGAAACCAGCATATTGAAGTTTCTGCTTTAACCAGAGTGAAATTGCCATCATCAGTACTATTGTTCCAAAGAGAATGTACGGATCATAGAATAGTATATTGTAACTTCCTGGAAGTGGCCACCTAAATTCTCCATAGATAGCCAGTACCAGAATCACTATAGCCATTATTCCCAGGGGAAGGCCTCCCTCCCTCATGGTCTGTTCAGGGTTTGAATTCCTGTTTTTTTTATATTTTAGAAAACCATTTGCAGTAATATACAGGGATAAAACCATAACAAGCGCCATTGTGAACAGCTCCAATGGTAAATCATCCACAAATATTCCCATTTTTTTCACCAGTTTTAGATTTATTAACTGCAATAATATAATTGTTAAAGTGTATTTAAATACATTTATTAATACATTAGGGTATCTATTGATATGAGGATATTTCTAAATTCCAAAAAATGATGGAATAAAACCATCAACAACATTTAGAATAATTGCAAATACAAATATACCTGCAAATATTTTGCTGTTCCAGTAAAATACCTTGCTCCCATCCAATGGGGGCATTGGCAATAAATTGAACAGGGCAAACCATAAATTTAAAATGGCAATATAATACAGCATAAATCCTGCTACCCCTGTGTTGAAAAGCAGATAAATTATATAGAATATACCACCAAGGACAATATTTGTCAATGGGCCAGCAAGTGCAATTTTTCCCTCGCTTTTATTGTCATACAATCCTGCAAATTCGACTGCCCCCGGAGCGGCGAATATAAAGCCGAACAAGGATGTCAATAGAGCAAGTAATATCCCCATTTTCCATAATTTGAAATATGCAACAGCTCCAAGTCGCCTGGCTACCGTTCTATGTGCCAGTTCATGCAGTAAAAAGGCAGTTACTGTAACGGCAAAGGCCGTAATTGCATATATTGGCAATGATGATGGATTTATACGAAATAATCCGCCATTTAAAAGAAGGGTAAAAGCAATAGTAAGGACAACAACAGCAATGAAAATATCATTTTGTTCATTAAATCTGCTATACATCATTTTAATTTTCCTCTCCAACAATATTTATTATATTTATGGCATCAATCAACCCTATATTAAAGTTGCATACTATTTCTATAGGATTATTCATTTTCTTATTTATAAATTTTAAAATGTTGCCATAATTTTTTTTGTTCTTGATATAAGCAAGATTATTTATTGCCATATTTATGAATAAATAGAAATTTTTTGATTTTATTACATCGTTCAATACATTGAATATCTGGTTTATCTTTAGTTTATTCAGTTCAGTATATCCCATATCGTATAATTTTTTTAGTACATCTATAGACATATCATTATAAGCATATTTATCTATAAAAGTATACGGCTCCCTTGACCAGATAAAATTAAAGACGTGTTTAACATAGTATTCTGGCAATAAACTTTCTGCCTCATCGGGATTCAGCAGCTTGTTCTGTTCAAATTCTGTTTTAAAAAGTTTTTTAGCATATGTGAGTGTATTTTTAAATTTAAACGCTGACCTCAATTTAAATTTTATATTTTCCTTCAGGTTTGAATCAACTATCTTTATAAATTTATTTTCAAAAATAGCCACATCCTGATATTTAAATAATTTTATCAATGAATAAAAAATATATTTTATATTGTCCTGGTCAATGAATTTTAAATATTTTTTATGTATATTTATTATAGCCTCATAATTTTTTGAGTTGTAATATAATTCCAGAAGTCTGTCAAATAAAATCTTTTCCTTAATTTTGTAAAATGCGGATTTTAAAAATTCCATGGCATCCTCCCTTTCCTGATTTTTGTTAAGTGTTTCTGCAAGTTGAATAATTATTTTTATATTATCTGGATTTGAATTATGTAATGTATGCAAAATGTTTTTTTCCAAATCATAATCCTCATCAATATCAAGTTTTGAGCGTATTATCTCCCCCAAAACGCTGTCCTTCACTTCATTGAAAAGTTTCAGTATTTTTGATTTGATTCCGTTTTTTGACCAGAGATTATTTATGATAAATTCAAAACTTTTTCTGTTATCCAAATTTGTTTTATCTATATATGAATCTATTGATGAATAATCCTTTTTCAAGTAAAAAAGCACAATGGAATAAAAATTATTTTTCCCTTTGTTTTCAATTACAGAATTGAAAATATTTTCATCCGATAATATTTTGCCAAGATTATCTGGGATCTCTTTCTTTTCCGATCTTAAATATGAATTTATATAATTAACGCTTGCTTCAATAAAGAATTTATTATTGAAATAATAGTTTCCAATCAAGGAGTATATAACATCATTTTTTATTTTTAAATGCTGAAGAAATTCGATTCCGCTAATATCATTTTTTTCTAAAAGAAGGTAATAGTGATTGATAAGGTCATCCATAGTTCTGTTATTGAATTTAATTATCCTTGCCGAATATTTTAATTTCTCTATATAATCGGAATTAATATAACGCCCTATTCTATAAAAATTTATATCATTTATTTCATTGCTGTTTACCAGTGCAATGCCTTCATTTGACAGAAAATATTTTGTTTCCACCATAATATCATATACATATTTAAACGCAGAATACAATTTATAATCAATAATTTTTGTAAAAATATTCCTCACATTTTCATTTTCCCTTAAATTTAAAATTATTTTTAGTGATAAAAATCGTGCATTTGTCAATACATCAAGTGCTTCATCAATATACTTTTTTGATTCACTGTAATCATTTTTGTAAAAATATATAAGCGCAAGCAAATAATAAAAATAAGGATCTGGATTTTTATCAGACAATTCCGTTAAATTTTTCTCGGCAATGTTATATAATCCCTTGTTTACCATGGCATAGCTCAATGGGTACATAAAGAATGTTGAATCCTTCATGTCGTTTTTTATCTGGTTTTTATAAATATTCTTTATATTTTTAATGATTATTCTTACGTTTTCAAAATTTTCCCTTTCCAGAATGTCATCAACATATGCCTCGTGCCTATTATTTATAAAATTATAGCCATTCATAGACAGAACATATGCACACGCTATTGACCCCGTTTTAATAATATCAGATACGTGCATCTCCGCATTGTCTGGTTCAATACCACGTATGTAAGAAATTATTATTTCCAGAAGGGAATTACTGTAATCAAGTTTTTCAAATATGGATAAACTATCATCATCACGGACCATCTCAAATATGGAATCAAGAATATATCTGCTGTTAAGAAGAGTCCTGTCTTCTTTCATTATATTGCAGGCATCCTCAAAATTTTTTGTAAATATTAAGCTTGCCGCAAATTGAGCCTTATATTTGTCATATACATTATTATTTTTGATAAATTGATTCAATTCCTGATATTTTTCATTTTTATAAAGATAATTTACTATAATGTCGAGGTCTGTACCATTTAAAATTCCCAGGGCCATTATTTTCTCCGCTATTTTATACTCGTTATCCTCATCGTGATTCTCCCGGTAATATAACAATTCAAGGTTCAATAGTTGGTAATCGGTCCCGTATAATTTTGTATATCTTTTAAGGTCATATTCAGCTTCTATAAACATATATAATTTTATTTCCCCCTCAATTTTATACAATAACAATTTTTTATCATCATGATTTTCGTGGGCATTTATGTAAGAGATAACAGCCCCATAATCTCCTATTTTATACTCTATATCTATTATCGTATCCAGAACATTTTTATCAGTATTATAATATATATTTTTAAAGATAACGAGGGCATTTTCATAATTCCCTGAGTAATAATAAGCATAACCAAGCCTGGAATTTGTGTTATCCGTTATGTCCATATATTCAATACTTTGTTTATATTTCCCCAGATAATACAAATATTCGGCTATTTTTTTATTTGGTTTTTCCTTATTTATATGTATCACTTTATTTACCGATTTCTCCATTAGGCTTTTTTCTCCTGCAATTTCATATATATCGGTCAGATAATAGTAACAGTTAACATCATTTTTTATTTCAATGCATTTTTTTAATATTTTTTCCGCAACATTATAATTGCCCAGTGAAACGTAATTATCGATAACCTTTTTCATGTCGTCAAAATGATAAAAATTTGATATGTATTCGTTTACATCCCCCTCATTATAGATGTTTGCATGGGATGAATAATATATTTTTGAAAATAAGTTCATGTTGATAATCAAATCGGAAAAATATTTTTTTATTTCTTCATTTTCAAGCATGAATGGCTTATTCTTTACATATTCCATAAAATCTAAGGCATTATTTTTTTCGTAAAATTTCCTTAAATTGTACAGATAAACTATATAATTTTCCGGGTCTATGGCTCTGATAATGTCATAAACTCTTTCCGGGATGGTGGTATCCTTCAGGTATTCATATATCTCTTTCTTAATATCATCATTATATGTTTTCCTGATGTCATCTATGTTATTTTCTATGAAAGTGGCTAATTTTTCATAATTGTTGGTCTTTAAACTATTTTTTAAATACTGTATTAGTTTATGCATTGTTTTCCTGTAACTTAATGAAAACATCAATCGGTATATTTTAAAGATGATATATTATTTTTGTGTTTTTTCATTAATTTGTACGGTTATGTCGGACAAATTCCACAATATTTTAAAAAAAATTAAATATTATAAAACATTGGGATAATATGAAAAGATCAGATACAACATACAGTGGACCTGAAAGGTCACCAAATAGATCCTACATGAAAGCAATGGGTTTGAATGATAAAGACCTAGAAAATTACCTGGTCGGAATCGCAGCTGCATGGAATGAAGCAGGGCCATGCAACATTCACGTTTTATCCCTTGCAGAGCGCACGAAAGAGGGGATAAGGAATAAAAACGGCACGCCAAGATTATTTACCACCCCAGTGGTTATTGACGGGATTGCAATGGGCACCGAGGGCATGAAATATTCTCTTGTAAGCAGGGAAATGATCGCAAATACTGTTGAATTGACTGTAAATGCACACAATTATGATGGTTTTGCTGCCCTATCCGGATGTGATAAAACATCTCCAGGAATGATGATGGCAATGGCAAGGATGAATTTGCCTTCATTAGTTATGTACAGTGGTACAACACTTCCGGGATATTATCATGGTAAACAGATAGCCGTAGGGGATTTATTTGAAGCAGTTGGATCATACATGAATGGCTTAATGACCCTTCCAGAATTGAAACTCATGGAAGACAATGCTGTTCCAACCGTTGGCTCATGTGGAGGCTTATATACTGCAAATACCATGGCAATGATGACTGAGGTTCTCGGTCTTGCCCTACCTGGAAGTGCTTCTCCTCCAGCAGTTGACGGTGCAAAGGCTAAATATGCATATGAAACGGGTAAAACCATTATGGATTTAATAGAAACCGATTTAAAGCCAAGGGATATATTGACAGAGGAATCATTTTACAATGCAATAGCCGTCCTGATGGCTTCTGGAGGATCAACAAATGCCGTTCTCCATTTGATGGCAATAGCACATGAGGCAAAAATAAAATTAAACCTTGATGATTTTGATAGATTATCGAAAAAAATACCCGAAATTGTGAATATGAAACCATCTGGTGAGTATGTTATGGCCGATCTGAATAAAATAGGGGGCGTTCCAATTTTAATGAAGATTTTGATGGAACATGGGATTTTAAATGGAGACCAGCTTACCGTGACAGGAAAAACAATAAAGGAAAATTTAAAAGATATAAAAATAATGAATTTGAATAATGTCATTATGGATTTTGAACACCCAATCAATTCAACCGGTGGTATAAGAATTTTAAAGGGTTCACTAGCACCGGAAGGATCCGTTTTTAAAATTTCTGCTTCCAAAGTGAAATACCATAAAGGCCCTGCTAAAGTTTTTAATTCTGAGGATGAAACATTTAAAGCGATAAGGGAAAGGAAAATCAAAGCGGGGGATACAGTTATAATAAGATATGAAGGCCCTAAAGGTGGTCCTGGCATGAGAGAGATGCTTTCGGTTACATCAGAAATTGTGGGCGAAGGTCTTGGAGAAACTGTAGCATTGATAACGGATGGAAGATTTTCCGGAGCAACAAGAGGAATCATGATTGGCCATGTGGCACCTGAAGCGATGGATGGTGGACCAATAGCTCTTGTAAAGGAAAATGATATTGTGGAAATAGATGGAGAAAATGGAAAAATCAATCTTTTAATAAGTGAGGATGAACTTAACAAAAGAAAAAGTGAATGGAAAAAACCTGAACCAAGATATAAAACTGGACTTTTAAACCAGTATTCAAAATTGGTTTCTTCCTCAGCCAAAGGAGCTGTAATGGAGTGATAAATTTTAAAAATTTTATAAGAATATTAATTATCTAATTTTTTATATATCAACAAATGTATGTTGTATATTTTACCCGTTGTATTTTTTATATTTTTCAATATAGTTTTGCTGGAATATATTATGAATGAAAACCTGTAGAACAATCATAAAAATTTTATATAGTTTATAAATAAAGATTAATGGAAAAAGAAACCAAGGAATTTGAAAATGAAATGGAAAAAAAACTTGAGGAATACAGATCAAAAATAGAAGGTATTGTTAACAATGAATATAATCGTTTAAGCGATAAGAAACTTGATGATGAAAATGATGAGAACCTTTCTGGAGCTCTTACCATGATGGAATCAATAAATATTGATATACTCCACATTCTTAGAGATTTTGATGATTTAATGTATTATATTGATATTTTAAAAAAATTATAAAATTATTTTATAAATTGATGAGTCTATCTATAAGGGTTTGAAACTAAATTATTTCTGTATATCTTGCCCTTCTGTATTCTTTTTTACCTTTTCGGGAACCTCCATATATTCCGCCCGCACTGGTGGATATGACATATCAAGGCCACTTTCACCATGAATTGCCATATCGCCTATCTTCAGTTTATGCTCGGATTCCCTCAAAGGTATAAACACCCCTATTAATTTTAAAAGCCCATATGTAATGCCAAATACATACACTATTACAATTACAGCGGCAAAGGCCTGTATGCCAAGCTGATAAAAGTTTCCATACAGTGCACCCCGGAGGCCCGGATCAACGTATTGTGTTACAATCGGATCTGCCAGAACCCCCGTTAATAAGCCACCAACCACACCAGCAACAGCATGTGAGGAAAACACACCTAGGGTATCATCAACCTTGAATTTTGGCTCAATTTTGTACAAAAATATCCATGGTATAATGCCGGTAGCTATTCCGATGGCCATGGCCCCATAAATGTTAACATATCCTGCCGCAGGTGTTATTCCAACCAGACCTGCGATAGCACCTATGGTTGCCCCTATCAACGATGGTTTTTTGAAGAATTTCATATCCATGAACATCCATGTAATCATGCTTACTGCGGTTGCAACATTTGTATTTATTATTGCTATACCTGCATCTATCGTACTTCCATAAGGATCTCCACCATTGAAACCATCCCATCCAAGCCATATTAAACCTATACCAAGCATCACCAGAGCAAGGTTATTTGCCTTCATATGCATTTCTTCTCTGATCCTTGGCCCTATTGCCATGGCAGCGGCAAGAGCACCTATACCAGCGTCCACATGTATAACATACCCACCAGAGAAATCAACGGCACCAAGCTGGTTCAACCATCCACCAGCGAAAAGCCAGTAGGCTACTGGACTGTAAACAATCAGTGACCATACAGGAACAAAGACCATCCATGCCTTGAAATTCATCCTCTCAAGAATTCCACCCATAAGTAATACGGGAGTTATTGCCGCAAACACAAACTGGAAAAATATAACCGTAGCATTGGGTATTGTTAAAGCCTGTTTTAGTGGCCCCACAATAGCCTGTCCGCCAATAAATGACCCGGCCATGGCCGGTGAAGGCAAACCGAAAATGTAAAATCCATGAATTTCCAAAGTACTAGAAGTGCCAAAACCAAAATTATAGCCTGCTATTACCCATATAATAAGAACTGCAGCGAAGGCATAAAGAGCCATCATCATTGCATTTACCATGTATTTTCTTTTTGTAAGCCCCGCATAATAGAGAGCGAGTCCCGGCACACTTTGCAGACCAACCAGGGTTGCTGCTGTTAGCATCCATCCATTGTTTCCATTGCTAAGCCACGTTGCATCTGAAGAAATCAACCAAATAATATCATTCAGCATAAATATTAAATATATACACATTTAATATACGTTTCTAAATATTTTTTGTCATTATGCTGAAAATTTTTGAAAAAATTAAATATATTTTTCCATAAAAATAAAAAAATTGCTATTTTCCTGCTGTAATAATTGTGAATTTACTATGAAGATATTTCATATTATCGGTTCCCATTTCTATATCAAAATCCTTTATAATATCCCTTAATTCACCCTGTTCATTTTTATTTAAATTTCTATACTCATAAAATGGGATTTCATGTTTGTTGAAGAGTTTATCTGTATAGATTTTTCCCTCTTCAGGCATATTTTCAAGAATGTCCACTATATTTTTATCTTTCATTTTGGAATAAAATTTTCTGTCAATTAAGGATTCATTATATAGAGATTTTAAAATGTTTTTATTCATAAACATGTCCGTTTGAATTCCAATCCTATTTTTATTTATTTTACCTCTTATTATTATTTTCCCACCTATCATGCCGCTTCCAATATACTTTCCCATTAGCTGGTCCGTATTTGAAAATGAAACAATAATTCCACCCGACATATATTCTCCAAGATAATCATCAAATCCCCCATTTATTATCAGGTATGGTTTAAAATTAGTGTATGCCCTCATTTGCAAGCCTGCCCTATTGCCCACACTACCATTAACGTATATACTACCATTTTGAAATGCCTGTGCAAGCACATCACCGGCATTACCGTGAATTTTAACCTTCCCGCCTATCATTCCATCGCAGCAATCATCAGCCACATTGCCATAAACATTAACGTAATTGTTTATGTTCAAATTCATCAGGCAATTTCCGCAATAACCATATAAATCCAGCTTTTTGCCTTTATCTGGAAATTCCATTCCAATATATCTATGCCCAAAAACGTTTTTAACAATTACATGGTCCTTATCAGTATTCAATATGCTTTGGTCAAGTTTATTGTAATCTATTGCAAATGCGTCAATATCATATTTTTCAGGATTATATGTTGTGCTTTCACTTATTCCCTGTCTCCCCGAGCTTATTATTCCCCTTTTCATTGAAGCAATAAAATATGAACCCGGTTCCATTGACCATACATTTGCATTCTCATTTATCAATCTTATTTGGTTTTCCTCACTTGCAATATAATAATTATGCTCATCCTCTCCAAGAATAACCGGTCTTAATTTGGTATTGTCAGTAAGGCATACCATATAAAGGTCATCGTTATCTTCATAACTTATTATAAGTGTATATGGACCATCCAGAACAGATCCTCTGTATTTGTATTTTATTTCAGGGTCATCAATTGAATTTGAAAGTATCTTTACTGTATCTGTAATATCAAATTTTTTCAATAATTCCCTGAAAAGATAAGCAATAACCTCACTGTCAGTGCCGACAAAACTTTTGATACCCAGGGATTTCAAATATTCCCTGTTGGAACCAAAGGAACTAATGTCTCCATTGTGAACTATAGCAATATCAAAGGATGAAAAAGGGTGCGACCAGTATGGGTAATTTCCGGGTGAATTTGTTGGTTGTCGTGTATGTGCAAGCCACATATCAGCATATTTGTCATATATGTTATACTGTTCCGCAACATCTAGGGGATATCCGACTCCCTTGAATACATTGAGCGATTTCCCAATACTATATACTCTTCCATTATTGTTTAACCATAGGTCATCGTTAATTTCATCAATATGATTTATGTTATCAAGAGATATATTGAAACAATAACTTTTGATATTGCCGAAATCCTCTACCACACAATCTAGGGTTTCCATATTTTTTTCTGTGAAAATATGTCTCAGCTCCTCTTCACTGCCCCTGTAAAATGTTTTTATTGAATAATAATTGTTATGGTTTAGGTTAAATGATGCATATCCCGAACCTTTATCACTTCCCCGGTATTTTATAATATCTAGTGATTTTGCAACCTTGGAGCCCTTTATTTTATCTGAGTCTTCTTTTCTAAGTATGCCAAATAATCCGCAGCTGGATGGGGAATAATTCATAACGACCCTGCCTCCGTAATGCCAATTATATTTTCTATATCATTGTCAAGGTTTATACCCCTGAGGAGCTCTCTGTTACCGCTCAGTGAATACTGTACATTCGATACCCCCATTGCCCCCGATATTAATGCTATTTCCTTTTTTATCGTAAGCAATAAATTAAGGGCCTTCAAATTCAAATTTGAATGGTTGTTGCCCAGGCCAATTTCAAAAATTTTTGATGGAAGTATAATGGCATCAGCGCCAATTGCAATATACTTTATAATATCCCCGCTATTTTTAAAATGCTCTATCACGGGAATTATATCTCTTTCATATCTATGGCCTTCTTCCTTTAATTTTTTATCAAGTTCCGAAATATAAAGTTCGTTGAATGAGGCATCTTCAATTACATAGCCAGATACATCATTATTTCCCCGGTCAACTGAATATATTACATCATTCCATTTATAAATGCCATTGTGTTTTACTAGGGTAACGTTTCTATATTTTTCTGTTTTTTTGTTATCAATAACCATGGTACCAGTGAATTGGGATGCCCATGAGATTGCGTTTTTTATTTCATCCGTTGAATTCGATATATCAAATATTACTGGCATTGAAATTTTAATTTTCCCTTTTCCCAGGTAAAAGGTGGTGTCTATATTTTCCCTATAGGGATCTATTGATGGCCTGGTGACCTGTGCACCGTCAATTCTAAGCCAGTCAATTATTCTTGATGGAAGTGACACATCCGGAGGAGAATTGCTTCCCATGCTTGTAATTGGGATTTCACCCCTATTTATAAGTTCATTCAGGTATTTTGTATTGTACTCGAACTCAGATTGCTTGTAATATGTGTTGCCTCCGTTAACTGAATTAATATTTAGTACATTTGAAGTATTTTTCGATATGCCATCGGAATACAACAAATCTTTCCTTCCGATAAGTTCACTGATTGATGATA
The DNA here is from genome assembly GCA_021835025.1 of Thermoplasmata archaeon. Lineage (GTDB taxonomy): Archaea > Thermoplasmatota > Thermoplasmata > Thermoplasmatales > Thermoplasmataceae > Acidiplasma. The sequence continues at coordinate 22,423 of JAKBQY010000057.1, read as the reverse complement.
AATTTAGGTTTTCCAGTATATTCGCCAGTTCAAGCCTGAACCCCTTTATAAAATTGACAATATTGTTGACGCCAAATTCAATGTCAAAAATTTTGTTTGTCCCAAGTTTATTCGTCAATGCAGTTGGGCAATATCCAAGATTACATTTTTTAACCATTACGCATCCCATTGCAATTAGGATGCCTGTGCCCATACTAACCATATCAGCCCCTAGGGCATATAACTTTGCGGCGTCGGTGGAGTTTGACACCCTTCCCGCCGCAATTATCTTGAAATTGTTTCTTAGATGTTCCTTTATCAGAATATCATGTGATGATGCCACAGCCATTTCAATAGGTATGCCAAGGTTGTCCCGTATGACCTCCGGCGTTGCACCGGTGCCTGCCCCTTGTCCATCTATTATGACACCAGATGCGCCTGACCTTGCAATTCCAGTAACAATGTATGGTATGTAATTTGTTGCCGCTACCTTCACAAATACTGGTTTTTTTGTGATAATTTTAAGGGCTTCTATTCTCTGTGATAGATCCTCTATGGAATAAATATCATGATGTGGGGCAGGAGAAATTGCCTCAATATTTTCAGGTATCCTCCTTGCCTGTGAAATTTTACCCGTAACCTTTGTTCCGGGAAGATGTCCCCCTATTCCTGGTTTTGCCCCCTGCCCAATTTTTATGACAACCCCGGATCCGGAATTTATGGAGTAATAATCAACACCAAATCTTGCCGACGCCCATTGAACAAATATGCGTTTCAGGTTTTTAATTTCTGGCAAAATTCCACCTTCTCCAGTTCCAGCAAGAGTTTTTGAGATGTCTGCTGCATTTGCTATGGCTATATTTGGATTTCCACTTAATGCGCCGAAAGACATATCTCCAAGATATATGGGAACGGACATTTTCAATCCAAGAAAATCCACAGAGGTATCAGCTATTGGGGAATCATTTATATTATCACCATGCCCCCGAAATTTAATTCGATCAAGTATACGCAAACCATCCTCATCAGAAAAAATTTTAAACGGTTTACCATAATTTGATAAATATCTTATATGTTCTATTTTGTTTATATTCCAAAATTCCGCCTCCTTTTGCTTGGGTATACTTATAAAATTGTCCATAATATTATTCATGTGCAATATGCTATACAATATCATTCTATATATATTTTTGTTTAAAAAATGTAAATATTAATATCAAGCAAAAATTATTCATATGAATAATATCATTTTTCAAGCATTCAGGGATAAAAAATATGTGTTGATATTGTTCCATTTTCCATCAATTGCCATATTTTTTAAAATCTTGATATTTATAGATTTCAATGTATCCTCTGTATCTATTTTCAGGGCTCGATTGATTACAATTTCTGCAGTTTGATCATGGCCACGTTGTTCATGTATATTTGCCACGCATAATAATATTAAAAACTGGTAAGTATTCTTTATTTTACCAGTGGCTTCATGCCATATATTTTCCAGAATCTCATGTGCAACCCAGTAATATTCCATGGATATATATTTTATAGCATTTTCCAGCAATTTATTATTCTTCAGCGAATCAACATTGATAATTTTGTATTTATTGCCAAATAATCTGGCAATTATTTTATTTAATAATGAAAATGAAGATATTTCAATATGGCTTTTGCCTATTCTTACATCGTATATATTGTGATTTAGTTTTTTCAACGATTTTAGAATTTCATCCCTAAATTCATTTTTCAATAGTGCATTATATATGTATATATATCTCAACGCATCATAGATATATAATTCTGGATATGAATTTTTCCTAAAAGAAATCATCCAGGCTTTCATTTTTTGTCAATTTACCCAGTCTTATTCCAATTCTCCTGATATTTCTGGGATCGTCTTCAAGTATTTTATTTAATAAATTTGTGGATATCTGCATGGCATTTTTTTTATCTATACGCATTCCGGTATATGACCTTGAAATTATGCTTATATCCTCTGTTATTGCAATAACGCTTATCTCTGAAGGTATTCCTGGAACCTTATCAAAGGCCAGGTCAACGGCCTTCGTTAAGTATGGTTTAATACTATTGATATCCCTTGTATCCTTGTTCAATGTCACATATTTTCCAAAATTTTTTTTAACCCTGCCAGTCACAGGCGCATTGTAATTATTGTTTATTATATCGATGAGGTATTTATATTTGGAGTTTCCAAGAATATTAAGAAGATCTTCCTTTTTTATGTTTTTAATATCCCTTAAAAAATCAACTCCCACCTCATTTAATTTTCTTGATAAGACATTTCCAATGCCTGGAACCTGTTTAATTTTTAAACTCTGCAAAAAAGAATCCGCATCATCTTGCCCAATCCATTTAATACCATCGGGTTTTGCCATATCTCCCAGAATCTTTGCAAAAACCTTGTTTATAGATACTCCTATGGATACCCTAAGGGAAGTTTCCTTGAAAATTTTCTGTTTTAACTCCCTAGCAATTGAAACAGCCTCGCTGATGTCATGGCATTTATCACTAACATCAATGTATGCCTCATCTATACTGGCAATTTCCATTACATCGGAAAATGATGATATAATTTCCATAACTTTATCAGAAAAATCCTTATAAAAGTCCCTTCTTATTGGCAAAAATACTGCCTTATCTTTTCCCATTTTTAAAGCATTTGGCAATGGCATACCTGATTTAATTCCAATTTCCCTTGCAATATAGTTTGAAGTTGCAACCGCACCACTGGTTTCAGTCCTACCCGAATAAACACAGACCACAACGGGTTTTCCCTTTAAATCTGGATTGAATATTTCCTCAACTTGGGCATAAAAGTAATCAAAATCAATGAAAATTATTAAATCATTCATTATTGCAAATATATTTATTATAATTTTAAATTTTCTGTTAATCAAAAATATAATACTGTTTATTTAAAAATTTTTATATGATTAATTGTACTCATGATTTGCCTATGAATATAGAAAAAATATCCAGTTCTGACGAAATAGAAAATTTTATGCCTGTTATAAAATCTGCGTGGAACTCAAACAATGCTTTATCCGCTTTTAAGGATACAATACATTCAATGGCATATCATGGAGGCTTTGTTCTTGCCGCCTATGACAAAGGAGAGATGGTTGGAATGAGCTTTTCATATCCTGGATACAGAAATGGTATAGTATACCTGTATTCCCATATGACTGGCGTTATATCCGGGAAAAAGCATTCTGGGGTTGGATATTTATTGAAAATGAAGCAAAAAGAATATGCACAGAAATACGGTTATAACCTGATAGCGTGGACATTCGATCCCATGATGAGTGCAAATGCACAGTTTAATCTCAATAAACTTGGTGCATTTTCAAGGTCATATCTAGATAATTTCTATGGAAGTATGAACGATGGCCTGAACAGTGGCCTTCCAACGGATAGGCTGGTAGCAGAGTGGTATATAAATGATGCATATGATAAAAATTACCACGATCCTGTATATATAAACAGTCTTGATTGTGAAAATTACACAGTGAATTTTGATGATTTTAACGATGAAGAAACTATAGGCCTGAAGGTGTTCAGCGATTTTCAGGGAATCAAGAGGTATAATATGCAAACTGCCCTTGATATAAAGATAAAATACCGTGATATATTCAAGAGATTATTTAACAAAAATTATACAATTATCAATTTTGAGAAAAAAAATTATGCATATATTTTAAGAAAAAATTATGAGCTTAAACAAAAAAATATTTTTAAATAAATTTATAGAAGGTCCCAATCCTTATCGAGTTCAACCTTTCCAAGGGCAGCCTCAAGTTGTATTCTTTTTTCCACTCCGGCAACAAGTTTTCTCACATGAGTAACTGTGTCTGGGTTTACTGATATGTCATCTATTCCCGATCTTACCAGAAAATCAACAATCTCATCATACTGTGAAGGTGCCTGCCCGCAAATGGATACTATTTTGCCATCCCTATGTGCTATTTTTATTAAATACTTTATTGCCCTTTTCACTGCAAGATCACGTTCATCAAACATGGAACTCATTTTTCCATTGTTCCTATCCGAGCCAAGAAGAAGCATTGTAAGGTCATTTGACCCTATTGAGTATCCATCAACATATGGATTGAATTTATCAGCCAGTATGATATTGCTTGGTATTTCGGCCATCAAAAACAATTTGAAATCTTTTGTTCTTTCAAGGCCATTTTCTTCCATGATTTTAACGATTTTTTTAAGTTCATCAACTGTTCTGGTGAAAGGAATCATAATCCAGAGATTCCTCAGAAGATTTTCCTCTCTCGCTTTTTTAACGGCTTTAAGTTCAAGTTCAAATGCTTTTTCGTATTTAGGGTCATAATATCTCGATGCACCTCTCCAGCCCAGTAGAGGATTATCTTCCGTGGGTTCAAATTCTCCCCCTCCCTTTAAGTTTTTATATTCATCGGATTTAAAATCACTGAACCTAAGAACAACGGGTCTCGGGGAAAATGCTCTGCATACTTTTACAAGATAATCAGATAATTTATTTACAAAATAATCTCCCCTATTGTTTTTTATTAAGGATAATGGATGTTCGCCTATTTCTGTCCATATAAATTCTTCCCTCATTAACCCAATACCGTCGGATGGCAATTTTGCCACTTTATTTGCCAGTGATGGCTCACCCATATTCACCATAATTTTTGTTCCAGTAATTATGTCGCTTTCCTGGTAATGCATTGTTTCTTCCTGTTCATTTGTATCGATTTCTCCGGAGTAAACAACACCATTTCTTGCATCAATAGTTATTAACTGGCCATCCTTTAAAACTTCAGTTGCCTTCTTTCCATATGATGATGTTCCAACAAGGCATGGAACGCCTAGTTCTCTGGAAACTATTGCAGCATGGCATGTAAGCCCGCCTTCATCGGTAATTATTGCCTTTGCTTTTTCCATTATTGGAACCCAATCAGGTGCGGTCATTTTTGTAACCAGTATCTCTCCATTGGAAATTTTATCCATTTCAGATGGATCCATTAGAATTTTTACACTTCCTGTCGCATAACCTGGCGATGCCGGCAAACCTTTCAATATAACTTCATTTTCCCCATTATTTTCAACATTAACTTCCATTTTTTTCTCACCGTTTTTATCGTTCCATACTGTTTCACTTCTTCCCTGGACAACGTAGATTTTATGGTCTATGGAATCCTTTGCCCATTCAATATCCATCGCATGTTTGTAATGATCTTCCAATGCCTTTCCATAACTTGCAAGTTCCCTTATTTCATCATCGTTCAATGACTGTTGTCTTGCAATTTCTGTATCAACAACCAGTTCTTCTGTACCACCGGTTTCAAGACATTTAAGCATTTTATCCTTATTGGATATCATTTTCTTTACTATTTCAAGAGAATTCTTGTCCACATAAAATGTATCAGGGGTAACGGTCCCTGAAACTATGTATTCTCCAAGGCCATAGCTTGATTCTATAATTATTTTGGATTTATCCCCATTTGAAACATCGAGGGTGAACATAACACCTGCGGCCTCAGAAAATATCTGTTTTTGAATAGTGGTTGAAAGATATATTTCAAAGTGTGGGAAATGTTTTTTTTCCCTGTAATATATGGCCCTTGGTGTAAAAAGGCTCGCGTAGCATTCCTTAATTTTTTTAAGTACTTCATCCTCACAATTAACATTTAAATATGTTTCCTGTTCACCTGCAAAGCTTGCATCCGGCAAATCTTCGGCTGTGGCAGATGATCTAACAGCAACAAAAACACTACCCTGTTTTGTAATTAGTTCATTATAATATTTTTTTACTATATCCTCAAAGTTCTTTTGGAATTTTGATTCCTTAAAAATTTTCCTAATATTTTTACTTGCATTTACAAGTGCCTCAGAATTATCAACATTGAGATTTTCCAAAATTTTATTAATTTTATCCTGTAAATTATTATATGATATAAAATTTTTATATGCAGTCGACGTCGTGGAGAAACCATCCGGTATTGGTACCTTGCTATTATTTGCCATTTCCCCAAGATTTGCTGATTTTCCACCAACAAGATCTATATCATTCTTATCAATTTCACTAAACCACAAAGCTAATTCCTTTTTTTTATCTGTCATTATTTATTTATTTTTTTATTATATTTAAATTCTATTACGAATTTTTTTAAAAAAAAGGCAATTGCCGAAATTTTATTTTTTTATAGGTAGGTAAATATTAAAATCGATAATGTTAATTTTTAATAAATGAAACAGAAATCCTGTAATTTCTTGATTTAGAACGTGATTAACATAATATTTTTAAATGTCAAAATAATACATAAAATTTATATAACAGATAAAAATATATAAGTTTTATATAAGTATTTTATATATTATTATCCATCTACTTTTATATTATTTAGCAAACCCTCATTATTCTTTTATAAATCAATAAATTTTATGAATATAATCATTTAAATTTTCATTAGAGAAACTTTTAATAAAGATATGCTTATTAGAGTGTTATGTTGGAAGACAGATTCATTAACATTGGCGATGCGAACATTCACTATATTGAAGCTGGCGAGGGAAAACCAGTCCTTCTTTTTCATGGCGCTCGATTCAATTGCAGGACATTTGATGAAACCGGAACCATTGAAGCAATAGCCAGTGCAAATTTTCATGCTATATCCGTTGATTTTCCTGGCTTCGGCAAATCATCAAACATGAATATTTCCCTATCGGAATTTATAAATACATTTGTTGATGCCATGAAACTGGAAAATACAGTAATACTTGCAGCATCAATGGGTGGCGAAGCCGTTGTTGGATTTGCCGTTAATCACCCTGAGAAGGTCCAGGCTTTAATACTGACAGGGGCAGTGGGTGTTTCAGAATATGAGAACAAACTCAGCAATATTGGCGATAAACCCATGTTGTTAATGTGGGGAAAAAATGACCTGGTTTCCCCTGTAAATAATTATCAATTATTAATAAAATACAATAAAAATGCTGAATTTTATAATGTTGGAAGACAGCATGCCTGTTATCTTGATGATAACAATTCCTTTAATTCACACATTTCGGATTTCCTGTTAAAATTGGGCAAATAACCTCATAAAAAGTATTATATATTACATAAGGAATAACATTTTATGCCAAATGCAAAAAAGATAATAGAAGAATTAAACACCGAAATCGCCAAATTAAAACAAACCATAAATTCAAATAATGAGTCTATAACGAATTTAAACTCAAAGATTGAAGAGTTAACGGAGGAAAATAGTTCTCTTAATGATAAAATATCCAATCAAGGAGGCCAGTTAGATAAATATTCTGACAATGAAAACATGCTTAATGATGAACTATCAAAAGCAAGAGCCCTGAATGAAGAATATTCACAGCAGATAAATATATTGGCTGACAAGTTGGATACAATGCAAAACTCAATATCTTCACTTAATAATGAGAATAAGGCCATTGTTGCTAGCTTAACAGGCAAATTAAAAAATGCCAATGACCAGATAAATACTTTGGAAAAGCAAATACTTGAAATGAATAAAACAATAGGGAATAATAATGCGGATTTAAAAACGCTGAACGAAGAACTCGCTGGTACTAGAACCAAATATAACAATCTTTTGAATGAGCATAACAAAAAGGTCAATGAAAATTCTGAATTGCAATTAAGAAATTATAATAATGAACAGAGAATAAAGACAATGCAATTAAGGGCAGAAAATGATAAGGATATAATAGACAATATGAACGCTTCACATGAAATTTTTAAATCATTGCTGGAAAAATACAGATATCTTTTATCAAACAACATGAGTGTTTTGAAGACAAATACAGTAAAAACCAAAAAAGCAAAGAAGGCAGTGGCAGATAAAGAAGATGATGGCAAAAGATAGGCACATTAATAAAGTGCCAGAATACCGAACATCACAACAAAAATCAAGCTAATCCAGTATACAATTCTATATTTTAATTTGCTTGTATAAATGTCCATGATTTTTTTATTCCCTGCTATTAAGCCCATAATGACCCCCGGGCCTATCAAAACAAATACAAAAATTACAAGCAGGTTCAATACTGTATTGACCAGTAACGTTGCAGGAACAATCATGCCCAAAACCACTGCAGGCAAACTTTCCAGAACATATACTTTGAATGTATTGGTTTTTTTAATGCCCAATGATTCCACTATTCCCCACGCACTGCCCAGTGAAATTACAATAAGGGCAATGAAACCAGCAGCAATCAATCCAATTCCAAATAAATAAGGCGAAAAAGATCCTGCTATTACATCGAGGACACTGGATAATTGAACAGGAGATGCAAAGTTGGTGGTTGTGGACACACCGGAAAAGGCCATTTCAATAATCACCATTAGCAATTCTGAAACCGTTGCTCCAAGAAACGTTTCCATTTTCATTGAACGCATTGCCTGCTTTTTTATGTTATGTTTTTCTGTTACAGATTTTTGCACACCATCGACCTTATTTGCAGTTGCCGAAGCCTGGAAGAATAGCATAAATGGCATTATAACAGCTCCAACATTTACAGCAAGAATGAAAAGATATGATGTTGATGGAACAAAGTAAAATGGAGAGGAATTAACCGGGCCACGCAGAAATAATACTGCAACAAATGCAGCAATAAGAATAAGGCTGATCGGAATCAATATTCTTTCGGTTGTATTATACTCTTTTTTTGATACAACAAATAAATGAATTATATAGATAATGGGCAATGAAATTAACACCGGCATTCCCATTAATTCCAGCCCTATTGCAATTCCAACATATTCTATTACATATGTAATAACATCAGTTAATGCCATGGGAAAGGACATAATAAGCGCTGTTTTTCTGCTGTAATTTTTTCTTATTACATCGCCTAGTCCAGAACCAGTGGCAATACCAATTCTTCCTGAAACTTCCTGAACAATATATAGCGGTATAATCAGGATAAGCATAAACCATATTAAACCATATTTAAATAGAACACCTGTTTCTGCAGCACCTATAGTACTAGAAGCATCCATATCGGCAATCATTACAAGCCACGCAGGGCCAAAAAATTTTAAATATGACTTTATTTTGTTTTTATTTATTTCAAAATTTTCATGCAAATCAATCACTTTTTATTCTTATTGATGATTTGTTTTTTCCTGTAATTTTTAATTCACCATTGTCATTGATAATTACTGGCTCTCCATCAATGACCACCTTTATGGATGATTCAGGCAAAATCTGCATGTCTGCAAGTTCACGGAGCAATTTTTTATTTTCATACGTTATTCTTGAAATTTTATAACTTCCATTACTTGCATTTTCAAGCTTGATGTCAAAAATTGATTTACCTGGATTTATAGGATTTCCGTGTGGGCATTTTTGGGGATTTCCAAGATTCCTCAAAAGATTGTTAAAATAGTTTTCATTTATAGTATGTTCAAGATCCATCACCGCATCATGGCTTTCTTCCCATGGAACATCGAGCATTTTGACAGCGAAAACCTCAGATATTCTATGTTTTCTAACAATTGGAAGTGCTAAATTATGCCCGTAACCGGTTAACAGTATTTTTCTGTTAAGTTTTTTAATTATATTCCTTTTTTCAAGTTTATTTAGATATTCTGAAACGGTTGGCATTGATACTTTTAGGTCGGCACTGATTAAATTCTCATTTGCTTCCCCAAATGATTCTATAAAAGCATATATTGATTTGATATAATCCTCCTCGTTGTTTCTGAATTTCATTAAAACTATATTAGGTATACCTAAATAAATTTGTTGTAGCATTAGAATTATAAATAAACATGAATTAACAAAACATATAATGGTCTATTTGTTTAAAAAATGTGGATTTTCGATGGTATTTCATCGGATATTAAAATTTAATTTAGCTTTACAGAATAATTAAATTAATATATCATTTTCTTATATTCAACCGATAAATATGATACAGATAGGAGAAGCAGCACCGGAATTTAAATCAGATACATATTTCCCGGAAAAAAAGGAAATAAAAACGGTTAAGCTATCGGATTACAGAGGCAAATGGGTCATTCTGACCTTCTACCCTGGAGATTTTACATTTGTCTGCGCAACAGATATTGAAGCTTTGATGGGTTCTTATGACAAGTTCTTAAAAGAGGGGGCACAGGTTTTTGGGATCAGTGAAGATTCAGTATTTTCACATAAGGCCTGGTGTGATACTTCGCCAAGAGTGAGCAAAAGCAAAATACCATTGATAGATGACTACACAAAGGAAATAGCTAAAAATTATGGATTTCTGGACACAAAAGGATATCAGGCGCAGAGAGGATTAGTGATAATTGATCCGGAAGGAAAAGTCCAATACCTTTCAGTATTCAACGATGGGCTTGGAAAAGATGTAAGGCACATATATGGAGCATTCATGGGATTAAAACTTTTGCATGATACACCTGAGGGTGCAGGGCATATGTGTGCAATACCTGCTGGATGGGAACCAGGCGAACAACCACTGGATATCAACATAGTAAATGATATTGGTAAATTATAAATTTATACTATTCTATATAAATATTTATTTATATGCATGTAATTATGTTTTATGAATGATGATGAAGTCTTTGAAAAATTATCGAAATTCGGCCTGTCACCGTATGAAATAAAGGTGTATAAAACTCTTCTATTAAATGGACCTCAAACATCGACCTCAATTGTTTCAACTGCAGGTATACCACAACCAAGAGTTTATGACCTTTTCAACAATTTAATGACTAAAGGCTTAATAGAAGTTAGCCCTGGGAAGAAGAAGATATACAGAGCTGTACCGGTGGAAATAGCATTGAACAAAATCATTGATGATCTCAAAACATATAAGGAAAATCTAGCAAAGGTAGTTGAAAACTCAGCACCAAATTTCAAAAAATACAATCCATATTTATGGTATCTGGACAATGAATTGTTAATCAGGGAACAAATGAAAGACATGGTAATAAGGGCAGAAAATGAGATAATTGCATCATTTAAACTGCCACTTTTAAAATATCTTGATAGATATCTCATAGAAGCTTCGGAGAGGGGAGTCTCTATATTTTTGACAATATTCCCGGATTCAGATCGTTATGATATTAATGACCTTATGAATATAGCAGTGATAAAAAGAAGGCCAGGAATATCTCCAGAAATTATTATCAAGGATAGAAATGAATCTATTGTACAGGTTGATAATTTTAATATAAAAAGTAAATACGCCATTGATTTTCAGGAAGAGGAAATGATTCATATAATAAATTATTATTACTATAATATTATATGGAAACCTTCAATATATATCTCAAAATTCCAGATACACAATAAATGGATTTTCAATACATCATGGATATCATGTGAAGCCATTAATATGTTTTTAAACAATGGGTATAAACTTGATGGAAGGGTAATAGGAATAACACAGAATGGGGAAGTTGACGTGTCCGGAATAATCAAAGGTACAGATATTATACCTGGATATAAAAATTCATATATAATAGAAACAGAGAATCAAGTATTCACGGTTGGTGGAAGATTAACAAGAATAGAGGACATAAGAATGGAAACATTATATCTAAACGCCGAAAAAATTAAATGAACTTTATTTTTCCACCAAAGAGTGCATATCTAGAAAAGAATAGCGGTGCACTCACAAACGTTTTTGAAACAATTGCAATTTTGGATAATTCAATATTTTAAGTTAAAAATCCCGCTCTATCAGTAGATCAAAAATTTATCCAGACAAAATTTCTCCTATTTTTCTAACTCTCAATGATCGACATAGATTCACTTTCATCCCACCCATAAATGGTGTGGGTTTTCCCACTCACTGTGATAAAAACGCTGGGAGGGAGATTTGAACTCCCGAGCTATTACAGCACAGGTTTTCCAGACCTGCGCCCTACCAGGCTAGGCTATCCCAGCAACATAGGTATATTATTTATTTTTATAATACTTTTTCGAATAATGGCACCGTTAAACTTTTACCAATACCATCCATAACTCTTAATTTTTCAAGCACAAATGTTGAAAGGTCCTTCATTGATTTATGTGATGACATTATAATTATATCCCAGTTTCCGGTTACAATTGATGCTGAAATGACGTTATCGAGTTTTGAAAGATTGAAGCACAGTGTTCTCTGATCTGTTTTTGCCTTTGGGTCATATTCGATAAGTATGTATGCTAATACAGAATAACCAAGTTTTTCATAATTAAGATCAACTGTAAATTTTTTGATAAAACCATCTTTTTTGAGTCTTTCCATTCTTTCAAAAATTGTGGCCCTAGGAATATCAAGAGAATTCGAAATATCCGATATTTTGTCCCTTCCATGTTCTTTCAAATAATCTATTATTTTCATATCTTTTTTATCGATATTTTCCAACATTATACCAAAATGACAATTATATATTTAAATCGTTTGATTTATCAACAGAAAACATGGTAAAACGTTTATAAATTGAAAAGTAATACTCAAGTTATGGAAACAATAAATAAAAAAGATGAATATGTTAAAAAAGAGATAGATAAAGCTATAGAGCATTTATCAGATAAAAGAGTGCAGCATGCCATAAAGGTACAGAGCTACATTCGGTCATACGTTATGGACTTTTTAAGGTCAAAAGAATATACAGAAATTTCCCCAATTATAATATCCCCACTTACCGATCCACTGAACCACCCAGTTTACGATCCAAAGATATCTGCATATGGTGGAGATATGTGGCTGACAAAAAGCATGATTTTTCATAAACAAATAGCAGTACAGGAACTGAAAAAAATATTCATCATGTCCCCAAACATAAGACTCGAAAGTGAGGAGAGGGCAACCTCTGGGAGGCATTTATACGAATTTACACAGATCGATATAGAGGCTCTGGAGAAAACCAGGGAGGAAATGATGGATCTGGCAGAAGATCTTGTTATATATACAATAGAAAGAATAAAGAAGGAACATCCCGAAGAACTTGAATTTTTTAACAGAAAACTTCCAGATTATAAAAAACCATTCCCAAAAATAACATATACAGAAGCTGAGGAGAAATATGGAAAGGATTTTGAAAAAAAGATATCGCAATTATATGATTCTCCAATATGGGTAATAGATATACCTTTAAAGGAGAGAGAATTTTATGACAGGGAATATCCAGATAAACCCGGAATACTTAGGGATATGGATCTTGTATGGCCAGAAGGATTTCAAGAAGCCTCATCAGGCGGTGAAAGAGAATTTGAACTGTCAAAAATACTTGAGAGAATACATAAAAAGGATCAAACTGAGGAGCAGTTTAAGTGGTTTATAGAACTTGCAAAACACGGAATAAAAATGTCATGCGGGTTTGGGATAGGCATAGAGAGATTTACAAGATTCGTTTGCGGGCTTGGGAAAATTGAGGATGCGTCAACGTTTCCAAAAATTCCAGGAAAAATCTCCCTTTAATTTTTATTTTGATTTTTTTGGCAGTTGTTGTAAGACAAAAAATTAAATAATACATTTATAATAACAGTAAATAAATATATGATAAATAATAGGGCAAGCATTATCATTCCATCCTTAAACGAAAAAAATAATTTGATAAGGTTAATTAATAGGTTGAACCAGGAAAGTTTTGAATCAATATACGTTATAGATGACGGATCAACGGATGGAACGGCTAGTTTAAAAAAGGAATTTCCAAATGTTCACTTTCTGTTCAGACAGAATAGAATGGGTCTTATAAGTGCAGAAATAGATGGAATGCGCCTTTCAAATTCTGATTATGTTGTAATTATGGATGCTGATCTTTCACACAAACCTGAAGACATAAAAGGCATGATTGATCAGGCAATAAAAACATCATCTGATCTTGTTATAGGTTCCAGATATACAGAGAATGGAATTTCAAACGATGAGTTTATCAGAAGAGGGATAAGCAAGGTTGCAAATTTATTATTTCATGTTTCTTTCGATATAAATATAAAGGATTGTACCTCTGGCTTCAGAATATACAGCAGAAGAGCATGCAATTTTCTATCAACTCAGGTGGATCTGGAAAATGGCTATGTTGGTCAGGTGGATATTCTGAAAAGATTGAATGGAAATGGATTCAAAATAACCGAATTCCCCGTTGTATTTGTAAAAAGAACAGAGGGAAAATCAAAATTAAAAATGAAGGAAATAGTAAATTTCTTTCTTTTTGTCATATATAATAAAAAATTTCTTAACTTTATCATAGGGGGAACATCATTGACAATAGTTATGATAATTTTATCATATATTTTTGTAATATTCTACCCCCATTGAAGCTATACACGTTCTCTACTTGCCCAAAGCAACTCAGTCAGGAAAAGGAGGAAAAACCATGCAACAATTTCAAATGAAACCAGAATAAAACTTCTGATAGTGCTTATATTCTATCGTCTTGCCTTAACAAAACATGACATGAAGTTCTAGGCGAGTTCAAAGAGAATTTTCCGAGTAAAATATACTGGAATGCCTATATTTGGCTGATCTCCAATAGATGCTTAAATTTTTAGATGTATGGGTAATATAAACAAATATGAAGAAAATTAATTCAAAACTCCAGTTAAAATTGTCACAAATGGTGTAAAATTTATTTAAACGTTTTTAACTTTTCAACAATTTCTTTTATATTTTTGCTAATAATTAATGAGGTTTCTGTTTCCTTTCTTATATTTTTCATATATTCATCATAATCAGCTTTATTTCTCAGAGTTCTAAGTCTTTCAAGATCTACACTAATTTCCTTTAAATCTTTTGAAATTTTATAATTATTTTCTTTTTTGGACAAATCTTCAAGAACTTTACAAACTTCTTTATGCACATTTGGAGTTTTTTTAAAGGTTATTCCAAGTAATTGCAAATAATCCTGGCTATAATGGAATACAAAATAATAAGATCTGCTGATAGATGTTCTATAAAGAGCTTCTGCCATTGGATCATCCTCTTTTATGTGCTCTTTAAAATCAATGGCCAACTTCAGATAATCCAACCATTCAAAAGTCTTCATACTCTACTCCAATAATGAGTTTATGTTTTGTTTTTGGTTTAATATCCAACCACCAGGAATAATCGAATTTTTTGAGCAATTTTATTGCTTTAGTGGGTGTTTCTTTAGTATATATTTTTAAATACAGAAATCTTGAATCTGTTAAAATTTCAGGATCGTATTCGAGTGATATTTCCAACTTTATATCTTTAAATATTTTTTTTATTATATATACACTTTTATTAATAATATCAATAAGAAATAAATTTTCTTTGAGGAAAGATTTAACTTCAAACGTATCCATGAATTTTATATAATTTTCAAGATTATTAATTTTATTCACCAATAATTCCGAATTAATAAATTTCAAACTTGGATTATAAGTTCTATTTATTTGTATTTGAGGTTCTACATTTTTATACGGGAAACTTTTAGTATGATAATTTTTCTGAAGACCAGAAATTTTGCCTAACTGAAGAGAATTTGATTGTATCATCTTATCCCTTCAAAATAGATATCTCTCCTTTTTCATTAATTTCAATTTTCCATACACTTCCAAGGTAATATTCCTTAGAAGCTTCAAGAGGAATCATTATCTGCATCATGTTGGTATATAATTCTGATTGCGCGCGTGACTCATTATCTAGTATACGTTCCTTAATTTCTTCAGTCATTGATACCGGTGTCCCAAAGGTAATCTGTGCAACCACATTGCCATTTACTATATCTGTAATTCTTTGTATTGTAATAACCTGAATATTTTTTATTTCAATATTTTTTATCTTCCCACCATTTTATTTATATAAAGGTGATATTTAAACATATCTCACGATAATAATTTTGGTACTATTTTAAAATTATATGCAATGGAGTTTTGCATTAATCATATTGCGTTTAAATTATAGATATTCTTTAGATTCCCCATGGATCATCTTGTTGATCTGTATAGATCAGTTATCGATTTTTTGATAACATTTAGAAGTGTATCATTATATTTTTTAAAAATCACAAACAGAGATTCAATGAGTTTGTAACCAATTCGCCAAATCAATGCGTTCAGGAATATTCTAGTATTTATTCAGAGATCTTATACTGCTTATTTCGGGAATATTTTTCCTAAATGCTATAAAATTGTGGTAAAACCCTATCTTTCCCCGTTTTCTTGGAAATATGTGCTCTCTCATCTCTCTATCGATCCTGTGGATTACCCCTATATCTCCATATTTTCCAAGTGTTTCGTTAGTCATGGAGATTGATGTTAATCGGAGATATATTCAATAATACCCGGATAATGAGGTTTTCATAAACCGTATTCCCCATATCGTTTTCCCTATGGAGTGGTAAAATGTGCATACTGCAGCTTCTTCATTCTTGCCTACCTTTTATGATATTGTATCATCCATGTATAGAATGCCATCAACATAAACTGTATTTATAGCTACTATAGCATTAAGAAATATCCTACCCACATCCATTTTATATGATAGAAATTTGTTCATACTGCTCTGGTTTGTGTGATATATAATGGTGGATTAAAATGTGCAATGTTTCTTTCCCCAGATGTATTTATTGCTGTTGCAGGCTACCAGAAATGTTTGAATCATCTTGCCTTACCAAAACATGACATGAAGTTCTAGGCGAGTTCAAGGAGAATTTTCCGAGTAAAATATACTGGAATGCCTATATATGGCTGATCTCCAATAGATGCTTAAAATTTTAGATGTATGGGTAATATAAACAAATATGAAGAAAATTAATTCAAAACTCCAGTTATTAATATTATTTATGCCATGAGAAATATAATATATGCTCTAGGCATTATTTATTATGAAAGTATCAATTATTGGTCTTGGTGCAGTTGGCAAATCAATAGCTGAAGGCATTAAAAATGATTACGAATTGCATTTAAGCTCAGGTTCATATGAAAAATTGAGTGCCTGGAATAAAAACAGGTTTAAAATTTATGAGACCAATCTGGAAAATGCTAAGAATGGAGATATAATAATTCTTGCCGTTAAGCCTGGAAATGCAGAATATGTTATAAATGAAATAAGGGAATATTTACATAATAAGCTTATTATTTCTGTCATGGCCGGCATAAGCATTCAATATATAAAGAAATATGTAAAAGATGCTTATATTGTGAGAGTTATGCCAAATATTCCCATGATTATACAGAAATCCGTAAATGCATTCTGCTTTGATAACATAAATGATGAGTATTATAATGAACTAATAAAAATTTTAAATGATTTTGGAACACCCGTGAAGATAAAAGAAAATTATATAGATGCAGTTACAGGATTGAGTGGGAGTGGTCCAGGTTTTATATCCATAATTATGGAGTCAATGATTACTGCAGGTATAAAACTGGGTATACCAAAGGACGTTTCGAGATATTTAACAATTGAAACTTTTCTTGGCACGGCCAATTTAATGAAGGATAAAAATATCTCACCATCGGAATTAAGGGATGAAGTCATAACACCAGGAGGAACAACAATAGCTGGGATATATGAACTTGAGAAAGGTAATGTAAGAACCGCAATAACAAATGCTGTGGAAGCATCATGCAAAAAAGCCAGAGAATTTGATAGGCTATAAAAAAATTAAAAAGATTTTCACATATCTTCCTGTCCAAAAGCAACTATCAATAATATGAATCCAAAAAAGCTAAAGAAAAATGATACCCAACTTCCCAGTTGATGTGGTCCTATAGCACTGTTATATTTCGGAAACATATCATAGTCAAGAAATGTTGGTATAGATAATATTAAAAATATGATACCAGTTATCATCATGTATCTCGAACTTTTTTTCATTTTATTTATTTTCTCCATCATATTAAAGCCACCCCAATTGCCGCAAAAGTAAATATATACAGAATAACAGGCGTTATAATCGTTCTTTTTGATATTTTACCTTTTTTTGTATTGTTATGATACAGTGACATTATCATAAGTATTATTGAAACAAAGATGAATATAAGTGTTATTGCAAAAAGAAGATTTATGTATGCACCGAAGTTTCCAAGCACTGGTGATGTCATCTGGTATGCGTTCTCATGATATAATGCAGATATTGGTTTTATCAAAATAGCAAATAATATGAACGGTACACTACCAAATAAATAAACTATCATTGAATAATAGTACAAATACAAAGATTTTTTATCCATTTTACACCCTCTCCTTTATCGTTCTCTGCATGATCATAAATACGATAGCAGCGAATAAAAACAGGTTTATGACCAGTGTTACAGCCCAGGCATTTTCATATTTATATGGATTTGCTTGGGTAAAGTACCACATGATCGGATCAATAACAACAAGCTGAATTATTCCTATTAAATATATTATATTTTTAGTTTGCAATTTCTTCACCATCCTTCTTTGCGAATCTCATAGCATATACTGGTAAAAATGTCACCAGAGTCATGGTCCACCACATGTATTCGGTCAATAATCTTGTCTGCGTTAATCCGGGTTGTGAATAACCCCATATTGTCATAACGGCTATGCCCATCACGAAATATATACCAAATGCGGTTATCCACGGTCTTTCAAGGGCACCCTTTTTATGATATTTATCTATAAATGGAATTAAGAATATAAATATAACTACGCCAATTACGAGAGGAACCCCCCCTGTACCTAGGCCGTAACCAGCAACATCCATCAATTTATATAATGGTGTTATGTACCAGTCAGGTACAGGAAAAGTTCCATATTCCAGTGAGCCGTATGCAAGTGTTAACTTCTGAGGGAAAACCGCTGAAAGTATTATTATTACCCCAACAAGGATTATAGCAGAAAAAGTTGCATATAAAAGATTTGTGGGGAACCATGGTATCATTTTTCCCTTTTCAGCTTTTTCACTTGCTAATCCTGATCTTTCAAAGAGAATGAAATGTACTGCAAATATTCCAAGCATCAGCACTGTAAAAATAGCTACATGGAATGCAAGAAGATGTGAAAATGTAGCAGTAGTTGTGTAATTGCCAACAAGTATTGCCTCAACCCAGTTTATCAACGCTCCTGGAAGTATTCTTCCAATAACGCTTCTCTGCATAAATAATATACCTATATGAAGAGCTGCCATTGCTATTGCAGTATTTGCAAGCATATATCCGAGAATGGCAGTCAATATTGTTAGCAGAAATAGTATAACACCAAGGGTCCATTGAAGCCATCTCCATTTTCCCTTATAAGATCCAACAAACCACTGTCTCATCATATGGAAATAAACAAGGGCTATCATGGCATAAGCCATATATAGATGTGATGTTAATATTATGTGTCCAAATGGGACATTATCAATCATATATAAAGTTGAAGCATATGGATTAACCTGACTGTAATAATAAAATAATATAATCCCACTGACTATCTGATAAATTAAAGCGGTTGCAACCCATGCACCAGTCCATTCATCTATTCTGTAACCCCTTGTTGTTACTGACTTGAAACCTATTTTATATGAACCTTCGGGCAGATCCTTTTCCTCTTTTATCAATTTTGTTAAATCATATTCATTATGTTCATATTCTGTTTTTTCCATTTTTCCCCACCTAGAATGTTCCTTTCCATGGTCCTGAGTTGCTCACAACCGTTGTTTTATAAAGAACTACGCTGTTACTTACCTGATTTACACCAAGCGTTGAAGGTCCGGACGATATTGGTGACGTTCCCTTAAAATAAGTCAGTGTTGTAGGCGTTGAGCGACTTGATTTTACCACTGAAGTGCCGCCTGTTAAATCCTCACTTTTAACCTGGGAACCATATGTTTCACCACCTGGGTATTTTAGATGAGTTCTAATAACAGCATTTGATGAATTTATACCATAGGCATATATGTGGTTAGAACTATCAGTTGCAAGCAATATCTGCGGCAATGAATGGTTTGCCGGACTTGCAGCAGGACCGTTATTATATAAATTCCTGCCTCCCCATACAGGATTGAATTGACTTCCATGACATTTGCAATATATGAGGCCGTAATCGGGCCATTTAGTTGCACCAGTTCCATTCAGTTTGTACCCTATTAATTCAGATTCAAAAGGAACATTTTGTCCAGGATGGTAGTCAAGAAAAGGTGGAACACAGCCAAGGTGTTGGCATATTCCACTTAAAGCTATAATTGATATATTATGAGTGGAATCATAGATAATCCCATCCATCGGTGCATTGCTTCCAGCGGAAACAGCACCAAATCCAGACGAAGGAGATGTTTTTGGTGTAGTTATTTTAACACCTTTTAATGCAAGCAAAAATGTTGGTTCATCCTGTAAAGGATAATTGAATACCAAAATAGGACTTGTTTTTGTTGTGGTTGAAGCGGCATATTTTTCCACATCGCTAACCGTTATTGGAGTTCCACTTGGATCCTCCAGTATGGCTAGAGGAAAGTTATCCATTACGGGTACGGATCTATCCTTTGGAACTGCATATCTTTCAAGAGACAATCCACCTACCATAAGTGCGGCAACAGAAAGACCAGCACCCTTTAAAAATGCCCGCCTTTCCGGTTCAGGGATATTATTTTTACTTTTATCCATGACTTGTTTAGTATTATTTTATATAAAAAATTTGTTGTAATTAATATTTATATATCTATATATGTTATTTCTATTCCGTTATCATATAATAATAAATAATATTCATTCAATAAATGAAAAATTCCCTAATTGAATGTTATTTTTTAGATATTATTTATTGTTTTTAATTTAAATTGAAACTATAAAAAAACATTGATTTGTCATCCATTTTCCCTGCATTTATTACTTTTTTTATATTTTAAAAAATTATCAAAAAAATGAAAAAATCACAAAGAAATAAAAAAAATTACTTTAGAAAAATTTATATAATATCCATTAAATATGGTATTAGTGATATTCAATGTTTGATTCCTATATGGATATACTAATTATAGCCGTGGTTGCTTTAGTAATATTTGGCGGCACGAAAAAGATACCAGAAATGGCAAGAAATCTTGGTAAGGCAACGGGAGAATTTAAAAAAGGCCAGATGGATATAGAAAATGAAATTAGAAATGCAAACAATCCCAGCAAAGAGGTTAAAGAAGGCCAGATAGATTATATGAAAGTCGCTCAAGATCTTAATATAGATATAAAAGACAAAACTATAGACCAGATAATTAAGGAAATCAATGATAAACTTGGAAGAACTGAGCAGATAACAAAATCCAACTAATATGGAAAATGAACTTCTGGAATATCTGGTAAAATATTCGGATGAAATAAGATACAGGGTTATTAGAATTTTAATTGTTTTTAGTTTCTTTTTTTTGCTTTTTGTTGTATTTAAAGTTCAATATATAACTATTTTTGGGTACCATTTTCTTTTTATATACCCTAACCCGTATGATAATATAGGTGCACAGGCTTTATTTTTATTAAAAGCCCACATACTCCCTCCAGGAACACAATTGATCATCATAAAACCAGTGGATGGTGTCATGGCTGATTTTTATACATGTATGGCCCTATCTCTTATTCTATCCATGCCGGTTATAATATATCACGTTTCTAAATTTATAGCTCCAGCGTTAAAGAATGAGGAAATGGCACTATTGAAATCTATCATTATACCGGCATCATTGCTTTTTTTCGCCGGGTCATTTGTTGGTGTATATTTTATTTCCCCTGAGTTATTTAGGATATTCACATCTTTTGATATAGGCCTGGGTGCCTCAGCAACATTGAGTGTGTCAGGTTTTATTTCATTTTTATTCATGTATATAATTGCCTTCGGATTGTCCTTTGAAATTCCCGTTTTTATGACTGGTTTAAGCAGGTTTGGAATTGTAACAGCGGATACATGGAGAAATAACTGGAGATATGCAGTTATAGGGGCATTGATTTATGGAATGATTTTCTCCCCTGGTGTTACTGGATTTACAATGGTTATTATAGCCCTACCCATGATAGCTTTATATTTTGGTGGAATATATTTTGCAAGGCGGGCAGAGAGGGCATTTAACGAGAGTGAAAAAGCATCAGAAAGTACTGAGCAGTGAAAAGCCCTTTATTTCAATTTTATTTTTAAACCCATTTTTAATATAAATTTTTTCTCTACCCTTATTTATTGAGTCATATACTTCCTTAATTAATTCTATCTTTACAGACCCAGATATCTTATATGTTTCACTGAACTTATATTTATCATTGATTTCATATGCTATTTTTTTAATCAATGGACATAAATCATCCTTGCACGGTCCCTCTTCCAGTATAATTTTTATAAATAAAATTTTATTTTCTATAATATTCATAATTTTATCATTGATTTTAATAATACCATTACCAACTTTAATTGTTTCCATTAATATATAATTATGTGTGGATATAAATACATTTTCATTCAATTTAATTTAAAATTAAATTATAAAATGAGCATTATGCTAAATTAAAAATATTATATTTAG
>JAKBQY010000018.1 GCA_021835025.1 Thermoplasmata archaeon | reverse complement strand
TTTTCAGGAGGAACAATGAAAAAAAGCAAGGAAAAAGACAGAAAGCCGGATTCCCAAGGCTGAAGGGAAAGGGACAGTACAAATCACTGACCTATCCACAATCAGGATTCCTGATATTGGAAAATGGACATTTGGAACTTTCAAAGATCGGCATAATAAGGATGTTCAAACATCGTGAAATAAATGGTGATATCAAGACACTAAGCATTTCAACTGATAAAACAGGAAAATGGTATGCATCATTTTCTGTAGAAGAAAATAATCTTGATTTCCAACCAGAACTGACCATGAATGTTGTAGGAATAGATGCCGGTTTATCACATCTCACCACCATGAGTGATGGAACAGTGGTTGAACCACCTAAATTCCTCAAGAAGGGAGAGAAGAGAATATCTCCGAAAGGATATTTCATTGTGATTCCTGCGGTTTTGAGATTGATAGGGATCTCAACGCATCGATAAACATCCTCAATAGGGGAATAGAAAAAGTAGGGAGGGGCACTCCCGAAGTTACGCCTGTGGAGATTGGGGCACTACCCGCAAGGGCAACTCCGGTCACAGAAGCAGGAAGCCCACGGTTTTAATCATGGGAGGATGTCACAATTGTCCTTTCCAACTGCATTTCCATTAAATTTATTAATTATAAGTATATTATATAATTATGCCAATCTATGAGAATGAAAACAGTTTGGATGAAAAAACAAAGGACCTTTCAAGAGCTAGGCAATCTTTAATTGAAGAAATGCAAGCTATTATGTACTATGATGAAAGAGCTTATGCTACAAAGGATAAGGATTTAAGGTCGGTAATAGAGCATAACAGGGATGATGAAAAGGAGCATTTCTCCCTACTTCTTGAATATTTGAGAAGAAATGACCCTGCACTTGACCGTGAATTGAAGGAAATATTATTTTCCAAAAAAGAATTAAAAGATCTTGGGGATTAAAAATAAAAGTTTTCAATTTTAGAACAAATACAGGCATATATTTTACATTTTTATTTAAAGTAGGATAATATTATATATTATTTTAGTATTATGAAAAGAGAATAACCTCGTGAAATTCAAAAATGCATGTATAATATTATCCAACAATACCCAATAATACCATTATGATCGGGGGTATTTTCGTCATCAAGAGGTGAGTCATAATGGTTGAAGAATTACAGATAAACAATAAATTAAATTCAGAAATCGTATTAAATGCAGAAAATATTAATTTTTCCTATGATAATGGATACAAGGTTTTTAAAAATATAAACATTGGGGCAGCGCGAGGAAAATTTGTTGCAATAATAGGACCATCAGGAATTGGAAAATCCACATTATTGAGGATACTCGGGGGCTTTTTGAAGCCTGATAGTGGTGAAGTAAAGCTCCTGGGAAGTAAATTGAATATGCCAACGCCGGAAGTTGCTTTAATTCACCAGAGCATTGTAACATTTCCATGGATGACTGCTGAGGATAATGTGAAACTTGCAATGAAGGCAAAAAGGATGACGGGTGATCAAATGGAAGAGAAAGCAAGGGAATCACTCGCCAGGGTTGGCCTTGATGGCTTCGAGGATTTATATCCAAAGGAGATGAGCGGTGGAATGAGGCAGAGAGTTGCAATAGCCAGGGCTTTTGCAGCTGACCCCTATGTTTTTCTCATGGACGAACCATTTGCTCATCTTGATGAACTGACAGCAGAGGGTTTAAGACAGGATATATACAATATTTTGTTCAGTGGTGAAACGCCATTAAAATCCGTTATAATGGTATCACATAATTTAACAGAGGTTCTGGAATTATCGGATGAAATTTATATTTTAAATGGAATACCAGCTTCTGTTGTCGGCAAGGTTGATGTGGCAATGAAAAGACCAAGGAATCCCAGAAGCGATGAATTCAATGCGAACCTGGATATGTTATACAATTATCTTACACCACCAAGGAAGGGGGAGGAGGGTAAAAAGAAATGAGGGGGAAAAATGAATGTATTTTTACTTATAATTCTGGCAGTTTTGGCAACAGCTGGCCGCGTTATCGGCCTTGTTATTTTATCAATAGTTACAGGATGGTTTCTGGCTTACGCTTCAATTAAATCAAAATTTTTTGAAAATGCATATATTATACTGATAGAAATTTTTGAATCCGTTCCCGTTATAACATTCTTCCCAGTTGTGCTGGTAATATTTATCACAAGGATTGGTGGCACCCTTGGTGTTGAACTGGCAGCAGATTTTCTTGTTTTCACAGCAGTTGTCTGGAATATATGGATGGGTGAATATCAGGCATTTAAAACAGTGCCAAATGAAATGGCTGAAGTGGCTGAAAATTCAAATTTTAGTTTATTTCAGAAGCTGAGGTATTTATATATACCGTTTTCAGTGCCGCGAATTGCCGCAAATTTATTTCCCAGTGTTTCTGACGGTTTCTTTTATATTACGGTTAGTGAAGTTTTTGAAGTGGGCATACACACATATCAATCCTTCGGGGCAGGTTCAGTTCTTAACACATTTGTTGCAGATGCAAATAATATCGCAATAGAAGGGACACTGATAATCCTGGCTATTGTAATAATCATAATTATTCTCATACTGAGGGAATTCAGCAGATATGCGGTTAGCAGATACACTCTGGACAATGATACGCCAATTTTGAAGAGGGGGAGGCTTAACATGAAGCAAACCGCAAGGGCCTTTTCCGTATTATCAAAAAATCCATTGAGCAGGCTGGCTACCTATTATAAATATAGGGAAGCGGATAAACATGAAGACAAATACGAAAAAACTTTGAAAAGGGAGAAATATTTAAAATATGTATATGCGTCAATAGGGATAATTATTTTATTAGCGATTTTATATTCATCCGCATCGCTTATAATTTCAGTAAAATCAGGTGAATGGCAAATATTATTCTCAAAAACACCATTGTTGCTTATCGGTTTAGGATATGATTATGTGAGAGTTGGCTCCATACTTCTGGTTTCAATGATAATAGCAATCTTTCTAGGATATCATCTTGCCGTTAATAAAAGGGCAGAATACGCAGGAATACCCATTATACAGACATTAAGTGCATATCCGGCTCCAATATATTTTCCATTTCTATTCATATTCACTGAACCTTTTATATTTTCCATTTTTGGTGGATTCACCAATGAATTATATGTTTTAGGGCTTGGATTTGTAAGCACATTTTATTATGTACTGTACAGTTTCTGGATGGGAGTAAAGGCAATGCCGTCCGAATACTGGGAAATCATGAAAAATCTAAATATGGGATTTTTCAAAAAAATGAGGAAAGTTATTCTACCATCCACGTTCCCATACTTAATAAGCGGCGTGTCATCCACAATAAACAGTGCATGGGGGGGTTTGATGATCGGTGAATACTGGCCACATATATATGGTACACATACACTGTATGTGCATACGGGCCTGATGAAAACAATAGATATTTCCACATCAAGTGGGAATATAGCTCTGGCGGCATGGGGATCTCTTATTTTTGGCATTATAGTGGCAATATATTCAATTCTGTTTACGAGGAGAATGATGGATATGGCACAGAAAAAATATGTTGCAGAAGAGGGCATCTATTCTGCTTGAACATAAACAATAATATTAATAACTTTAAAGTTATTCAAACATATGACGGATGTTATAGACCCAAATGCGAGAATTGCAGATCTTGTGGGTTTGTTGTATGTTTTAAATAATATTTTTGAGGGAAAAACGGATTTATTTGAACTTGAAAAGGAGATGGAAGTTGATCTGGATGATTTAATGCCCATAGTTTATACTGCATCAAATCTTGGGTTTGTTAATTCTGAATCTGGAGATATATCAATCACAAACCTCGGAATAAATTACATAAAATCTGGAATTGTCCAGAGAAAGAAGATTATAAGGGATATTCTAAAAAATATCGAACCATTTAAAACCGCAATTGAACTCAGAACCTTTGAGCTTGATGAAATAATGGAAAAACTGATGGAAAACGGCATTCAGACCTTCAACAATCCGGGCGGAAACCACGATCTTGAGGTGATATTAATAGAATGGGGGATATATTCAAAATTTTTAAATAAAACAGATGATGGTTTTGGGGTTACATTCAATTGATCATTCAACAGATTTATTTGGAAATGGTGGTATTTAATGATTATTAATTTTATATAAAAAATGAACATTTAAAATTTCATAGAGTTTATATAATATATCCATATTTTTAACCCATGGAAAATAACAGAAATAAATTTAAGGGAACATATTCAGGAAGATATTTATCGGAAC
>JAKBQY010000017.1 GCA_021835025.1 Thermoplasmata archaeon | reverse complement strand
CCAAGATATATGCAATAAAAAATAGTGCAAGGAGATATTTATCTGAAATACCTGAAAAGCCAAAGAAAATTGCAGATATCCTTGGTGTAAAGTTATACCCTAAGATTTTGAGGAATTAAGGTTAAAACCAATTTGCCCAAATAAAATTAGATAAATTTATTTTGTGGTTAAACATATACTCAAGCATGGAAGTAAAACCTTGGCTTCTTGCTATGGATCTAGATGGAACGGTGTGGGATAATTTGAATATCTCCGGAATAATGCCTCCGTATGAAAGAATAAATGATGAGAAAATAAGAGGTGAAGATACAATTGTTACATTATACAAAGAGGCTGTAAATTTTATACTGTGGTGCAGAGAAAACGGAGCTATAATAACAAGCCTAAGCTGGAATAAAAAATTACATGCCAAGGAAGCACTTGAAAAATTTGGTATTTCAGATCTTTTTGATTACAATTCAACAGATCATACTCCAGATAAGGATCAAAGATTGCTTCAACTTTTAAACAATCTTTCAGAAAAAGGAATATTTATCGATGTAAACAGAATAGTATATATTGATGACCGTGACCTGCATATGGAAAGTATAAGAAAAAATGTAGGTGATATAATTTTTATAAATATATGGAAAACAACCAAGGATTATGATGAAGCTAAGAAAATAATAATGCACAAGATATTGAGTGAAAAGGAAATACAGTAATTACCCATAAAGTACCATATTTTCCAATAATTAATTTAAAAATTATGATTTTTTATATATTGCCTAAAATTACTGGAAATGCCTGAAAACACCATATATTTATCATCAAGTTCCTGGACAATTAATAATGCATCATCCATTGCGTCTTGCCGTGTGCTATTTTCAAGCGATATCCATCTAGAAAATATGTGATCTTCCTCATAATTATTATGGTCTTTAAGTGTTTTATAGAATAATGGCAACCTTAAATTAAAAAGATTCTCGTTTCCATTTTCCTTCCAACTTATAAGATTTTTGGCAAGCGTTTCAAGTAATTTGTGATCGTTTTTCACTCTCTCAACAATCTTTTGGAACTCTTGTTTATCTTCCCAATCGTTATCTATTATAACTGGGAAATAAATTTTTTCTTCAATGTTAATGTGATCCACAATTAAAAAATCACTGAAACTTTTAAAATTATTAATTTCATTTAAAAATCCAGTATTTACCATTATTCTTATGTCTGAATGTTCCATCATTAAAAATTCAGATAAATCCATAAATAATGATATAAATTTACTTTATAAATAGTTGCCTGAAGTTTTCAATGGGAGAATATTCACCATATTACACTATATGGCATTTATAGAATTAGTAAAAGCACAAGTGAAGAAAATTATGTAAAAATATCCAGTATATAAAATAAATAAATTTTTTAATTAAAAATATGAAAAAAAAATTTAAAAAAATATATTATTGCTCGATTTTGGAACTGGTTGATTGTATGTTTTCTGTAGGGATATCATTCTCTCCTGATATCTTATCTAGATCCTGTCTTTTAGGCTCAGGTAAAAGGAATACTGTAAGTATGAGTCCCATTGCCGAAAGAAATGCCAGTATAAGGAATAACCCAGATTCTCCTATGGATGAACCAAGTATAATAACGTTGAGAAACGTTCCTATAAATGCTCCTGTTTTCCCACCAGCTGCAGAGGACCCGGATCCTAATCCGCGTATTCTTGTTGGAAAAACCTCAGGTGGATATATAAACGTTGTTACGTTTGGACCGAATTCTATGAAGAAATAGCTTATTCCGTAGATAACAAGAAACTGTGTTGCGAATGCCACGGATAGTAGCTGGTGAAATAATCCAAGCACAGCAAATGACACGGCCATGGCAGTAAATCCAATAATTTGTATGGTTTTTCTTCCTATCCTGTCTATTGTGAAAGTTGCTATCCAGTATCCTGGAAATGCAGCAAATCCGAAGACCATTGCTGAATATTCTGTTGTTTTTATGAGTCTACTTAAACCTGCTACTGACGATGGGACCAGAACGGACAGCATTTGGCCAGACATAATGGAGTTGCCATATAATGCCCAGTCCATAAGGAACCATGATCCGGCTGTGCCTATTAGAGTAAGTAGAAATTTCCTCTGTAAAATTATATCAGTCCATGACCCTTTCTTTGTTTCGGTTTTCACATCGGTAGTGGTATTTATTCCTGTGTATTTCTTCCAATTCTTTGTTGCGGTTTTCACATCGTTTTTCACATTTAGGAGATATCTTGGAGTTTCTGGCATTTTTCTCCTGAAGTAAACAACTACGAGTGCTGGAATAGCTCCAAATGCCAGTAAGAGTTTCCAGATAAGGCCAAGGCTCATTCCTGAATATATAAGACCTAATGTGACAAGAGGTCCTGCAAGCAGTCCTAAGGATTGCATTGAAAAAACCATCCCAACAAGTTTTCCCCTACTCATCCTGTTGGAATATTCGGCCATTATGGTAGAACTGGTAGCATAATCTCCACCAATACCAATACCTAGTATAAATCTCCATATTATAAGTATATATATACCATTAAATGGTGTAAGGAATGCACTGCCTAGAGCTCCTATAACAAGTATAATAAGTTCCAGACCGTAAATTGCCTTGCGTCCAAGTTTGTCCAGCAATCTTCCAAAGATAAGGGCACCTATAACAGCTGAAAGCAATGCAGTGGAATCGAGCAAAGACGTTTCAAATGTTGAAAATTTATTCCATCCAGATAGCATCAAAACGCTTGTCACCACACCTATTATAAAAAGATCATAGGCATCTGTAAAAAAACCCAAACCAGATATAATCCATGTTTTATAATGAAAACTACTAGTTTTCGTTTCGTTTATTGATTCTAACAAATCTTGTTTTGTATCAGTCATATTATTTACTTATTTTGATACATATAATAAATATTATCCCAATACAATATATATTACTAAATAGCATATATATTACTAAATAGAAATATATTATATAACTTTAAACGGGTTATGTATAATTTATTGTGTTAATATAAATCCCCTTGTTACTAACAGAATTATAAATTAAATAACAGGTATTGTACCTCTATTGAATATAGAGGTAATAAAATACACAATATAAGGGAGAATGTGAATAAACTAGTGGGGTTCCTACTTCAAAGGCTACTGGCGTAGTCTCCACTGGCTTGCATTTCCTTCAACATAAGGGTACTCATCCTACATGTTCAGCCATTCGACTTTACCGGCACAGGCATACATGGAGCTATATGTGATCCGGCCTTCTTTCATTATGCCTGCCAGTGGATAGAGATCGGTGTGAAATATTGGGACTTTGTTTGATAGTAAAGGAATGATAATTATTATCTAATTGGCATATTTAATTTGTTATTTGTATCTCTATAATAAATATAAAAATATAATGTGTATGAAAAAATGTTGTAATAGATATTGAATGGACCGACCGGGATTTGGACCCGGGCCCTCTTGCTTGCAAAGCAAGCGATCTACCGCTGATCTATCGGCCCATAAGGTAAGTCTAGATAAAAAAACAATTATTAAACATTTCGTTATTTAATGGGTTTTTTTAGCACTTATTTAATTTAAAGGGGGGAGAGGGGTGTATTTCTTATGGAACTGAAAAAAAGGTACCCATATCAAAAATTAATGTATTAATTTTTTATAACAGTCTCTATATGTCTATATATTAATATATAATACTATAGTAAAATTTTAATAAAAAAATATAGACGATGACACCTTGTTTATTATAAATATCAATAATATACTATTTTTTTAAAAATATATTATATTATAATTCATTGAAAATTATAATAAAAAGATTATGTAACATAATTGCTGTAAATTTGTAAGGCCTTCATATTCCTTAATCTACCTCCATATTTATATATTTGCTTCCTGTAATCCACTCCTCGTTGATATCCATCATTATTGACACTACCACCCTCAATAATGAACTATCATCAGGATATGCCCTTGCCTTCTTCGTCCTCCTTTTTAATTCACCATTCAAGCGTTCTAATGCATTGGTATTTTTCAACCTTTTATTGTTGATGTTCCCAAAGGCTTTGTAGTTGTATAAGTAAGGGTAGTACTCATCAAACATCCTAGATCCCTTTTCAATTCCAAGATCTATTAATTTATCCTGTACCACATATATCAATGATTCATTTTCCAATGCCTCTTTAATGTACAATGATAGTTCCTTCCAGTGTTTCTTTGGTACCAACTTTAATAGATTCCTCACAAAATGTATATGGCAATACTGCCATGACCCAT
>JAKBQY010000031.1 GCA_021835025.1 Thermoplasmata archaeon | reverse complement strand
TAATAGTATTTTTAATGGTCGTCCTAAGAGTTTACCAGTGACATTCCGGTCCATCATATTCAATTCATCTAACGTGACCTCCTCCTCTATCTTTCGAAAAGGGCTTCTTGCTTCGGCGGTTACCAGCAGAACCTCCACAGGCCTGAATTCCCCTCGGCCCGCAGGTACTCTGTTCTTCATGCTAAGCCATTCGACTTTACGGGCACAGGCACGCATGGAGCTATATGTGATCCGACCTTTTTACATTATGTCTGCTGATTGGCAATGTACTATTGCAAAAAAAATAAATAAAGATTTCGCTTTCATCCGCTCCCTTTCAGAAGGGGATTTCTCGCTCAATTTTGTTAAATTACAAGTTTGTGGTGAATTAATAAATTTATCTCGCAGAAGCTGCTATTCTTTCTATTTCTTCCTTTTTAGATATTGCAAAGGAGTTTCCATCGTTTCTGGATGCCATTAATATTTCATTTGCAAGGCATTCTTCAATGTGTATCTTGTGTTTAAATGATGCTCTTGTTGCTCCAATGCATATATTTCTCAATGCCTCATCCAGTCTTCTTGATGGAGAAACATCTACCGATTTTGGAACAGCTATGCCACCATATTTTAATCTAGTAACCTCCTCCCTTGGAGCACTGTTTTCTATTGCAGTTACAAGTATCTGAACAGGATTTTGTTTTGTTTTTGTATTTATTATCTCAAATGCATCCCTTAAAACGCGGTATGCTGAATATTTTTTTCCAGTCCATTTTTCGGTTCTCATCAATTTATTTAAAAGCCTTTCAATAGTATTTATGTTTCTTTTGCCAGATAAATAATTGGCAAATCTCCCACCTGTATGAAGATTCAGGTATGATGTTAAATTGATATAGCTTGACAAACCCTGATCATGAACCTGTATTCCTGAAATATCATATTTATTCATTAATAATTGTTCCATATTATCACCTTACCGTTTTCTCCTTTCTTCCACGTACAAGTTCAAGTAATGAGATTCCATTTACCTTGATTACCTTATATCTTACTCCAGGTATATCTCCCTTACTTCTGCCCATTCTTCCGCCAATGCCTTCCACCATAACCTCATCATGTTCATCAATGTAGTTTATTGCACCGTCGCCAGGAGCAAAAGCAGATAATTGCCTTCCATTTTTAATTAACTGGATCTTGACACATTTCCTGATTCCAGAGTTTGGTTGTTTTGCCTCAATACCCACTTTTTCTATAACTATTCCTTTAGCCTGGGGAGATCCCTCAAGCGGATCACTTTTTTCACGTAAATTGAGTTTTCTTCTTTTGTAATCCCTATCTGACCACGCATATCGTTTTCTTGTTTTTATTAGTTTCTTTCCAGCATTCATACCATTAGGCATTAAATCACCTTGAATTTGAAATTATTTTGATAACATCATTATTTAATAATTTATAATCTTTTCCTACGATTCTTTTGGTTCTGCAGTTAACAGCTCGTATAAAGTTTTTCCCTATATCAGTATGTATCCTGTAAGCAAGATCAAGTGCCGTATCACCATCTTTAAGAAGGAATGCATCCGGCAAAATATTTCCATTTTTATCTGTCCATTTGTTTTCATCAAGAACAGGATAAATGATAATATAACCAAGTTTGTTAATTATATCGGTAAGTACATCAAAAAATCTTGATATTCTTTTGGTTTTATAATCCTCTTTCATCTTTTCAAGAACCTTTTTTTGATTTTCTCCTGATTTATTTGTATATGAAAAATCAAGGGAATCTTTATCAATATATCCATTTGTAAATGCCTTTTCGATGATAAGTTCATATTCCGCTGAAATAAAATAGTGGGTGTTTATTTTTTCATTTATTTTGTCCACCGTTTCATTATCAACAATATCTGCCTTATTGCCAACATTGAACATGGGTTTAACATAAGTCAATATATCTCCGCAGAATCTAAAAATATCATCTTCTGACCATTCGAAGAGTTTTGATGAAAAATGGTCTTTATTCATTATTAAAAAAATATCCTTTTCATTAAGTCCGAATGTGGCAACTCTTTTCAAAATTTTACTTTCAATTCGTTCCTCAGTATCCATATCTTCCTTTCTGGAAAATTTTTGCCAGTCTTTATATATCTTATTTTTCATCCATTTTAATATTTCATCCTTTATCAGGTTAACGCCATGCATACTCCCATTATTTTGTGAAGTTACGTCGTCATTTTCCGCGGAATCAAATAGATTTATTATTAAATCCGCATCCCTGATATTGTCAAGAAATTCATTTCCCATGCCCTTTCCTTCACTTGCTCCCTCAATTAAACCTGGAACATCTATAATTTCAACCGGAACATATCTGACCCCTTCAATGCATTTCCCCTCTCTTGGATTGCAATGGGCCTTTATTTCGGTTTCAGGGCACGCATCCTTTATGAAGGATATGCCTATATTTGGTTTTACTGTTGTAAATGGGTAATTTGCTATTTCCACATCTATTGATGTTATGGCAGAAAATAATGTGGATTTACCAGCATTAGGCTTGCCAATAAGTCCAACTTTAAGCATTAATATTCCACTTCCCTCATATCATATCCCTTTGGGCATTTAATCTTTTTTACTATTTTTTTTACAACAATTTTTTTGGTTTTTTTAATATTAAGCAAATTGCACTTCTCTATGAAGGGGCACGTTAAAAAATCGCATTTCATTGATTTCAACTCAATCGATGACCCTTCCATAAGTCTTTTACTGTTCTGTATATTGTATGTATCATCAACCTCCTCAACTTCAATAGTCGATACCTTATTCTCATTGTAAACAAAGCAGGGATTAACCTGCTCTCGAACATTTATTATCTTATATTTTTTTCCCTCTTCAAGATTAAAGCACACATTTCTTATTCTGCATTCATCACATTTACCCGTTAATGAACCAATAAAAGTGAAAATTTCATCTGTCTTCGCTAAATCAACACCTATTAATGTAATTTTATTCATATAATCGTATAGGATAAAAATAAATGCCTTATTAATATTATCATTAAAAAAATAGTTTATATTATACCGGTTATTTTTAAAGCCTTTTCTGCAACACTTTCATTTAGGTCAGTTTCTCCAAGTATAGTATACCTTTCAGGTCTTAGTCTATGGGCTATTGATAAGGCCTTAATTGCTATATTTTTATCTATCCCATAATCATAAATGTTTGTTGAAACACCAATTTTTTTGTATGTACTGTACAGAAGTTTCCAATCGCCCCCCTGCAGGTACATTGATAACAATGAACCCATGGCAACCTGTTCTCCATGAAATGAACTACCTTTTCCAAGTATTTCTAAGGCGTGGGCAAATAAATGCTCACTTCCACTTGCAGGCCTTGATGAGCCCGCTATAGCCATGGCTGTTCCGGATGCCAGTATTTCCTTTGTGATCAACCATATGCTCTCTTCAAGCCCCGGTTGTATCATTGATGAATTTTCTATGAGCTCTTTTGATGTATACTCTGATATTATAGCGGCTGTACTGCTGAATTCCTCTCCCTTCACGCGATAAGCAAGTCTCCAGTCAGCGACCGCGGTAATGTTTGCAATTACATCTGAAGCCCCGGAAACTGCAAGTCTGTATGGTGCCTTGAGCATTATGGATGTATCCGCAATGATCGATGTTGGCATAACAGCCTCAACTGAAAGGACTGATTTACCATCATATATTGAAGCTCTTGGTGAAGCTATACCATCATGGCTGGGTGCAGTCGGGATACTGATAAATGGGACATCCAAATCGGCAGCGGTTTTTTTAGCGAGGTCTATCTTTGACCCGCCACCAATTCCAACAACAAGGCCAATTTTACAGTTTTTAATTTCTTTTTTTATATTCTCCAGCGTATCTATAGAAGCATCACGAACATTCAGTAATTTGTATTTAAAATCAGCAATTAATTCAAGTACCTTTTTCCCAGCTATTTCATAAGTTTTATTTCCTGTAATTACCAGAACCGTTCCATTTTTAAGATTTTTCCTTACAACATCGGTTACATTATATATGGCATCATGGCCAATATAAACATCATTGGGGAAATGCATTGAACGTATCTTATTGAAATTCATAATTGATGATATATTTATTAAGAATATAAAACTAGTCATTTTTAGTAACTGGTCAGTCAAAAATATGCATGGAGATGGATCACTCTAGCTTTTCCAACTTGTATTTTACGGTCTTTTTGAATATTTTTTGAGACAGTTTATTTTGGTTATTTACAGATTGGTATCTCTGTCAGTCATCCCATAATTTTCTATCTCAACGAAAGATAGACAAAAATTTCGTGCACGTTTGACTGAATAGTTACCATTTTTATAAAAAAGCAGTAAAAATTTATAAAAGTATAAGATATTATTTGGATATATTTCCTTTTTACAATTAATTATTTTTTATTTATTTCATGGTTCATAATGTTTAAAAAGACTTGTTGACATGGTTTTAAATTTCTATAGCACAATATTGTTGATAGATAGTCTTATAAACAATTTATCGTTTATGTTTATATATTAAAATATTATGGAATCCAGTTGAATGTATGATATCCCGAATTGAGTTCCTATATAAACATTATAATATAAACAAAAGAATCAAAGAAAAGATGAAATTAAACAATAAGAAAATAAAATACATTATAAATCAGAAAAATAAAGGTGAATCATCA
>JAKBQY010000052.1 GCA_021835025.1 Thermoplasmata archaeon | reverse complement strand
GGTACAGCCTGAACTTGTATGCTTTCATGTATATTATTATATATATTATTTCATTATATTTAACTCTTTAATTCGCTTTCATCCCACCCATAAATGGTGTGGGATTTCCCGCTCACTGTGATAAAAATAGTATGTTATATGCAATAATGAAATATCCGTTTTAGATCCCGGAAATATAAGAGAGTCATAAAAATCCTGCCCAATATTTATTTTGGAGCCGATAAATACCCGCGATAAATTATTATTCTCCATTTTTTTAAATAAACTATTCAAATTTATAATTATTCATTTTATTATGATTTATTTAAATTTCAGTTGATAATATTTTCTGAAAGCAATAAGGCTCCAGATACCTTCTATAATTCCAAAGGGCCATGTTCCTGCCAAAAATCCATACAATGACGTTCCAACACATGAAAAACCAAATAATAATGTAAAAATTATTGATTTCCTTTCCATAGAATAAAGTATCATCATTATTGTGAGTATTGAAATTCCGTATATATTTAACAACGAAAATATTTCCATATTGTGTAAGTTTAAAATGGAATATAAATTTATAATAATTTCAAATTACATTTATAAACTTTATAAACTCAAATGTATATAAAACCATATTACATGTATAAAACATGAAAAAAATGTTATCTGAAAATAAAAATCTTTTAATGTTCAATATTTCTAGAACCAGCTCCATAACAGCATTTATACCGTTTGAAATTTATGCCATGTACTTTTTTAGCGTATCACCTTCCGGGAGATACATTTTTGGAATTATAATGATTGTCTCGGTAATTATTGGTATGGTATCTTCCCCACTTTATGGAAATATTATCGATTTAATCCCAAGAAAGTTGATAATAAAAAAAATTTTATTATCATGGATTTTTGTTTCTATTCCCCTATCGCTAATATGGAAATTTTTTAAATTTCCCCCCATAATTTATATAGTTCCCTTTATGTTATTTATTGGTGTTACAGATGAGTTATTATGGAGATCATTAATAGCACTTCAACAAAATATCGCATCATATAAAAACTATGGAAAAAGCAATGGAATAGCAGAAATTTCTGGCCAATTGCCCACAATAATTGGCCCGGCAATTTCCATTCCAGTATTATTGTATTTAGGTGCATATTTTTCACTTTTGGTCGGTTCACTTATGTGTATTATACCGTTATATTTTATTTCCAGAATCAATGAAAATTTTATTCCTGAGAGTTTCAAACCCAGGGATAAAAAGGGAACATTTAATATGGCCAAAAAATACCCATACGAAATCATATTTATTTTTCTATTGAATTTCCCATATATCATGATATCCGTAGGTAATTTTTTGAAACCCGTGTTTATTGTAACAGTCATTCATGGAAATGCATCGAGTATAGCTATATCTGAAATGGTATATGCTGTTTTTGCCAGTTTTACGGGTATGATATTAACATTTACATTAAAAAAACATGAAATTTTACTTGCGTATTCATTTTTTTCCATGTATATCATTGGAAGTTTATTGATGCCTTTTTCCGGAATTTTTATGATTTATCTCATATGCCAGGGAATTCATGGGATAGGAAATCCAGGAACAAGAATATCACGAAATACATTTGTAATGAAACATGTGGAGAATAAATATTCGGGAAGGTTCAATTCTGCTTTATCCCTATTTACAAATGCATCAAGGCTCCTCCTTCTTATTATATTTACCACCTTTATCAATATACTAGGTTCAAAAGAGTTGCTTTTTCTTTCGGCTATAATGCTCATAATAATAATATCGTTATCAATACTTATAACCAGAAAACCGGAGGTAAAGAATTTTATTAATGGAAAAAGTATTATAAAACTATAAATTTAAATGATTATTTTTGATTGGGTTTGAATGTTTCTTTGATAATTTTAAATATTGAAACTCTCATTTTTTTCTTTTTTCTTCTTTGATTTATTATAGAGGATCTATTACCTTGTAACTCATCCCTAACATATTTATCAATATCATTAAGTTTTTCAGCATTCATTAACTTCAATAGATTTATATCGGGAGGTATTGGCATCATTTTTATCAATAATTGATATCTTTAGAATATATCAATTTCATACTTTATAAAGTTTATAAAAGGATAAAATATATATATATTGTTTTATGATGATTAATAATGAGCGAGTATCCAACAACAATAAAATTGATTTTAATTTTGAAGGAGAATGGTAAATTGAATCTAGAAGAAATTGCAAATAAACTTTCAATTTCAAAGATGGCGGCTCTAAATCACTTAAAAACGCTTGAGGAACAGGGCATTATATCCAGGAAAATAATTAAAAAGAGTGTTGGCAGGCCTTCATATTTATTTTTTCTAAATGAAAAAGCAAATTCTAAGCTCGGAAGTAGTTCCGAAGAAATGTTATCTGATTTTATGAAATATATGAAGAAAACAGGAAATGAAAAAATGGTGGAAGACTTTTTAAATGACAGGTATAAAAAAATATTATATGAATACCGGGAAGAGATGGCAACTCTAGATTTTAATGAGAGGTTAAAAAAGCTAACGTTACTGCGCCAGAGAGAGAACTATTACCCTGAATTAAAGAGAGCCCAGGAAAATTATGAAATAGTTGAATTTAATTGCCCCATACTTTCAATATCAAGCAACTTTGGAATTGCCTGTTCCCTAGAAACAAATATGTTTTCAAATGTTCTTGATGCGGATGTAAAATCAACACACCGGCAGATAAATGGAAATAATGTATGTAGATTTTTGATTAAAAAGAAAAACGATATGGAATAATTAAATATATAAATTTCAATTGATTTATTACCTATTTTAATAATTTACCAAAAAAAATATTTATGAATAATATATTTAAGAAAAATGGATAAAAGAACATTTATTGCTATAGGTTTACTGACAATGTCTTTCAATTCACTATATCAATATTCATGGAATGTTTTTGAACCCTTGTTGAAAACTGGCTTGAATGTTAGCCTTGTAGAAATTTCTATTGGATTCACATTATTTGCAATATTTTCCACATCATTTCAGAGTGTTGGTGGATACTTTGCCGATACCAGAGGCCCAAAAACCATTGGAATCGTTGCGGCCGTATTATCTGCTCTTGGTTATTTAGGCACATCTTTCATAAACAATATATACGACTTTTATGTTCTGTGGTCTATTGGTAGCATAGGTGAAGGCATACTTTATGGGATATCAACAAATCTTGCTGTGAAATGGTTTCCAAGTAGAAGAGGGTTGTCAACAGGCCTTGTTTCGCTTGGATTTGGCCTTGGTGCAACAATAGCAAATATATTTATTGTTTCATTCGTATCTTTTAGAACACCAATGCTTATTGTTGGAATGCTTGAAATTATATTACTTCCATCAATGATGTTTTTCACAAAATATCCAGAAGTTAAAATGCCTTCAAGGAAACAGAATAAAAAGGATATGGCAAATCCAAAATTCTGGTATATGTATACTGCATTTACTCTATCAATTGTGCCATTGACGGTTATTTCATCCTCATTTGGGTATATAGGAAATAAACTCCCATTGATTGAATTCACAATTCTAATATCACTATTCCCATTATTTAGTGGTATTAGCAGGCCGATTCTTGGACATGCGTCGGATAAAATTGGAAGGATTAACACACTACTGATTTCAAATATCATGATGGTCATTGGCTCTATTTTTCTCATAATGAGAATATATGTAATTGCAATATCATTAATTGGATTCTTTGGAGGGGCAACAATATCACTTTATTTTTCAGCCGTTGGGGACCTTTTTGGATCTGCTTATTCAACGGTTTACAATGGAATAATATATACAGGAAAAGCTATCTCTGGAATCCTAGGAAGCACCGTTTTTGCAATAATTTACACTATCAACAAGGACTATTCCTATGTCTTTACCTTATTAACAGCATTATCTGCAACAGTAATATTGATCATGATTATCAAACTTGATAAAAGGAATTCACTAAATAATGAAGCCATATAAAAATTAAATTATAATCGATAAACGATATTAAAAGTAAAGCAATTCCAGAGAACACAGCAATTCCATTGGCAACTTTATTATTGTATTTTAAATGCAATATTGAAAGCCTTTTCCATCTATTCCTTTTTTTTATAAATATTCCTGCTCCCGTAAATGAATCCAAAAACATATGTGTAGGTCCAACAACCAATCCCGATAGCATAATAATGCCAATAATAGATATATAAGATTCCATATAAAAGGGGATAATCATAATCATTGATGCAAACAATCCCCACAGTATACTTCTAGAAAATGTATGTGTTACCGGAGTTCTTACAGGAATTTTGCCATATTTGGTATATCTTCTTTTATGGCCGAATTTATCAATTATCGCATTTGCCAGTAATGATATGGCAAGTGCAATTAAAAAAGCTTTATAAAATGCGGTGAAATAAACATCTATAGCCGTAATGATTCCTGTACTGAATATATAATGTGTGGTAAGTTTCATTTATAACATCTTATTGCATGACAATGTCAGATATTACTTAATGAAACATATATTTTTTTATTTTTAGAGGTTAAATGATTAAAATATTATACGTTCAACGAATAAAGTGGCATGATTAATGGTGTTATTTTTGACCTTGACGGTACCATTTGGGATTCCATTCATTTTAGAATCGATTCCTGGAAAAAGGCATTTAAGGACTATGGCCTGGATGCTGATCCAGAGATAATCCAATTGATGATTGGTTATCCTGGATCAATGCTAATAAAAAAAATGAAAATGAAAGACCCGAATATTGAAATGCTTGAGGAAAAATATTATAATGAACATTTAAATGAAGTAAAATTTTTTCCTGACGTTGAAAATACGTTTAAGGAATTGAGAAAAAGGGATATAAAAATAGGAATTGTAACATCTTCAAGAAGAGAGATGATAAATAAAATAAATTTAAATGTTGATGCTATTGTAACAATGGATGATATTAAAAATGGAAAGCCAGATATAGAACCTTATATGAAAGCCACAGACATTATGAAAATAAAACCAGAAAATACCATGGTTGTTGGCGATATAGATAATGATTTAATACCCTCTAAAATCCTTAATTGTGTTTCCATTTTGGTAACTCATGGCATTAAAAAGGAATCAGAACACAAGGATTATGAAATTAAAGAAATACATGAAATATTAAAAATAATTGATGAAAAAAATTTATAAATTTATTTTATTAGAATTATTCATCAAGGCAATATATTCCAACAATCCTGAAATTTATACCAAAATTTTTAATATCTAGGAATCAATATTATTTGTCTCCTATGTTAAATTTTTTTTGTATCTTTAATCTTATTTTATAGCTCTTTATCTCAAAATTTTGTGCCATGTTCATAATATAATTTTTATTATATGCGAATACCTTATTTTCTGTTTTATTTATATTATTATTCACCTTGCACTTGATTTCATAACACTTTATAAATTTACTATGAAATTTATTGGCTTATGGATTTAAATTTAACTCTTTTATTATATTCCAGTTTATTAACGATTTTTTCCTTATAATAATTTTCGTCAGTGTATTTTTTTAGAATTATGTAATAATTGAAATTAAATTTTTTTAATATAACCCTGATTTCCTTTTCTGAATAGGAAACATTGAATGTATCTCTTATATATTCATGAAGTTCTTTTACCGTACACACTCTTTTTTTCTCAAAATATTTTTTTAAATCATCCAAATTTTTACGGGTTAATTTAGAAGGTCTTCCAGTTATCTTACGCATATTTTTCATTAATTTTAGATGATAATAATAATATTTAAAGGTTGTTTTTATATACTTCGTTTTATGTCGTATAAATTTAATTGTATTATTCATATTACATGTATTAATAAGAATTAACAATTTTCATACAAATTAAGAGGAAAAATATTTAAAGCTTTATAACATAATATATTTAATGAATTTGATTGATAAAATTCTTGAATATATCTCCAAAGATTCAAAATTTGCTGATGTTAGATTTATCGATAAAACTGAAAATTCAATTCAATTCAGGAATGGCGAGTTTATAGATTCTTATTATAACCATGACTCAGGATATGCCGTACGATCCGTTAACAATTCAATCTCAATGGGTTTTATAAGAGAAAGTTCATTTGAGGAGATAAGAAAGGATCTTGACAATATTCTCAAAAAATCAAAGATGAAGGGAAAAAATAAAATCGACGATTCCGGAAATATAAAGGATTCATGGAAATATCTTGGAAATAAAAAGGTATCGGATGTATCAATTGAGGATAAAATAGGGATTTTAAAGCATTTTGATTATATAATGTCTGATATTCATGTAAAAATAAATAATTTAAATGATGAAGTTGTAAATGAAATATATGTAAATTCATCCGGTTCAGAAATTAATTCCCAATATTCAAGAATAATATATTATTATATGATAGGTATATTGGAAAATAATGAATTTGAACAATCAAGCAAGGAATTTGGTACAACATCAGGATATGAATATTTTGATAAAATTAATTTTGATGGTAAAATAAATAATGATATATCATCCTTAAAAAAATCAGTGCATTCTAAACAAATAAAACCTGGAAAATACGATTTGGTTATAGGCCCAGAAATATCTGGAATTGTATCCCACGAATCTTCTGGCCATCCTATGGAATATGATAGAATCATAGGAAGAGAGGCAGCACAGGCAGGTGAGTCATTTATAAAAAATACTAAACCATTAAAGATTGGTTCAAAGTATGTTAACATTATTGATGACCCAACAGTAAAAGAAAGCTATGGTTATTATTTATATGATGATGAAGGCACAAAAGCAAGAAAAAGATATTTATATAAAAATGGCTATACAAATGAATTTATATTAAACAGAGAAAGTGCAGGAATTTTGAATGTAAAATCAAATGGGGGTGGAAGGGCATCTGAATGGAATATGGAACCTCTGGCAAGGATGAGTACCACATATATCGAACCGGGAGATTACAGTTTTGAAGAACTGGTTTCCGATATTAAAAATGGAATTTATATAAAGGATTTTACTGAATGGAACATTGATGACATACGATTTAATGAAAAATATGTGGGTAAAGAAGCATATAGAATAGTAAATGGAAAAATAGGTGAACAGATAAGGAGGCCAGTTATAGAAACAAATACTATTAATTTCTTTTCTTCTCTGGATGCAGTTGGAAATGACCTGAATTTCTCTGCAGGTATATGTGGAAAGGGAGATCCGGAACAGGGGGTTAATGTATGGATGGGAGGACCGCATGCAAGGTTAAGGTCCGTTTATATAAAGTGAGAATATGAATATAAATAATATTTCAGAGGAATTAAAGAAATCGTTTGATGAATATTCGATTGAAAATATTAAAGAAAACATAGAGGAATTGAGATTTTCCAACAATTCAATGGATATTTACAATATCTGGGATTATAATGATATCAACATATTTGTATCAAAAAACAAAAAAATTGCGTCAATGAATGTTAAAGATAATGATTATTTAAAAAAATTGAATGAAATAATAAAATATGTTCCTGACAATAATTCATATTATGGTATGAATCCTGATATAAAGGAGTATAAGGACAATATTCATGAAATAGACAATAATGATATCTATGATTTATTCAACCAATTAATTGATTCTGCCATAAAAAATAATGGGAATAAAAATTCAGGCCTTATTTACAAAATATCAACTGAAACTACAATTAAAACTAAA
This sequence comes from Thermoplasmata archaeon, assembly GCA_021835025.1. Classification (GTDB taxonomy): domain Archaea; phylum Thermoplasmatota; class Thermoplasmata; order Thermoplasmatales; family Thermoplasmataceae; genus Acidiplasma. Next base: position 16,005 of record JAKBQY010000052.1, on the reverse strand, counting down.
TATGGCGAAAAAACTTTTCATAATAATGGAATAGAAATTGTTATAAGATCATTTAATAATAATTTTTCAGGGCAGGAAGGTTTACATTTCGGTTATAATGCTATAAAAAAAATAGACCCATATAAAATCGGTGAGGAGGCTGCAATTACCTCAAATATTACTGGAAAGACATTAAATATACCTGAGGGAAAATATGATGTCTTGCTGTCTCCAGAATTTTCTGGGTCTATTATTACAGCAAATATAGACTCTTTATCTTATTATAATATAGATTCAGGATTGAGCCCATTTATAGATAAAATAAACACCAAAGTTGGTTCAAATAAATTAAGTATATATGATGATCCCTTAAATAATAACGGCATAGGGTTCAGGCCATTTGATGATGAGAATACAAATACGAATAAGGTAAACTTAATTTCAAATGGGGTTCTCAAATCATATATGCATTCATATTCTACTGCTAGTGAATCTGGATACAAAACAACGGGAAATGCGGGGATAATATATCCCCACCCATGGCAGATACATGTAAAAAGCGGAAATAAGCATATATCTGATTTAATAAATGATATTGATAATGGTTTTTATATAAAAAATTCATGGTATACAAGATTTCAAGATGAAAAGTCAGGAACATTTTCAACTGTTCCAAGGGACGGAGTGTTTTATATAAAAAATGGCAAAATTGTTGGCACCGTTTCAGGAATAAGGATAAGTGATTCAATACTTAATATCCTCAACAATATAGATGATATTTCTGATGAAGAGAAATATGTAAAATGGTGGAATGAAATAAATTCATCCATTATGCCTTCCATGATAGCAAGAAATATAAATATAACAAAGGGTTTTTAATATAAATTTCATTAAAAAATAAAATTATTATATTATTTTAAATTAATCTCCATTTCCGTGAGAAGTGTACATATCAAAGTTTTCGTTTTTCTGGTTGGTTGCCTGCATATAGCTTTTAAGTATATTGTTTACAAAATTTGATACATTAGAATTATTATCTAATATATACTCATATAAACTGTCTTCTATCTCAATTTCTTTCATTAAATATATGAATCAATCAATGTATTTATATTTTGCCTTAATTGAATTCGTTTATTGCCGTTTAAATAATAAATTTACAAAAATATATTTTTTCAGTTTCCTTAAAATTATGATAATACTTTATTTTTACTTATTTTTTTTAAAAATGTCCGGGGTATTCAGTATTTACCTCTTAGTTTGTATCAACACTTAATAATATCATTTATGTTATTTTAGGAAATATTTTTATCTATAAAAAAATGCGAAATTTACTATATCAACTACAAATTTTCATGCTGTAAAGGTTTTCAAATCTGTATATGTGAATTCCCTGCGTTACACAGATAATTTTTTTTCAATGTAATAGCTGAATTCAGATCATTGCTATTGAAAGAATTATAGGATTCACAAATAAATGTTCTTTTAATGGTATCGATTTTCTGCCTATGTCTAGATATTGAGCATGTCCGTGATACTAGGCATATTCTGGAAAAAAGATAGGAATGAATGTCCTTCTTCTTCGGGCACCAATTATTCCTCCTATCGTTAATGCCAGTATTTTCCGATCTTACATGGATATCCGTGCATTTATACAGTCGTCCTGTCGTCAAAAAATATGCCATACGGCAACATAAATTTTCAGACTTCATCCGCATCGTAAATTCATTGGTTCCCGTACTCCAATACATTTGTAAAAATAATCAATCATTATACCACCTGTATTTTACATATAATAATAAATCATACAAAACCTTTATTCCCCCACTAAAAAACAATAATGCAGGAGGATAGATTTCTATTAATAATGCACCAAGCAGGGGAGATGGGATCTGCATTGTAGTTCTCACACTTGTGAACACAGAATTTGTTTTTACTCTATCATCCTCGGGGATTATAGTGTTCAAAAAGCTATCTCTAGCAGGAACATCCATCTGGCTTGTTGTCTGTTTCAAATATAAAAATATTTCACTAAAAATTAAATAGTGATACACGGGCATTAAAATTAGAAAAATATTGCTTATTAAATGCGTATATACCATTGTCCTTATTAATCCAATTTTACCCGATATCCTAGATGATATTATTATTGAAACAGCTGTCAATATATTAACAATTATAAAAATAAGGCCTGCACTTGCTAAAGAAATATTATACACATATTTGAACCAGAGTGTTAATAACGATGTGCTGATCATCCCCCCTCCAATGGAATCAAGTGCAAACAGCGAAGAAAGGACATAAACATGTTTTTTAGTATCTTGACTTATTTTTGTTTTAATCCTTGTTTTATTATATTCTGGAAATTTTACAATAAGATATGGTATCATTTGTATAACTGATAAGATCGCCAGTATTATGAACAAAAGTTTATAATTTGAAAATGAATATAAAAACAACGTCCCAGCGGCAATTGCAGCAGCCGCATATGAACCAAAATTATATATCGAAAATGCAAAATTCTTCTTTTTAAGTACAGGTTCAAATTTGCTGATAGAATATTGCTCTATTGGTTGATATGCCGAGAGATCTCGCCCACTCAAGGATATCCCGCCTATTATCAGTGCTATAACATAGAATATTACATTGTTCGTCAGGTAAATTATTATAAATGATAAAACCATTAAAACGGATAATACCAATATTCTTACTTTAACCCCGATTTTAAGGTAATTATAAAATAATACAAAAATTGCAGTTGCAGTGAGGTTTATGAATATAATAACTCCAATATAGAATACTGAAACATTTAAAGAAGATAAATAATAGGGTGTTAAAATTGCAATCATAGAAAATATAAATGACCTTGTGCCCTTGGAAAATGATAATAAAATGCTTTCCTTTTTCATTTTTCAATATTATTTTTTATTATAAATTTTTATATCTTTCACGAAAAAATAAATTTTATATAACATTCTATAATTTATATAACAGATGTAATATGGTATCCATAATCGTGGACTATAATTCCAAAATTCCAATATATAAACAAATACGCAATGAAATTATACATAACATTGCAGAAGGCAACCTTCAAAATGGGGACGAATTGCCCTCCTTAAGATCTTTGGCGGGAACGCTTCAAATAAATTATCATACAGTAAATAAAGCATATGGGCTCATGCTAAATGATAACATAATAAAACTTTTTAAAAATAAAAGATTCGTTATTTCCATTCCAGATAATGATGATAAATCAATGGCTTCGATTAGAGAATATGCAGAGCGTTTTATTGATTACGCCACTGTTAAGGGTTTAACAAAAAAAGAAATTATAGATATTGTGAATAATATAGCAGATCAAAATAAAGTAAAAAGTGTTAAAAATTAACTCATTAGCGGGATACCGAATATTAATTACCTTTGATAATCGTTGAGACTTTACCATTTATACCATATGTTACAAAGAATACCTTGAATATTGGAGTGAAGCCTCCAGAAAATTTTTATAATTCCACTAATGGGAAAGCATTGGCATTTCTATATTTAACGTTTATAGTGACCTTGACTTTATTATTAATGTGAGAAAAATTTATTAATAACCACATTATATAAATATGTTCTATTTGATATAGAACGGGTGGAAAGATGGAGGATATATTAATGGTGACAACAAATTATGTACCTGGAAAGAAAATAACAAAGGTTTTAGGTATAATATGGGGGATAACAGTAAGAAGCAGGGGCTTGGGTGGGAATATAATGGCAGGTCTAAGATCCCTTGGCGGTGGTGAGATAAAGGAATATTCAAAAATGTTATCGGATGCTAGGGCAACTGCAATGTCAAGACTCAGTGAATCAGCAACACAGCTGGGAGCAAATGCAGTAATAGAGATGAGGTTTGATTCCTCGGATATAGGCCAGGTCATGACGGAGATAGTTGCATATGGCACAGCTGTTGTAGTGGAAAACGTATCGGGAAATGTTGAAAACGTATCTCTTTCATAAGGCAGCTGCATGAAAAATAAACTGAGATATTATATAGAGGCAATAGGTTTGGGTATTGTCTATATGATTATTGCACTTATAGTGCAGGAATTATTTGAAAGTATACCAGTTTTTTATTATATTTTTGTTCACGGTTTAAATTTATCCTCCCTTAAAACATTTATTTTTTCACTTGAGATACATTATGTAATTTTATACAGTATATATATTGGCCTTCTTGCTGGAATAATGCAGGAAACTGCAACATATATTGCAGTTGATACACGGAAAAAGGATTATGCTTTATTTATTGGGCTAGGTTTCTCAATTATAGATATAGTTATTTTATTTATTAGTACAATAAACATTTTTAAAAATCCACATGAAATTGAGGTAATATTGATAATTTTAAATATAATTTCATCCCTCTTATTTCATCCGGGTACGGCGACATTTATGAAATGGGGGTGGCTTACTGAAAATAATCGATTGACCCTTTTAATAAGCATATTCATGCACGCTATGGTGGATGGTGGGCTTGTTTATGCTGATATTTTTATATTGACCACTCCTCATGTGTATATTAAAACAATAGAAGTATACTGGGCTATTGTCATGGTCATTTCAATTTTTATGTTTCTTCTTGGATACTTAAAACTTCGGAATGTAAAGGAACCTGAAAAAATTGAGAATATATAATAATGGATTAATATTATGAGATTCGCAGCGGTTTTGATATATTTTTCTGTCAATGGAAATGTCCATTGCCACCTTAAATTTATTAATAAATTTCCCTCAAGGGATATTAAAAGTTTTAAAAACACTGGTTGTCAACCATGCCTTTTATTTTGATGCCAAAATATGAAGGAATTGAGTTCCTATCAAAAAAACTGTTTTGTTCCAGAAAATTTCATGGTCATTGTTCCAGTCTTAATGCGGATGACTATAAAATATATCCTTCAATTCACCTGAAGCAACCTTTCTGGCATGCGTGACCATGTCTCCAAATTCAAATGCGGGAATGGTTGAACGGGATATTGGATTGAAAGACCTTTAATATTCTATACCGTCATTAAAATGGGCATATCCCCAGCCATCATCATACTTTTATTTTACCTAATTTTCATTCCCATATGGACCCCCAGCAGAGACTGATAGAGAAGGGGGTGGGATTGAATTTTCTCCCACAGATATTGTAAAATTCAGAATGTATGGACCATAGTTATTGTATCAGATAATTAACGTATACATGGAATTTAATTCGTCACTCAGGATTTCAGAATATCCAGAATGGAAATTGTTTGGAATTTTCATTAGAGAATGTTCACTATATCTATTTATGTAAAAATATTAATAAAAAATGTTTATGATGTATTTATGGAAATTAATGTTAAGAGAGGCATTCGCATTAAAATGAGCGATGGTATCGATCTTGTGGGGGACATATATTTTCCTAAAACCGATTTGAAAATTCCTGCAATATTATTCAGAACACCGTATGGCAGGGATTCTGACAACTACAGAAAAGATTCTGAATTGTTTGCATCAAATGGTTTTGCATTTCTAAATTTTGATGTAAGAGGAAGGGGTGATTCAGATGGTGTTTTCAGGCCATATTTCAATGAAGGAAAAGATGGTTATGAGATGATTGATTGGATTTCAAAACAATCCTGGTCAAATGGAATGGTTGGTACATATGGTGCTTCATATTCAGCAAGGATACAATGGCTTACATCAAAATTGAAACCAAAAAACCTGTCCGCAATGATATCCATAGTTTCACCTTCTGATCCCTTTGTTGAAAGTCCCACAGGTGTTAATGATCCAATGCACCTTTCCTGGAGGTATCTGGTAAGTGGTAGAAGTTTGAAAAATGTTAATTATATTGACTGGGATAAAATATACAGAATTTTGCCCCTGAAAGACATGCCAGACGGTCTTGGCATGGAAATTATGGACTGGAATGAGGATGTGAAGCATCAAACTCTCGATGATTTCTGGGACCCCATAAGATACCAGGACAGGTTTAATTTGGTAGATGTACCTGTTTTACATATATCTGGCTGGTACGATGATGAACAGATTGGTACATTCATTAATTACATCGGGATGCGGAATTCTTCATCCTCGGATAATTCCAGAAACAATCAGATGATGATAATAGGTCCATGGGGACACATTATAAACAATCCTATTAAATCCGATAAGGTATTTTTTGGGCAAGAGCAGATTATAGACCTTGATAAAATTAAGATAGACTGGTTCAAACGCTATCTTTATGGTGAAAATATTAATTTGGATAGCCGAGTCAGGGTTTTTATAATGGAAAAAAATAATTGGCTTAATTTAAGTGACTGGCCACCTTCAAATTCCAAGCCAAATAAATTGTACTTATCGAGCAGTGGAAGAGCAAACAGCCTTTATGGCGATGGAAATTTGGTATCAGAAAAGGGTGATATTTTTGAAGGCGAAGATAAATATAGTTACAATCCTTTATATCCTGTTCCATTCATAACAGATATGACATCAAGCCAGATTGGCGGTCCTGATAACTATTCCCCCATTGAAAGAAGGGATGATGTACTTGTTTATTCTTCAAAACCGCTTCATGATGATTTAACCCTACTCGGCCAGGTTTATGCAGACCTCTTTGTGAAGACAGATGCAAAAGATACCGATTTTATGTGCATGCTTTTGGACGTTTGGCCTGATGGTTTTGCACAGAGGTTGTGTGATGGCATGGTAAGGGGGAGATACAGAAATGGCATGGACCATACAGAGTTTTTTAAAAAAAATAAGGTGTATGAAGTGAAAATCAATATGTGGAATACGGGACATATGTTTCTAAAAGACCACATGATCAGGCTGCAGATATCTTCTTCGGCATTTCCAAAATATTCCAGAAACCTCAATACGGGAAACGATCTTGCTTATGACTCGCAACCTGTAACAGCTTTAAATGAAATACTGCACTCATCGGAATTTCCGTCAAATTTATCTTTTTATGAATATCAATAAAATTAGTCCTTTAAAGCATCTACTCACAGTAATATATTAAAATTTTATTTGAATATTTTAATATTTGGGGATGGAATGCATAAAAAAATTGTATCATTTTACTCTTCCAATTTTCTGAAAAATTGAGTTTAGTTTTTCTGAATATTCATTTTTATCAAAAATATTATTAATTGAGACAGAGGAAGCATGCCCATTTGCATGAATTATTTCGCCCTTGCCAATATAAAGGGCAACATGGTGCTTAAAAAATACAAGATCACCGGGTATTGCTTCAGAAAATGAATTAACCGTGGTTGTATAGTTTTTTTGCTGATCAGAATTTCTTGGAAGTTCAATTCTTGTAAAACGATATAACCTCTGGACAAAACCTGAACAATCAAAGCCAAAATCGGACGTTCCTCCCCATAAATATGGTACACCTAGAAATTTATGTGATAATTTAACCACGGAGAAATCTTTATTGTCAATATCTATCAGGAGACTTTCTGGAATTTTATATTTTATTACATCTTCCATGCTAAGAAGGGACCCAAATGGAAATTTTATGTTTCCCGCATCATAGAACGATAATAATTTGTATTTTCTTGCACTGTATTCTGATAATAGATATGAATTTACATAACCAATGACATTATCCACAGATTTTATTTTTGAGTATTCACCAATGTTTTCTATCAGTTCAACGCTTTCACCATAAATAAGCTGCGAGTCACGTTCAGATTCAAATCTTGGTTCCGTTCTGATATCTGCCACACCAATATTTATAATTTTCATATCACTTCAATACCGGGAAATATATATTATTATCCAACGAAAATTCATATATGTGGGATGCGGGCGTAATTAATAATATTCTGCCATCAACTCCGGTGTAAATTAAACATCAACACAACCTGTCAAGAGGTTTCATAATCAATCTATAACATTATCCATCTTTATTTGATGATTGTGATCTCCTTAGTTTTAAGTATTCCATCTTTATATTTTTAATGTATCTATATATCTATTTTATCTTCATTTTTGTAATATCTGTAATTTTGTTATATAACAATATTGATAGTGAACAGATCCATAGTATATAAAATAATTTCATGAGATTAAGCATCTAATAAGCTTTGAGATAATTATAATATTTATATACAAAATATTTTAATACGGTTATATTATAATATTTTATGAATAACCACAAAAAGATTTTAACCATAGTGGTTTCAATGATATTTGTTACCATAGCTTTTTCGGCAATATCAACAGGATCCTCTAACACCTTACAACAATCCCCAGAATCTGCAACATCAAGTTTTCATACACCTGTAAATTCAAAGCTTGCCAAATTACAATCAGAACTTAAATCTAAAGGTATACCCTTGAAAGATGCAAGCTTTCCTGCATATACAAGCAATACCCACAAGGTTAATGGAACAATAACACCCTCATATACTTCGGCGCCAGCACCAATGGGTATTGGTTTCTACGGGACAAAAAACGTTTCGGGCAAACTTGTTGGATACAATTTAACCACTTCTAGTGTAATGGCACATATAAACATAAGTAAACTCGATAATTTTTATTTGTTAAATGATGGGCCTTCAAGCGATACATTTCAATTAAACTCTGTTTTAAATAATGTTACATTATTTGGAAAGTCAAATTACACATTCTGGACACAAAATGTGGCCTTTTATTCTGCAAGAACGCATAAAGTTGAATTTCTATCAAATATATGGAATTTCTCATCACCCGCATTTGATATGAGCAATAATTCATTATATTCCTATGGAGGACATTTGGACGCACCTGTATTTTATTATGATGTTGGCCCAACAATCAATGTTACCACGCCATTTAGCATGAATTTATATTTAAATTCTACCATAATTCACCGTGATTCCGCTGTTTTCTTCAATTATTCAATAACAACAAATGGGAAAACAATTTCCGGATCGTATGATAGGGTTTTGTTCAATTCCACATACAATCAGCCAAAAAATTATACTTCTCCTGAGCCTGCATATCTTGCAAGTGGAACAAATGTAACACCAACTGGATTCATACCATATGATTTTGAGATAATGGTTGGTGGCCCAGGAGGCGGTTCAACAACGTCCATATACAATGTTAATGCAACAATGAACCTGAAATATATGAAGAATGGTAAATATTATAATGTCCCCTCAGCATATGATGTGGGTTCAGAAACAGGGGAAACATCACAGGGAGTTTCAGTTGCATGGAGGAATGATACCGCCGCTTTGACACCGGGACCTTCGTTTGAATATGGGATGTGGAACATATCAAATGCTCATATGAAAACATATTCGGGAAAGGTGTCTCCATCAAATGCATTCATGTTTGTTTCTCCAGGCAATTTTAATGTTAGCAAGGCAGCATGGGCTCCATTATCCATGAATGGGACTTATAATTTTACGCTTCCTGCAAATAATTATTCTGCCACTGCTTTAATGAGCTATTATAACACTGCAAGCTTCATTCCCGGCCAGAGTGTTTCACTTAAATATAATCAGGGAATGGGTATATATACTCCACTCTATGCAATGGACAATTCACAGCTAGCAAATATATCCATGTATGGCAATGGTACTGTAAATAATCCATACGTAATTTTCAATCAGCAATATGCCCCAATAAGTCCACTATTTGAAGAATTAAATGACTTCGGATTCCCTGTATTTCTTGGAGTTATGATTATGAACACAAATGCAAGTGCAGTACTTTATCACATGCCATCGCTTTACATAAAATATGATAATCCGACATATGCAAATGTACTATCAGCATTCAACCTACCTTCATATAATTTTATGGGTTATGGAATTTATAATTCATCAAATATAACCCTTCTAAAATCCAAAAATATTACAGGTTACTTTTCCTTTGAACAATCTGGTTTTCCAGTGGCCAATGTTGTAATATGGAATTCATCAAAAATACTTGTTGATTCAAACACATTTAATGTAATGGATAGTGGCTTACTTATATATGGAAGCAGTAATGTTGTTGTATGGGGAAATTATTTCTTTAACAGCACATTGATTTCAAATCAAACATTATACAATAGCACTAACATATGGGGCGCACCTCTCGGAATAGCTGAATACAGTTCTGGAGATTTAATATACAACAACTATTTTGATGCGTCCATACCGGCTTACAGCCCTAATGTTTCAATTTACTCGGGAAACTCGGCCTTATACATGGATCAATGGAACATATCAGTTCAACCGGCCTACGTGGCACATTATTTCAATGGATTCAAACTTTCTGGAAGCATAACACATGGACTATATCAGGGCGGAAATTACTGGTATAATTTCAATGGGAATATACCATTCAACGATTATGGCCTTATATATTATGGAGGTGACTATGCTCCATTAAATCTTCCATTCTATTATTATATCTTTAATCTCTTTATATCGATACTTTAAATTATTTTTTTATTCATTTTCTATTAAAAGAGAACCATCAAAATTTCTTATACTTTTAACTGAGAAATATATTATCGATGATACTGCCAGCAAACTTCCCGCTATAATAAATGTTCTTGATATTCCAAATAAAATAATAAATAAAGCTCCTAATAAAATCGATAACGCACCCCCAGTTGAACTTATAAATCCGTCTATTGAGAAATATTTTCCCCTTATTTTTGAGGGGACAATATTCTGTGCGGAGGTTATCCATGTGTTTCCTGCATACCCCATGCATAATCCTATAATTATTGATAATATAATTGTAATTATTACATTATTGGCTATTCCTATAATAATAGCAGATAACCCCATGAAAAGTCCATATATTATAACCCATATTTTTCCTGCATTTTTTAATTCTGGGTGATATCCTGCTACTAATGACCCCGATAAATATCCCGTTGCGAACATAGCAATAATAAAACCATATATAAAGGAATTTGAATTTAATCCATTAACAGTAAACACAACCATATAACCCCAGAATGCACCAAAGAATAAATTAAAAATACCAGCAGATATCGTCATGTTCCATAATCCCTTATTTTTTTTCAACCATGAATATCCTTCTTGAATATCCTTGATAAAATTTTTTTTATTCAATGGTTTTTCGGTTTTTACATATCTCAATGCAGGATATATAAAAATAAATGAAATGATGCCTGCGAGTAAATAAAGTGAAAATATGAAGAAAAATGCAACCAATACACTGAATGATATTATAATTAAACCTGCCAATGCACTGGATATTGCCCTTGAACCACCTATCAGAGATCGGTTTATAGCATTTGCTTTTGGCAGAAATCTTTTATGCTTGATATCAGGAAGAATGGAATTTCCCGTAGAACGGTTCATTTCAGAACCAAGTGCATAAATACCTGAAAAAATTAAAATAAGATATATATTGAATCCGAATAATAATGTGGATATAATTAAACCAAGAAAGGCGAAAGCGCCTGTTATTGTTGAAAAACTTAAAATCATGGCCCTATTTATATGATCAATAAAATATCCAATTGGAAGCATTGAAATAATTGAGACAACAGAAATTGTCATTGAAACCATCGCCAAATCAATAACGGATCTCGTAAATGTGAATACAAACCATGTTAACGCTATGAAACCTATTGACCGTGCCGAACGCTCCAAACCGCTCTGTGATATAAACGCAATAAATTTATTATCAATTAATTTATTCATAAAAATTACTATTGCATATATTTTTGATATAATTAAATGTTTAGATTAAAAATTTCAAGAAATTATTTCATCTCTGGACATCTATATTATTTGCCTTTAATTCCGATTCAATATTTTTTATTATTTTTTGAACATCCGTTGCTAAATCTACAATCTTTAGGCACATGTATCAGGTTTGGCACATCACACATGGGAGATTTAATTCCTTTTTTTTAAAATTCGGAACCGATGCTATTAACAATTGTGGTATGAATGTTTTGAATCCTTTACAATTTTTTCAGAAACATTAAATTGCATTACTCTTCCAGCGTATATAACCATTACTTCCTTTGGCATAACATACGCGATGCTCAATTCGTGTGTAATAAATATTATGGTCATTCCATACTCACGATTCAGTTCTTTTAAGAGATTTATTAACTTGGTCTGAATTGTGACCTCCAGCGAAGTTGTTATTCTTCTTTACCCTAATTAATTCCCAATTGTGATGGTAATGGTAGTTTTGTTCCCTGTATTATTTTTTTCATTTTATCTGGATTATTTTTCATAATTAACAGTGTTTCCTCTGCTTTCGTATATAGTTCATCATAGGTCTTTGGACAGAAATCGTGGAGTTCCTGATATTTTAATGCATTCCATACATATTCATCTGGATTCAGTTCAGGCGAATAGGGTGGGATTCTTCTTGTTATCATTCTATCATTGTGTGTCCCAAGATATTCCTTAACCTTCTTGCTTCTGTGTATCATAATATTGTCCCAGAAGATGTATATGAAGCCATTTATTTCCGATAAAAGCTGATCTAAGAATTTTATTATATGATCTTCATTCATGCTTTCTTTAACTATCATGAAATAAAGATTCCCATCCTCAGTTACAGCAGATGATATAGATATTTTATCCCTTCTTTCTTTTATATCAATAACAGGTCTATTTCCCTTTGGAGACCATGTTTTCCTTACATTTGGCCTTGACTGCATTCCTGATTCATCCTGGAATAATATTGTTGCATTGTGTTCAATTGCTTCTTTTACATATTCAGGATAGTTGTCCTTTAACCATTCCTTTATATATTCTGGATTCCTCTCCATTGCCCTTGCCACGGGTATCTATGCAGAATAGTCCATTGTATCCAGCAATTGCCATATATACGTTGTATTGTAATGCACATTGAATTCATTTTCAATTACCTCTGAAATCCTCTTTAGTGTCCATAGATCTGTATTATATCCATATGATAATGCACCTGAATCTATAATTTTTTTAAGTTTCTCCTTATCCTCTGATGATAGCCTTGGTTTTGCACCCTTATTTTTCTTTCTTTTCCAATCCTTTCCATTATCCTTCCTCAATCTCCAGTTGTATACTGTTCTCCTATCCACATTGAGTTTTCTTGATATCTCAGAATTCTTCATGCCAAGATCTATCATTTTATATCCCTCTTTCCTTTTCCATTCATCAAGAACAACTTTATTATGCTCGGAATCAGTATTTTTACTCATTATATAATAAATACAACATAGTATTTATACATTATTATAAAAACAATAAGATATTAGGTATATATCAACCTAAAGAGGAGTAGTTCATCTGTTATCAAAAGTGATCGTCTCGGAATAAGTGCCATTGATATTACCGCCCTTTAAACCCACCAGCCAGACAATTCATGTGGATATCTATTAATACCTGCTCGGCATCTGGCAATAGAACGGATTTTAAAGAACTAATGGCATTATCTTTTACTGTATTCATTCAATGCTTGGTTATCCTCCAAGACCTTTATTTTTGCATCTTCCATCAGCCGAAATCAAATTGTTTTTTACTGGATGAAGGCAATTTAAAGGATCTTGAAATTCATAATTGGGTCGGTTAAATGTTTGTCATAATTTTTATTAATTATATAGGAATAAAAGAGTGTGAAATACATATTCATTAATAGTATTCACTGAATTAATTTGATAGAGAGGATAGGTTGAAAACATGGATTTGGGTAGAGAAATATGCTTAAATCCTTAAAAGTAGAGCAGTGAGTAAAATACTCATCAAAAAAGAAAAATATGTACAACTTTAAAGGATTTAGATCATTTATTATATAAGAACAAAAATTGTAAAATATGATTAACATAAAATTCTATTTAAAAAATAAAAAAATTTAATTTAGTTTTACAAAGTTATTTAAAATATTTTTATGCTTGTTACAGCGTATTCCAAGGACATTATAATGTTATAAAGTGGAAGATAATATGCTGAACTGCTACTTGAGAATTTAGCTGATACCGTCATTATGTTGTAATAATATGCCGAAGTAATACTGTTAAAAACGAAGTTATGTACATATGGTTGTACAAAGAATACATCATTAGGCATGGGAACCCACATGTAAGCAGATAGATTTTGTGTTATGTTCTGTACTTGATACATTTTTTTCTCCTGAGTTGTTTTATTTTGGAAGTCAAGGGTTGAAAACATCTTTTGTAATGTTGCATTGTCTACCCACGCATCATTCCCTCCAAAGGCTCCGCCGAGTGATTTATCATATACAGGTATTAATTGTTGGCCTACTGCATCAGGAAAATCTGGGAGCCATCCAAGATCAACAAAATGAGGCGTAGAACTGGCATTTGTCCATGTTGATACAGTTGATTCTGTAACTCCGTGTGAGATGAAGGTTAAACCTATCTGTTTAAACGAGTCGATTGCTGCCGTAAGTTCTGCACTGCCTATTGCTGTTATTGGAGATATATATGTAATCTTAAACTTTGTGCTTGTAAGATCCGTACCTGTTTTAACTCCAAGTTTGTGTCCATTTGGTAACGTTACATATTCGTTATGGGCATCCAGGTATAGTGTAAGGTTATGCTCTGCTCTTGTTAAATTTTGTTGTGGTAATGAATAATTGTTTGGGTTATAGTATGCTTTGCCATAAATAGGCGATAATGGCCCAAGTTCCTGATATGCTTCAGGTGTACCATTGTAATTATTATTAAAGGCTTTTAATTCAGCTGTGTAATTTAAAGCATTATAAAGTGCATCTCTAAATGTTACATTATTGGTATATGATCTCTGTGTGTTCATTGATATATAGAAGGTACCTATTTCAGGAAAAGTTTTAACAAGTTTTGTGTTTCTTTGGCCAATATTATAGAATCCATTTATCATGCTTTTGAATGATGCTGGACCTATTGTTGATATCTGAGATGTATTTTTATCAAAATCCTCCTGTCTTGATGTATGAGATAGTCCATATTTTATTGCTATTGTTTTTATATGTGCAGCTTGTGCTATTGATGGTACCGAGCTATGTCCAGCAACCCAATAATTTGGATTTGCTTTTAAAACTATTGTAGAAAATCCTTTACCAACGCTGGATATTTCATATGGACCAGATCCTATTGGACCATTAAGATCTAAATATGAGTTCGGAGTGTTTGGTTTAACACCACCATGTGCATCAACATATGATGGTTCTATTATGTCTCCCCACCATCCTGCTATATCTTGTAATAAATAGGGATAAGTTTCTATAGTGTTAATAGATACATTAAATTTCGAATTAACAACAATTGCTTGTCCATTGTAGTGCATAACCTTCATTTCTGTTGCATTATAATTAAAATGTGATAATATTGATGCAAGGTCATTTGTAGCTGTTTTATATGTTGCATTTAATGAGCTATTATATGAACTAGTTCCGGGTGTTCCAGTTGTTTTTGGTATTTTATATCCTGCTGACTCAAGTGCTTGAATTGTGCCATTAGGCAACGAATATCCTGTCATTCCAGAATCTGTTGAATTAAATAATATTCCTGGATAATCCGAAGCATATGGCCCCTGACCCATTATTATTCCTCTATAAAATGAGAACCATACTGATGTTGCATTTAATTGCTGTTTATTACTGAAATTCACATAATTTCTTAGTTCAAAAGTGTAATTCTTATCATTGGGATTGTATACATGGCTTGCAAGAACCGGTACAACCTTTGTGCTGCTTCCGTTATATTCTACTAGTGTCTGATATAATGACTGAAATAGTGGTCCATTTGTTGTAAAAAAACCTGTTGCTGGATCCAATTGTTCTGGTGCAGCTGTTTGAGATGTGTCTGTAAAAACCTTTGGCGGATGATATAAAACTGCAAAGGCAGTTGCCACAACTATCACTGCTATCACCACTGCTATTAAAATCTTTATATTTTTTTTCATTATAGTGTGTGACATAACATTGTATCCCTATGAATTTACGAACTTTCTTATCCAGTAATCGCAAAACGATTTACTCCTGGAGAAGTCAATAAAATTGGCTTTGACGGTTTCGATGAGCATATTC
>JAKBQY010000038.1 GCA_021835025.1 Thermoplasmata archaeon | reverse complement strand
AATCGACAACAGGACATATTTTATTATAGAGATGAAATGATCGCGTTGAAACGTCGGGATTCTGTAAATGACTTCTCCACAACAGGATGCTCATGAACATTTAGGCTAATTATGTCCCAGAGTGGATAATTTGGATATTGTTAAATTGATATATCCTCAAGTATCTGTCCAGGTTTTATATTTCTTAAAGCTAAAGCAGATAGTTGACCCATTGAGATGATTACAGCAAGCACTATCCATATCAGCTCCGGAGAATGCACAAATAGGATGACTAATCCAGTATAGATAAGTGATCCGGCAAAATTTGAGAAATTAAACCAACCGGTAAGAAATCCCATTACCGTACCCCTGACCCTAGTAGGGAAACTTTCGGCCCAATAAGCATATCCAACCCCTGACCAAGTGCCATTTGTCACTTGATAAATAAAGAAATATATGATGGAGGCCAATAACATATCATGCACGTTTAATATGAATAAAAGTGCAAGTACGGGTGTTATTATTGCCGTAATTACAAGCACATTTTTTCGCCCATATTTCTCTCCAAAGTATCCACCCAATGGATAAAAGAAAAATCCTACCCCACCAGATATAAGCAGGAGGGTTGCAACGTAGCTGGCGCTCCATCCATAAAATTCGTAGAGATATGCTGCTATAAAAACATTTGGAAGCATCCAGGATGATGCATAAAAAAACCAGGTTATCATAACTTTTATCAACTGAGTCCTCACATAACCTCTGGTAGCAAAAATTTGCTTAAACGTGATTTGTCCGGCCTGATTTAAGTCGTTCTTAAATTCTTCTATACCCTCTATCTGACCTGCCGGTACTCCTTTTTTAATAAGATCCTTTATTTTTTTGAGGTTTTCATATCGCATGGGGTCCTTTATCCAGAATCTCCCAATAATTACTGCAATAAGTGGCACTGCTCCGATTGCAAAAACTACCGGCCATCCAAAATGAATTGTTGCAAGGTATACTCCGGAGGCCAGAAAAACACCTAGTGGCCACCCGCCCTGAACCCATGAATAAAGCCAGCCTCTGGATTTTGGTCCAAGAGATTCATTTACTATTGTGATTGAAACACCAAGTTCAGAAAGTCCAAATGATGATGCTATAGCTCTGATAATAACAAGCTCTAAAAATGTGGTAACAACAGCAGTTAATGCGGTAAATATAGCTGAAATGGCAAGAACGACCATCCACATTATTTTTCTTCCACGTGAATCCATCCAGTATCCAACAGCTATTGGTACAAATATGGCAACTAGACTTATTACTGTCCCAGTTTCTCCTACCTGAGCATCTGTTAAGTGAAGGGCACTGGAAACTGCTGGAAAGGCAACAGTGAGAAGGTTAAAATTATATGATGCCAGAGCCCATCCGGCAAGAGCTATAACGAATAAGTATATGCCATATTTTTTACCTCTTACACCCCAGACTTCTGACTCTTTGTTCTTTAATTCCTTATATTCGCCACTAAATTTCAAATTATCATTTCTTTCTGTCATTCTTCACCTCTTAAAAGCGTATATTCTTACAGGAGAACCATCAGACTCAATAATATTCAGAGGAGAAATAATGAAAAAAGCTCTTGAGCATTTTTCCTCCTCAAGTACCTTATCCAGATTGGCAACCTCTTCAGCTATTATAGCGTCAGAGCCCAATATTGTTGTATGCACATTTTTTGCTGAATCTGTTATGGCTGTGTGAACAGCATTATCTGATGACCATCCACCAATGCTTAACCCGTCTGTACCTACAACTTTCATTTTTTTATGTGCCAAATACTCAGCTCCGCTGCAGTCCAGATAGGGCCATAAATAGAGGTATTCTACACTGTTTGATCTTTTCCTGGACCAACCTGTATAAAGAAAAATCATATCATTTTCAATTAAACAATTATCAAATTTTTTTAAATCTGCTGCTCCTATTGGTTCACCAGCTTTCTTAAATGAAAGATCCAAAACCACACCATTTCCGATAAAATTACTTAAAGGATACTTATCAAGTGTCTTACCCCCATCAATCATATGTGCAGCCGCATCTATATGAGTACCGTGATGGGTATTTAAATAAATATCTTTAACTGCATAGCCATCAACATTCATAATTCTTAAATCTTTTATAAGAAACTGTGAGTGACCTGGCCATCCCGGCATTCGGTGATAGAGTGAATGGCTCAAATCAAATATTCTGTATTTTTTTAAATTAGATAAATCTGAATCCATGATTATAACCTCCCAAGAATTTTATATAATTCACGTTCATCTTTCTCCATGGGGTGCTTTCTGGCTAATTCATGCAACTTATTATAAACCAAATATCCGTAATTTTCCTCCTCTGTCCATTCCCTTGCAAATTTTCCATTTAGTATATCCATAGCCTCCTTTTTTATTAAGCCCTTAATTTCATCCATAACATATTCAGGACCCCTTGTAAGCTGACCGTACTGACTTGTTCTTGAATGTGTTTTAAGCTGCTCAAATAAGCCCTGATCCTTCATTGCTGCTGCAATCTCTGCAAGTTCTCCGGAACCATAAAGTTCAAGTATTACTGATGCTGGTGATGCACCAAGTTCAGTGGCAACCTCATAATACGCCCTGAAAAGATATAGCATAGCACCAACCCAGCTATGTTCAGAAAGTAAGTCAACGAGGGTTTCCTCCATAAATGATGACATAACTGCACATCCACCTGACCTAAAAACCCCAAGCATATTGCAAATTGTCATCAGAATATTGTTCCCCTTTTTTTCTGGATCATTGCCGATCCCAACAAGGACTGGGAAGCCCATATTTTTTAAATAAACATCTCTTACACCCCATCCTATCATACGGGGAGCAATCATCAATACTGTAATATCCTGCCTGACACTAATAAGACCATAATAATAATTATAACCAGAAGCGAAAACCAGAACCGCTCCCTTCCTTAGATTTGGACCAATTTCCTTATCATATATTGACTTCTGGATTTCATCCGGTATGAGAAGAAATACTATATCTCCATATTTAGCTGCATCTACAATATTAAAAACCTTAAAACCATCCTTCCTCGCTTCTTCAGCATATGAATCATTATTATTGCCTATTATAACGTGAAGCCCAGAGTCTTTCAAATTCAAGGCCTGGGACCTCCCCTGATTGCCATAGCCAATAATGCATATTGTCTTATTTTTTATCTCATTTTCATATTCATTTTCTTGATAATTCACAATTACATTCTTCAGGGAAGTCATATAAAAGCAAACTTTAAACCCTATAAAAATATTTTTGTGAACGTGTTTACTATAAAGTATATATACATATGACCAAAATTTTAGTTAAATTAATATTAATTTATATACTATTTTATAAGCTTATATACTAGTTTATGGTTATGTAAGTTATGTACTTCAGATTGATTTTAAAACACACAGGATGCTGGAGTAATCTATTAGAAAAATACAGTGGTGTTTATGGTGAACTAATATCACAGAAAATTAAGAAGAATAAATACATAGAAGCCCATGTGATTTTCAAAAAAATAGAAGATGATTATCGGGGGAATCAGAAGAATAAGATTAAAACATTTAATGAATTTTTTAACAATTTAAAAAATCAACCAGACATAATTAGTTTTGAAAAAGTGGAAAGCATGAAAGCTGGTAATGTTTATTTAATAAAACTACTGGCAAAGAGAAAAAATTCCATAAGCGAATTAATTGAGCAACACAATCCCCCATATTTTAGGGAAACATTTTATCAGGGTTTAGAAATATGGTATGTCTTTTCATGGTTTGAGGATACCAGAAAGATAATCGAGGATATTGAAAAGAAGAGTAGGATTATAAGATTTGATAAGCTAGAATATAACGAATTTGAGACGGTTATTACAAAAATAGATGCCTCACAGAATTTAAGGCTCTTAAATGAGATATACAGTTCAGGATATTATTCTCTAAAAAAAGCTTCCAGCCTTGGTGAACTGGCGAAAAATTATAATATAAGCAAATCAAATTTATCCAGAAAATTAAAATCAATTGAAATTAATGCTGTCAGTTATTACCTAAAATCCCACATGCCTACGCACAGCCTCGATAACTATATTCTAGAACGCAGGGAAAGGAATGAAAACTGAAATTTCTTCCATCTATAGTTTACAACAACCCTAATTTTTTATATGGACATCTCCTTGCATAATCCTATTTTTACTAGTTTTCTCGTATTGTCTAGTATGTATTACCCTATATTTGAATTGCGTTAATGTCATTCCATATTATTAGTGATGTTTCTCTGTCAACAGTACAGAAGGAAATCATGGATGTAGTGGTCAAAATGACCTAAAAGTTTGGTAATTAACATTTAGTTTTCACAATAGTGTTATTATCCACTATTCTACACTCTTACATTTCTGTAGAACATACAGGGTTTAGCCTAAACATATATTTATTAATTCCAGTGCAATAGTTTCTCAAAGTGGTGGATATCCCCAAAAGCAACAGTTATTTATTAAAAATGAATGCCATACATCTTGGCACTAATTATTTATGGATTTCATATGAATCATATATATTGCCTATTGAATTGTTGTCTTTTAATCAAAGCAGTTTATTCCTCGGGATAATAGCTTTCATAGGAACCGCCCTGGGAGTTTTTATTGGCCTTTTTTTCGGCACATTAAGCGATAAGTACAACTTTGGATGGGGGCGGCGTGGTCCCTATATTCTTGCAGGGGCAGTATTTATAGTGCTTTCAATGTTTCTCAATGAAACTATAACAATT
>JAKBQY010000022.1:4724-23872 GCA_021835025.1 Thermoplasmata archaeon | reverse complement strand
CCCTTCCGGGTTGCTTTTCAGTTTTCCCTCACGGTACTTCTTTGCTATCGGACTTGAGTAATATTTAGGGTTGGATGTTCATGCCACCCATATTCCCACGCGAATAACGACGCATGGTACTCAGGATCCCTTCTCTCATAGCTTCTTTAATTACTTTCACGGGACTATCACCCTCTAAGGTAAAACTTTCCAGTTTTTTAAAATTCTTAAAGTAGGCATTGGAAAAGGTCCATACTCCACATCTCTTTTATCTTTCAATAAAAGATTCGGTTTGCCCTCTACCGCTTTCGATCGCCTTTACTCACGGCATCTCTATTGATTTCTCTTCCTCCCGGTACTAAGATGTTTCAATTCCCGGGGTTCCCTCTCCTTGCGGAGTGAAAAACAGGAAGTCCCATTCGGAGATCCTTGGATCAATGGCTCCATGCACCTACCCAAGGCTTATCGCAGCTTGGCACGTCCTTCATCGGTACTCAAACCAAAACCATTCCCCAAGCAGTTTTTGATACACAATCTATATTGCTTGAAATATCTGGTATCATCGGTTATAAAAAACCTCGCCCTTCCCTATTAATATATATTTAATAGGTGCATACATTTTATTGGTATAGATGGTATTACTTACCATAATATAAACATTTTGATAAAAAACTCAGTGTAAATAGCATATTTTAAAGCACCAAAATTATATTATTTTGTGATTAAAATTGTTAAGTTTTGATTTTTGACCCCAAGAGTTAAACAATTGCAAAAAGCTTTGTTATGCCATTATTATATTATTTGCCAATATTATTTATTGCTTCAGGTTTGATTTTTCCATATTCTGTTATATAATAGGCAATTAATTCCCCATATGTGAAATCAAAAAACCTGTTTATATGGCTATTTATTTCAGAGTGGTTTTTTATCTTATAATAATCGTCTTCCGTAAAATTTTTATCAATTTTTTCATGCGTTGCCAGGGAATATACGGGTTTTTTGAATTTATTCATTGAAAGGCAAAGGGGAAAGGTCCCGTTTTTATGGATAAGATCACCATTTATTGTAATCAAGTCAGATCCTATTATGCAGATATCAACGGATTTGGCAAACTCATACATTGATAAATCTGTAAATACCCTGGTATCAATTTTATTCCTATCCAAATAACTGGCCAGCAATTTCCCTTCATACCCTGGACCGCTCTCAAGTACATATACTGACTTTATTTTGTGCCGATTATTTATGATAGCATCCTTCACCATTGAACTATAGCTGATTGTGCCAATTACAACATCATCATTTATTATCTGGCCACAATTTTTTATAGATAGTTTAATGTTGTTTTCTATAGAACTTTTTAATTGAAATGATATTTTGTCATGGTCGCCTTCCCCATATTTTTCTAGAAAATCACACACGTAGGAAATTATGGCCATACCATAATAACTTTCTTTAATCAATGGGAGGTGCTTTTTATAATTCTCATTTGTTTCTTTATACCAATTAATTATATTATAAGATATTTTTGTGGCTGATGAAATACGGTCATTGACCAACTCTTCAAAATTCATGATAAATATATAAAAAATAATATTATTAATGTTCTCTATATAAAAGTGGCTCAAGTTCTTCAACAGAGCTCTTCTCAAGCTCTTTCAAATTTTTTATTATGTCCCCAATTGGTTTTTCTTCTGTTACAACATATTTCACCTTGCCAAGAGACATATTGTATGATCCCGGGCAAAGAGAATTTTCAGTTACCAGGAATATGTCAGGTTTTAATGATAGAATTCCGGCCATGGCAACCTCTCTACCACCGTGTGTCCTGCCAAATCCAGGATTCTCATATTCTTCTATTTTATCCGTTTCATCATCGATCAAAAAGATAGAATTGCCATATTCCAGAGGGCTTAACATATTTTCTTCATCCACTACACATGCTACTTTCATGATTACCTAAATATATCAAAAAATTTAAGTTAATTGTAACATATATAACTAATAAAGATTAATAATACCCATGCATCTCTATTGAATGTTCAGGTATATATATTCCAGAACCATTTTCAACATGGCCTATCTCCTGGACCTCAAGGCGATTTCTCATTAAACTTAAGAAATCACGCTTGCTTTCTTCATCTATTATGACAACATATCCAGTACCCATGTTGAATATTTCATACATCTGGGATATGGATAGGTTACCAAGTTCCATTAGTTTATTAAATACATTTTGGGGTTTTACTGGATTGTCTATAACATATTTCATATCCTTCATCCTTGAAATATTCTTAATGCCACCCCCCGTTATATTTGCCATTCCCTTTATATTGACCAGGTTCATGGAATCAAGTATTTCCCTGGCGTAAATTCTTGTTGGTTCCAGCAATATATCTGCAACGGATTTGTTTTCTCCTGGAAAATTCTCAGCGTATTCCAGTTCATTATCATGTATTATTTTTCTTACTGTTGTATAACCGTTTGAATGGATGCCACTGCTCTTCAATGAAAATATTAAATTCCCGCTGTTGATTTTTTCACCGGTAATCATCTGGTTCTTTTGCAATATGCCAAGAGATGTGCCAGAAATATCAATATTTTTTACAAGGTCGGGTACAATAGCAGTTTCACCCCCAATAATATTTATATTTGCCATCTGGGCCGCTACATTAAATCCCAAGCCAAGCTGTTTGGCAATTTCGTTATCCGTATCTTTCAGTGAGATATAATCTAGCATTGCTATGGGTTCAGCCCCGACCGTAATAGCATCGTTAACATTCATCGCAACACAATCTATACCAATAGTATTGAATTTGTGCGCTTCACTTGCAATAATTGTTTTGGTGCCAACTCCATCGGTATTGAATGAGAGATAAAAATTTCCCAGATCCAAGATAGATGTAAAACCACCAAGGGGATTAACTGTTTTAAAATCATCTCTTTTAAATTTTATTTGCCTTAAAAAATTTGTAACGAATTCTCCTTGGGCTTTCCTATCTAAAACCTTTTCCTCCATATTACCTTATTACTTTATTAAATAAAGATTTTTATATTTTTTGCTGATTATTTATTTGACCCCGCATATTATAACATTATTTATAAAATTTAACTTATTGGAAAAGGAAAAGTATTTTAAGTAATATAAGTATTACATCTTAAAGGTGATGTTTAGTGGTGAAATTGGAATCGTTAGATTTTAAACCCAAGCCTATAGATCAAAATTACATAAATGACGAAAAGAACTACCCAGTAACGGGAGAACAAAATGGCATCAAGGTAAGGGCTGGCGGAATGGAAAGAATGGACGCTGATGGCAAACCGTATCCAACAAAATTGGGTATCCATGGATCCATAGTAGGCGTTGACTGGGAAGCGTGTGTAGCAGATGGGGCCTGTATGGATGTCTGCCCGGTTTCATTATTTGAATGGGCTTTAAACCCTGGTCAATCTGGAACTGGAAATGACAAACCAATAGCTGATGACAAAGAACTATATGCTAAATATAGAACAGATAAAAGCAATTCAGTAAGAGAAACAGAATGCATATTCTGTATGGCGTGCGAAAGTGTTTGCCCAACGCTTGCAATAAAAATAAATCCAGAATAAATATTTTTTTTATTTTTTAAAATTTATTGACTCATTAACGATTCATATGCTTTTATACCATCGCTTCTTTTAACTATAATTATTGTTTCGTTTGAACATGATATAAGTTGAAGCACATTTATTTCGGATGAAAATAATTTTTCGTTTATTTTCATCACAAAACCCGGTGTTTTTACAATTTCCTGTGATGAGAATATGTGGATTGAACTCACATTTTTTTCAACTAACGCGTTTTTGGGTATTTCAGATACTTTGTTCTTTGTTTCATCAATAATGTAAACGATGGAATCTGAAAGATATGTTGCAGAAACATAATTTAAATTTTCAAGTTTTCTGTTGGTCGTTATTACCATAATTTTATCCTGCAGTGTTATTTTACTTTCAGAAATAAGTTTGTCTATATGGGATGTAAAATCGCCTCCAGAGTTTTCAAGAAATAATTTATTCAAAGCCGATCTTATGGATATTAGATTATAATTTGGCATTTCATTGTACATTTTTCTCGCAAGTTTGCTTATGTTAACGATACCCATACGCAAGGATATAACAATTTCAGAATTTTTCTTTAAATAGGATCTCACTGCGGTTTCGACATTTCCTCTTCTTAATCTTTTTTGCGTCATAATATATAATTTATTTCTATAATATAATTTTTTACATTATATTATTTTTTATAATATTAAATTTAATTATTTAATAATTTTTTACAAAAAATATAAAATAGAGATTGAATATTTAAATTTCATGGAAAAGGTATTATTATTATATTCAGGAGGATTGGATACTTCGGTAATGGTAAAATGGATACAGGAAAAACTCAAAAAAGATGTTGTTACATTAACATTGAATATTGGAAACAGCAACTTAAAGGAAATACAGGAAAAAGCATTTTCTTTGGGTGTATCTGATGCTATAGTTGCCGATGTTAAAAAAGAATTTGCAAACAAATATATAAAAAAGGAGATTTATGCTGATGGTTTTTATCAGGATTATCCGTTGTCAACTGCAATTGCCAGGCCGTTAATGGCTGAAAAGGCCGTAAATTATGCTGAGGAATATGGGTGCAAGACAATAGCACATGGTTCAACAGGCAAGGGAAATGATCAGGTAAGGTTTGAAGTTACGATTAAGGCCCTGAATGATGGTATAGATGTAATTGCACCGATCAGGGACTGGAACATGAATAGGATAGAGGAGTTATCATATGCAAAGTCAAATGGAATTCCCATAAGCAAGAATGGAAAGTATTCTGTTGATGAAAATCTCTGGGGGAGGTCCGTTGAAGGCTCAACAATTGAAGATATATCATCACCGCTTGAAGATGATGTGTATGAATGGGTTATGCCACCAGAAAAATGCGATGATTCGGGAGTGGATTTAAACCTGGGTTTTAAAGATGGCATACCCGTTTCCATTAACAATATCAATTATAATCTTGTTGAAATAACGGAAAAATTAAATCAGATTGCCGGATCGAATGGTATTGGCCTTATAAACCATATTGAAGACAGGGTTACTGGAATAAAAAGCCATGAGGTTTATGAATGCCCGGCCGCCATTTTAATATTAAAAGCACATAAAATGCTCGAATCACTCACGTTAAATAAGAATGAGATGGATATTAAAAATTATCTTGATTACCAGTGGTCAAACAATGTATATAACGGATTATGGTACGACCCCGTGATGGAACATATAAACGCATTTGAAAGCAGTGCCAACAAATATATAAACGGAGATATTAGTTTAAAACTTTATAAGGGTAACATAACCATGACATCCATAAGCAGTGATAATTCCATGTATGATTACAACACAATAAGCTACGACAACAGCCTTTTTGACCAAAATTCCGGAAAGGGTTTTATTGACATATTCAAAAATAACACAGTTATAGGAAATTCATCCAGGAAGGAGAAGTTGAAAGTGATTCAATGAAAATATGGTCTGGAAGTGCAGCTTCTGAGGGCAAAAATAGTGCCTATGATGCAATGCTTGATAGGGATTTGTCTGTTGATAAATTGCTTGTCAAGTATGAAGCATTGTCATTGATGGCTTACAACATGGCTATTTATGATGGTGGTATCCTGGATAAAAAGAATATATCAAAGGTGCTTAATGAACTTCTTAAGATATATTACAATGGTATTGATCTTGATAGAGATTCGGAAGATGTCCATGGAAATGTTGAGAATTATGTATTAAGTAAATTACCGAATTCGGGGAAAAACCTGAGAATGTTTTTGTCAAGGAATGAGGAAGTGCATACTGATGTAAACCTGTTCATTAATGATTTATTGATAGAATATGAAAATATACTCTATAAAACAATGTTGGGAATAAAGGAGAATAAATATGAAGGAATTCTTCCGGGGTATACACATTTCAGGCAGGCAATGCCCATTAGTTTTGGCACGTATAAGGATTATATTGAAAATATTATTGTTAACGCCTTCAATAAAATAAACAATCTATATAATGGCATGAGGGAATTGCCATTGGGATATGGATCTGGATTTGGGTCGTTATCCGATGTAAATTTTGAAAAGGTCGCAAAATACATAAATTTAAAAAAGAATATAAAAAATCCACTCTATTCTGCTCATTTGTATATTGATATGTACATTGATGCATTATCAATTATAACTGAATTTTTAATCAGCCTGTCAAGAATATTCCAGGATTTAATTATATTCTCTGGTGATGAGATGGATATAATTGAATTGCCATCTGGATATGTCACTGGAAGTTCCCTGATGCCAAATAAGGTCAATCCTGACTATCTTGAAATATTCCAGGGATATGCATCAAAATCAATATCACTGATGAATTTAATATACAGTATATCAATAAATAAAACTCCAGGGTATCACAGGGATTTTCAGATGATAAAGGATGAAATAATACCTTTTTTATATGAATTAAAAGATGTTTTAAATGGTTTGCCGGATCTGTTTTCAAAGATGAAGTTCAATTCAGAAAGGGCATTAAAATTGATAAAAAATTCAACATATGCAACATACAACTCAAAAATATATTTCATGAAAAACAATGACTGGAAATCATCTTATAAGGAAACGGGAGACAAAATAAAAAATAAGGGTAAACTTGAGGAATACACTCCAGAAACAATAATAACGTTTGATAATTTTAATAACATAAAAAAAATTATTGATAAAAATACGAATGCTGCAAAGGAGTCAAGAGATAGTTTTCTTATGGAAATAAAAAAAATCGTCGATAATTTACAATAAATAAAGTATTTTAAAAATTCATTATTAAACAGGGACAGTCTAAAAAAATATATAATACAGTTAGAAATAAAGATTATTATGCTTGATATTAAATCGATAGAAGATAAATGGAGAGATTACTGGGAAAAAAATAATGTATTCAAATTTACAAAGGGTGAAAAAAATTTCTCTATAGATACACCACCTCCAACGGTATCTGGAAAAATGCATTTAGGACATGCATATTCATACCCCCATCAGGATTTTATTGCAAGATATAAAAGAATGAAGGGGTTCAATGTGTTTTATCCATGGGGCTTTGATGATAATGGCTTACCCACAGAAAGATATGTTGAAAAAATGAAAAATGTAACTATAGATAATACCCCCCTATCAGAATATATAAAAATATGCGGGGAGGTAAGTAGGGAAGCCGAAAAAGAGCTTGCAAAAACATGGTATTCCATTGGATTGAGTGCATCATTCAACGACTACATCGATACCTCTTCATATTTTTCCGTGGGAATATCACAGAAACTGTTTCTCGATCTGGTAAAAAAGGAAAGGGCATACAGGGCTGAAGCCCCATCTATACGCTGCCCAACGTGCAAAACTGCAATATCCCAAATAGAGATGAAGGATTCAATTGTTGATACCGATCTTGTTTATATCAATTTTAACGGGATAGAAATTGCAACAACAAGGCCCGAGATGCTGGGTGCCTGTGTGGCAATATTTGTAAATCCGGATGATGATAGATATAAGGAAAGAATTGGCAAAACAATAAAGATTCCAATATATAACAACGAAGTTGCAATTATGGCAGATGAGTCTGTTGATAAAAACTTTGGAACCGGTGCAGAAATGCTTTGTACATTCGGCGACCAGAATGACCTGGAATTGTGGAGAAAATACAATATGCCCTTACGGATCATTTTAAAAAGTGATAGAATAAATGATGGAAAAATTTTGATAAATTTAGGTATAAAAGAGGCAAGAAAAAGGATTGTTGAGAATTTAAATAATAAGGGATATATAATAAAAATAGAAAAAATAAAACACTCTGTAAATACACATGAAAGATGTGGAACACCTGTGGAAATAGGCATAAGCAAACAATGGTACATAAAAGACCTGGATATCAAGGATGAATTAATAAAATTTGGAGATGAAATCCAGTGGATCCCAGAATATATGAAAACAAGATACAATAACTGGGTTTATGGGCTAAGATGGGATTGGTGCATTTCCAGGCAGAGATATTTCGGTGTTACATTCCCCGTATGGTACTGCAAAAATTGTGGCGAAACAATATTTGCAGATGAAAAAGAGCTTCCTGTGGATCCCAGGCTTGATAAAAAGAAAAGAATTTGCCCGAAATGCAAATCCTCCAACGTTGAGCCTGAAAGGGATGTTATGGATACATGGGCAACGTCTTCTTTAAGCCCAACCTTGTATCTCACAAATGAAGATTTAATGGAGATGTATCCCATGGATGTAAGGTTTCAGGGACACGATATAATTACATCGTGGGCCTTTACCACAATACTTAGATCATACCTTCATTATAAAAAAATACCATGGAAAAAAATATTTATAAGTGGAAATGTTTACGATCCATTTGGGCAGAAAATGAGCAAATCAAAGGGAAATATCATAGAACCAGGAGATGTAATAGATACATACGGAGCTGATGCACTGAGATACTGGGGGTCCACAACCATGCCCGGAGAGAATATAAAGTTAAGAGAACAGGATCTTATAAGGGGCAAAAAAACAATAATTAAACTATACAACTCCCTGAATTTATTAAAGATAATATCGGATGGAAATTCCAGAGAGACAATAAACACAGTTGAATCTCCTGTAAATAGATGGATATTATCTAAAATGGAAAAGGCAATAAAGAGCGTTTCGGATTATATGGATAACTACGAAATAATGAAAGCACGCAGCACCTTGGATAAATTTTTCTGGGATAACTTCTGTGATAATTATCTGGAAATGATCAAAAATGACCTTGAAAAATATAAAAAAGAGAATGTATCAATTTCCATGCATGTCATGGAAAATATAATAAAAATGTATGCGCCCATAATGCCATTTATTACAGAGGAACTTTACCATGATATAAATAAAGATGCGGGAAGCATATCTCTTGAAAGGTATCCTGAATATTCTGAAGATTACATATTCATTGAGGAGGATGACATGGATTACATTATATTAGTAATAGATAAAATAAGAAATATGAAAAGCAGATTAAAGCTTTCTATGGCCGCAGAAATTGAGAATATGACAATATTTGGGCATGAAAATTTAATAAATAAATATTCGTATGTGTTGAAAAACATGATGCATATTAAAAATATAACTATAATAGAAAACGGAGAAATAAAAGTTGAAAAAAATTAATATATATCCAGATATTTTTCAATTTCCCAGTCAGTTACATTGGATCTGAAATCTCCCCATTCTTCTTCCTTTGCTTTTATGAATTCATTGTACATGAATTCTCCAAGAATTTTTTTCATAAGGGTATTTTCCTTCATTGCCGTGATAGCCTGGCCAAGAGACCCTGGCATGGATTTTATGCCGGATTTTACCCTTTCCTCATATGACATATTGAAAATATTTTTCTCCATCGGCTCGGGTGGCTCCAGTTTATTTTCTATACCCTCAAGACCCATGCCAAGTATGGTTGCAAATTGGATATACTGGTTTCCAGCAGAATCGGGATATCTTAATTCCATTCTCTTTCCCTTGGGCGATGCATACGGTATTCTTACCAGTGCACTTCTATTTTTATTGGCCCATGCTATATAAACTGGGGCCTCAAATCCTGGAACAAGCCTTTTATATGAATTTACGGTTGAGGCAAGTATTGCTGAAGCCCCATGTACGTTTGAAAGCACTCCCCCAAGATAATGCAATGCATAATCACTCAATTCATATTTATTCCTGTCATCATAAAATAAATTTTCATCACCTGAAAATATACTCTGGTGGACGTGCATCCCATTTCCATTAATGCCCATAATTGGTTTTGGCATAAATGTTGCATAATATCCATATTTATTTGCCGTTTCCTTTACAATGCTTTTTATAATTATTATTCTATCAGCCATTGAAACTGCGTCAGTAAACTTGACATCTATTTCATGTTGCCCAGCCGCAACCTCATGGTGCGATGCTTCGGGAAAATAATTAACTGCCTCAAGTTTTTGTATGATCTCCTGTTTTACAGTAAATGATTTATCTAGCGGTTCACGATCAAAATATCCTCCAGCATCACTGGGCATTATTGTTGGATTTCCATCCCCATCCATTTGAAATATAAAATATTCAAGTTCAGGACCGAGATAATATGTTTTATTCTCCTTTTTAAGCCTATCTACCTGCTTTTCCAGAATATATCTTGGATCGCCATCAAATCTTGTACCGTCAGGGTTAAAAATCTTACAAACAAATCTTACAGTTTTACCGGCATAAGTATCATTGCTCAACATTGTATACGATGATAACTCAGGAACAGCCTTCATATCAGAATTTTCTATTTCCTTGTATCCCTTAATAGAACTACCATCAAACATAATGCCATTATAAATGACATCTTCAAATCTGTTTTTTGGGATTGTCAGGGATTTAACATTGCCCATAATATCTGTAAACTGCAATTGTAAAAATTCAACACTGTCCTTTTTCAACCTTTCAATATAGGATTCCTCATCCTGCATAACACTCTATGAATGCATATGATATATACTTTTATCAAAATTATTTGAATATATGACAAAAAAAGGTCAAATTTTATAAATTAAATTATCGATTCAGTACATCTAAATATGGAATCTAATTATTTTGAACTATGGATAATACAAAAACATAAAAATTAATTAGAGTAATTATAATTAATATGCATGAATCCCAGAGAAATTAAAAGAATGATGTCCCAGATGGGAATAAAACAAACAGAAATGAGCGACGTAAAGGAAGTTATATTCAAAGGTGCCTCAAAGGATTATGTGATAGAAAATGCAACTGTGACCATGATTGAAGCCCAGGGGCAAAAAACATTTCAGGTACTTGGAAATATGAAGGAAAAACAGAAAACTCCAGAGATAAAAGAGGAATTCACTGATGAAGATATATCCCTTGTTATGGAACAGTGCAAGGTTTCAAAGGAAAGGGCAATTGAAGCATTAAAAAAAGCGAATGGAGAACCAGCACAGGCAATAATGGATTTACAGAAGTAATTTATGATAAACTACAATAAACTTCTATCGGAATACCTTCCAGACAAGGAAGAAAACGAAAAATTATTCTCTATTTCTGAACTTGTTAAGAAAAAAATAAATGACTATTGCATTAAAGAAAATATCAACGCAGAGTCAATGGAGGTTGGATCCCTATCAAAAAATACAAATCTTAAATGCAGCGATATCGATATATTTATACTATTTGATAAGAAATATAGCAAAGAATACATTGAAAGTAAAGGTACTGAGATAGGCCATTATATATTGAAAAATGGATACGAAAAATATGCGGAACATCCATATGTATCAGGTTATATCAATGGTGTAAAGGTTGACATTGTTCCTGCATTTAAAATTGATGAGGGTGAAACTATTGTTTCCACGGTTGATAGAACCCCGCTGCATACAAGATTTGTCAATTCACATTCAAGCGAACAGATAATCAAAGATATAAGATTGTTAAAAATCTTTATGAAGTTAATAAATGTATATGGTTCGGAAATTTCAAAATCTGGGTTTTCAGGTTATTTATGTGAATTATTGACAATTAAATTGGGATCGTTTGACAATGTTATAAAAAAATTTGCTGTTTTAAATGGCAGGTTACTTATACCAGAAAATATGGATTATAAAAAAAGATTTTCTGAACCGATTATAATTATAGATCCAGTGGACCCAAATAGAAACGCTGCCGCTGCAGTAAGTGTGGAAAATCTTTCAAGAATGAAGGTTGCAAGCAAACTTTTTATAAAATACGGTAACCTGGATTTTATAAAAAACAGTTTGGCAGAGGAAAAAAGAAAACGCGGGACATCAATAAAAATTTTTATCCTAAATAAACCAGATATAATAGATGAGGTTATATATACCCAGGCAATAAGATTTAAGAATAAAATATGGGGAATTTTTAAAAAGTATGGTTTTTCGCCAATTGCATCAGAAATTTTTGTTGGCAGGGATATAGAAATTCTGATAGAATATGAAATGGATATATTGCCAGATGTGGACATACATCAGGGCCCGCCGGTTGATTCTACTGAAATTTTAAAATTTATAGATGTGTGGAAAAATAATGATAGGCTCATGCGCGGCCCATATATAATTGGAGATAGAATTTTTGTCGATACAAAAAGAAAATTAACTGGATTTTACCCCATTTTTTACAGTGAAATTGAAAAAATAGATATCGGTAAAAATTTAAATGGCTTAAAGAAAAATATAAAAATAATAGATGTAAATGAAAATACGGATTATGAAGTTCTTAAAAGATTTTATTTTAAATCATTATTCGATTAAGTTATCCCCCAGAAAAAACCTCCAGAAATGTTGCATTGTCTTCAGGATTTATAAAATCGTCATCGGTAGCAGGATCACCATTTACAATAACTACGTATTCGTTTTCAGAGAGATTTAACTTATTGTATAAATCTCCTATTTTTTCCTTTTTTTCTATCGTAAATTCCATTTTATTTCTTCCAATTATTTTAATCATAACAGCTCCGGGCAGATTCGAACTGCCGTCATCGGATCCAAAGTCCGGAATGCTTGTCCACTACACCACGGAGCTAGTATATGATAATATGTTTAAAATATTTAAATTTACATACAAAATTGGGATTAAAGATATTTATAATTAAAATATTTATTAAATAAAAAATTATTTCCTGGCGCCGCAGTTAAAATCGTTTGCACATATCCTGCCTAGGCTTCTCAATATAGAGAAAACTATGCCCAGGCCTTTTTGAGCGTCCTCATCCTTCATTGCACGAAGTGTACCCATCATTCCATTTACTGGTGTGACGGTATCTGTTTTTATGGCGCTTTCAATGGCCTTTACCATATTTATATAATGTGGCGTAACACTCAAATCCAGTGTTCCAAGTGAATCCATTATCAATTTATTGTTCATAATTAGATTCATTGTAAAATCATTGGAAAGTAGTCCCATTAATGTGCCCATGGCTTTGTCATCCTTTAATAGCCCAAGTACGGGGTCAAGCAATCCTTGATTCTGTATAACCGTGACTATTTCAAGAAGGTGAGAAAGCGCTTTAACGTTTTTCCCTTCAGAAATGATCTTCAACATTGCTAGCAGTGAGTCTGATTTTGTTGTCAGGGATAGAATATCATCACTGGTCAATATCCCAAATATCGTTTTCATTGTGTCCTCATCACTGAGAATTCCCGATATAACATCAAGGAATCCCAGGTTGTCGAGTTTTTTAACAAGATCAAGAGCTCTACCAATGCTTGATAGATTTTCCGGCTTCATCAATTTTTCCAACTGTTCATCTTCTGTCATCATTTTTATTCACCAACTTGCGAGATATTTATCTAGAGCCATATCTCCATTTGTCCACATAAAGTACTTGGTAAATAATTCCTTCTTTATATGGTTTGTGGGTGATGGTTGTGCTATTTTTTTATCCCCACCATAGAACGTTGTATCGTTTACTGCAACGGCAAATCCTTCCAAGGGGTTGTCGGCTATACATACAATTTCTGGCGAATACTCCTCCTGTTTTGTGGGTATACCAAGCCTATTTGATAGGTCTTCCATGGCAATTCTTGAGGTCTGGACTGCAAGATATCCCAGTTTTGGAACCGTTACCTGGTTTGAATCGCCACATGCATATATATTATCGTATTTTATTGATCTCATATGTTCATCTGTAGGTACAAACCCACCATCATCAAATAAATCCGCCGTTGAATTTGCAACCGCATCATTTTTCTCATACGGTGGCAGTACTATTGCTATATCTGCTTTTATTGTTTTTCCTGATTCATCTACAAGTTCATCTTTTTTTATTTCCTTTAATTTAAAGTTCCATACCATGTCAAAACCTGCTTCAGTATACATTGTTTTAACAACGCTTCTTGATTCCTTTGCTATATCCGTCAATATCTCTTCACCGGGAGAGAATATTGTTATATGTGTTTTGTCCATTACTCCTTTCTTTTTTAAATATGCAGGAATCATCAATGACATTTCAAATATTGGCCCCTCACATGCGGAATCTGCAACGGATGCCCAATTCTTTGGATACTTTCCCCTTGGTGTTAATGTTCCCTGATAGAATATTCCTGATCCAATGGCGATATTTCCACCATTAAATTTTTCTAGTTTCTCATAGAGGGCTGTTGCATATTGCGGTTCGCAAACACTGTTTCCAAATTCATCCCATCCTTTAAGATGCTCAACTCCAAGTTTGGCGCCAAATGCCACAACAAGGTAATCATATGTCATATCTTTTTTATCTTTATTTGGAAGTTCATATTCAACCTTATTTTTCTTTGCATCAATTTTGGTTACTGTTCCAAGTATAAATTTAATTCCCTTGGCGGGTAATGCTGTTGAAAGATCAACTTCTAGATCTTCTGCCCGAAGAACACCGATCGATACGTGAGGCATGCCTGGTCTAAATGCTGCATAGGGTGTATTATTAATCAATGTCACATCAATTTTATCTCCAAGCAATCTTTTGGCAGTGTATGCTGCCGTCAAGCCAGCAAATCTTCCACCTAAAACCAATAATTTAGTCATATCAATTCACTGAATATATTATATTATCATAATATATTAACCTTTTTGTCATATTTATGAAAAAAATAACGTATTTAAGTACTAATTCATATATCCTGTGAATTTAAGTTATATTTAGGGCACTTTCATCATAAATATGAGAAATAAGGATGAAATCATTAAAATAATATAGAAAAAATATCAATTAAAAACGAATTCTATTGTAACATATTAATATATAGTGGTAAAAATATTTAACAGGTATTCTAAAACAATTATATTGTTTAATTTTTTATAAAATTACATTATGTTTATACTATTTAATGTTTTAAAGTTATAATAAATTTATATTCTTGCTTCAACTGTTATTTTATTAATGTAATCCATAAATTCCTTTGTACCAAATGTTCCCCCTGACTCTACTGGCAGGATATCATTCCGGAGCATTTTAAATAAACAATTTCGGATCAGTTTTGAATCCTCCCTGTAATCAAGATATTCCAGCATCATTGCACCTGATAGTATACTTGCTACTGGGTTTGCTATATTATGATTTGCTATATCCGGCGCACTTCCATGAACTGGTTCAAACATTGCTGTTTTGTCGCCAATGTTTGCACTTGGGGCATAACCAAGGCTTCCAACAAGGGCCGAAGTCATATCGGACAGGATATCTCCATAAAGATTCGGTGCTATTATATTTGTATATTTTTTAGGATCCAGAATAAGGTTATATGCAAGGGAATCGGCATATTCAAAGCTTGTATTTATTTCATAATTCCTTGATTCGTTCATGGCTATTTCCCGCCAGAAAGAATACATGGAAATGGCGTTTGCCTTATCTGCAATAACGGCCCTACCCATATAAATTAAATCAAAAACTTTCTTAAAAAATCTTGTAATATTCTTCCTTGACAGCACACCCATATTATAGTGAATTTCATCATTAGCATTTCCGGAAATATTTATCTCATAATTGTTCAGGTTATCTCTGTGGGTGAATGTTTTATTTGCATTTAAATCACCGTCAATAAGTGCATAGAAATCTTCCTTGTTTTCTCTGTATATTGTTAAATCCACATTGTTGTACTTAGATATTTTTGGTAACGATGAAACGGGCCTTACATTTAGATACAGATCAAGATCCTTCCTTAATCTCAAGATGACATTTTGCTCCATTATTCCTGGTTTAACTCTGAAATCACCAATGGCACCAAACAGTATTGCCTTATAGTTTTTTAATTCTGAAATTTCATTATCTGTAATAGTAATATTGTTTTTTAAATAACGGTTTGATGAGATGTCATAATAATAAAAATTAATATCATCGTTAATATTTTTTATAATGTTGCATACGCCGGGAATAATTTCATTTCCTATGCCATCGCCAGGTATAACAGCGATATCTACCATTGATTATCCCTCACATAATTTATAAGGCCGCCCTCATTTATTATATTTTTCAGAAAATCTGGATATTTTTTGAATTCCTGAAATTTATCCATATAATAAATTTTGCTTTCATTAAAATTTATGGTTATTCTATCACCATTTTTAACACCTATTTTTGCTTCGATTAATGGCATCCCAAGATTTATTGCATTTCTGAAAAAAATTCTTGCGAAATTTTCTGCTATAATACATGAAACACCAAGACCTTTTATAGTTATTACTGCGTGTTCCCTGCTTGACCCTGAACCAAAATTCTTTCCAGCCACAATAATGTCGCCCTTTCCAATTTTTTTTGCCAGTTCCGGATCATTATACTCCATGAAATGCTTTGACAGTTCTTCAGGATCTGATGTTACCAGATATTTTGCTGGAATAATTGCGTCAGTGTCTACATCGTCTCCAAGAACCCAAACCTTGCCCTTTATTTCACTTAACATTTATATCTCCTCCGGAGAACCTATTCTGCCCAGTATAGCAGATGCCGCCACAACCTTTGGGTTTGCAAGATAAACCTTTGAGGTCTTGTCACCCATTCTTCCTATGAAATTTCTGTTCGTACTGGATATACAAACCTCGTTTGGACCCAACACGCCCATATATCCACCCAAACATGCACCACAGGTCGTGCCTGAAAAATATCCACCAGCCTGAACTATTATATCAATAAGTCCTTCTGACAGGGCCTGGTTATAAACTTCCTGGCTTGCAGGAACAACCATTAAACGTACTTTTCTGTTTACAGTATGGTTTTTTAATATTTCCGCAGCCTTTCTTATATCCTCTATTCTTCCATTTGTGCACGACCCAATATATGCCTGGTCAATTTCAACATTCACTGCTGATAATGGACTGACATTTGCCGGTGAATTTGGAATTGCAACTGAAGGTTCAATTTCCTCAGCATCGATGTTGATTGTTGATTCATATACAGCATCGTCATCTGAGGATACAATATTATAATCACCCCTGACCCTGTTTTTTAAATAATTTATGGTTCTATCATCTGTATTGAAAAATGAACACTTTGCACCGGCTTCTGTGGTCATATTTGCAATTGTCATTCTTTCATTTATTTCAAGATCATCTATAGATGAACCAGAAAATTCCATGCATTTATATGTTGCGCCATCATGGCCTGTTTTCGATAATACATGAAGTGCTACATCCTTACCTTCCACACCTTTATTTAGCTTTCCATTTATGTTTATTTTTATTGTTTCAGGCACCTTAAACCACATTTTCCCTGTTGCAAAAATGACGCCAGCTTCTGTGCTTCCTATTCCAACTGAAATAGATGATAATGCCCCATATGTATTTGTATGTGAGTCTGCTCCAGCTATTAATCTTCCGGGAGCCGCAAATCCCTTTTCCATCATTACCTGGTGGCATACACCTCCCTGGCCCAGGTCAAAGAAATTATCTATGCCGTTATTCAATGCAAAATCCTTAACCTTTTTGTACTGTATTGCTGAATTTATGTCCTTTGGGGGAACAAAATGGTCTGGTATAATTACTATTTTGTCCTTTACTGGCTTTTTTCCAATTGAATTGAAAGCATCTATTGCTATTGGCCCGGTAATATCGTTAATCATAATATAATCCAAAGTTGAGATAACGTAATCACCAGCGTATGCGTCAATTCCGGATTTATTGCTGAATATTTTTTCTACTGCGGTTTTGCCCATGTTTAATCACCTTTTATTTTAATTGTATTTGCCATATTTATGATATCTTTTTCACCTAACACTCTCTTACTATTATCTGATTTTATTTCGTCCAGTATAAACTTTATCTCTTCATCGGAACATTTCATATTGTTTTTATTTAATACCCATTGTATCGATGATTTGCCTGAATGTTTACCGATAACAATATTCCTTTGCCTGCCAACAAGTTCTGGATTTATTGCCTCATATGTAGCCGGATAATTTATTATGCCGTTGACATGTATTCCTGCCTCATGTGAAAAGGCATTTTCTCCTGTTATTGCCTTATTTTTCTGTATTTCCATACCACTGTATTCTGACACCATTTTTGAAGTTTTATATATTTTTGAAAAGTCTATGCTTGTTTTTTTATTCATAAATGCAGATAAGGATGTTACAACCTCTTCAAACGATGCATTTCCTGCCCTTTCACCTATTCCATTAACTGTTACTTGTACCTGGGAAGCACCGCCAAGAACACCAAAAATGCTATTGGCTGTTGCCAGTCCAAAATCATTATGGCAATGTACACTTATAGGTATTTTTATATTTTCCTTTATATTTGAAATAAGGTTCATCATGGAAATTGGATTCATAACACCAACAGTATCGGGTATGTTTATTTTACTTGCACCCGATGCTTTTGCCTCTTTAAACACCTTTATAAGAAAATCCATATCTGTCCTGGTTGCATCTTCAGCTGAAAATTCCACATATAACCCTGCCTTCTTTGCATTTTCAATAGATTTTTTTATCTTTTCTATTGCCTCTTCCCTCGTTATCTTTAATTTATTCCTGAGATGTATATCTGAAGTGGCAATAAAAATGTGTATATAATTTAATCCCGTGTTTATAACAGAATATATATCATTATCATTGCATCTTGATAAACCACAAACAGTGGATCTTGATGTGACAGAGTTAATTTCTCTAACAGAATGAAATTCATCATTTGAAACTGCTGGAAATCCGGCTTCTATAATATCCACACCCATATCTTCCAGTGCGCTTGCTATTTTTAATTTTTCCTTGAATGAAAATTTGGTACCTGGGCTCTGTTCTCCATCTCTTAACGTTGTGTCAAATACCGTGACTCTTTTATTAGAAGTATCCATTCCATTCTTACTATAAATACCCATATTGAAAAATCGATCAAAATCTCTATAATTTATACCATTATACAAAAACACCACCTCAAAATTTTAATGTCCAAGGTTAGTGTCCACTATGCAAACCCAAAAACAATACGTTTGCGTTGTTAGACACTATGTTAAACATTAATTAGGTGATTTACAACATATTATATAAATTTTGTGTATATTCATTATGTTGGCAATTCATTGTTGAATGATTTTTACAATTTCCTGTGTATAATACTGAGTTT
>JAKBQY010000022.1:0-4624 GCA_021835025.1 Thermoplasmata archaeon | reverse complement strand
AATAACCTATAACGCATTTAATCATTATTTAAAAATCAAAATTTCTTAATTCCAATAGCCATTGGTTTATTTGCATAGTATGCATAATTTTCACTGTCAATGGCAATTATCCC
Organism: Thermoplasmata archaeon; assembly: GCA_021835025.1. Taxonomy (GTDB): domain Archaea; phylum Thermoplasmatota; class Thermoplasmata; order Thermoplasmatales; family Thermoplasmataceae; genus Acidiplasma. Next base: position 4,511 of record JAKBQY010000022.1, on the reverse strand, counting down.
AACAGAAACATTAAATTTTGCTATTTCTTCTTTTATTATATCAGCAAGGCCCTTTTCACCTATCTTTGAATATATTTTATAAGACAAAATACTTTTTGCGATTTCTTCACCCATGCCTGTGGCCACGACCGCTCCTTTTTTACCAACAAAGATGCCGGCCCCGGGAATTGGTGAATCACCAACCCTTCCACGAAGCATGGGAAATGCACCTCCTGTTGATACTGCAGCTGCAAATTCATTACCTACCCGGGCAACAGCACCTACAGTATCATGGTAGAAATCTTTAAATTTTTCTGGAAAATTATTATTTTTATAATCGTTTTTCAACTTTTCAATTAATTTTTGGGCTTTTTTTGTCATTGGGTTGTATTCTGAATGCCCCATTATCCGCGCAAATTTTATTGCCCCGTCTCCAGATAACATTATATGCGGAGATTTCAACATCACATCCCTGGCAATAAGAACGGGATTTTTTACATTTTCAATTGCAATGACAGACCCAAAATTATCCTGTATAGCTACAGCCGCATCCATCTGTATTGTTCCATCAATTCTTGGTACGGATCCTGTACCTGCATTAAAATCAGGATCGTTTTCCATTAAAACCACGGAATTTGTGGCGTTGTCAAGGGCATTAAAATTTTTTGACGCTCTGGAAGCGTAATTGTCCAGCCTCTTGCTGAAAGATGTGTCAGATCCGGCGCCTGAGTGCAACAAAACAATATTTTCCATATAGGGCAATTAATAAACAATTAATAAAACTTACAACATAAATAATTGATTGCCTCTCTCCCTGCGGACCGATTAATTTTAATTATAAAAATAATAAATTAAAAGTGTTATGCCCATTGGACAGACCGGTTACCAGAAATAAAAACCTTTTAATAAAAATAAGCAATATGCGTTTTACCATTCATTGCCGTGATAGCTCAGTTGGGAGAGCGCCAGACTGAAGATCTGGAGGTCGCTGGTTCAATCCCGGCTCACGGCACTATTTAATGATTTTAATCTTTAACTCAGTGCACTTTTAAGGAACATATCTTGTTAACGATCAAGAAGGTCTGCAAGTTTCATGGATTTTCAGGGCATTTCCGCAACTGTGGTTTTTAGACATCTATTATGTGCTTGTTAAGTTATAACCCAACTGTAACGTTTTAGAGTTGAGATATTTCCTATTGCCAAACGTTCGTGGTTAATTTTTCTAAAGTCCCTTTTTATATATTGTTAATCTGTTATTGTCAAATGAATGCCTTATTAGAAATATAAAAATAGCAGCGATTAGCATTATCAATGCCATAATGGACCATAAATAGAAATAATTTGTATAATCAAGCAATAGGCCCAACAAAGGAACTCCAAAAATAGGTCCAATAGTCATTATCATCATGCTGAATCCGCTGAAAAGCCCAACATTGCCTTCACTGGACATTTCTGAAATCAATGTAACATACATTCCATTCCATCCAATTGCACATATTCCTGAAAAAATTGAAAGTATAATCATCAAAAACAGTATTTTAACAAAAAATATTAAAAATAAAAATGAGAGTGTGGTTAAAAACATTATGAAGGATAGCATAACAGCCCTGTTTTTATTAAATAACTTTTCATTTAAACGCAACCACATTATCCTTCCAATAACAGCACCTATGAAAACACATGCCAGAAGTATTTCTCCAGATATTAATGAGAAGCCTTTATATTTTGCAAAAACAACATAATAAGTTAATAACGTTTGCTGTCCAAGTGATAGGGAAATGGCACTCAGGCTAACATATATCAATAGCTTATTTTTTTTCATTGACCATAATTGTTTTATGTAGGGTTCTTTTATTCTTTTTTGCCTGATTATTTTATCCGATTTTACCAATATAAATATTATAATTCCAAGAATGAAGATTACAAAATATAAAATTTCTATGGAAAATCTTATGGCTATAACAGGTAAAACAATGGCAGAAAAGGCAGCTCCTACTGGCACACCAGATTGTTTTATTCCCATGAATCTTGAATGTTCTGGGTAATATGCTTTCATTATCAAACTATTAGTGGCAGGAGTTATTATTCCATATCCAAATCCAAGAATATAATAGCCTACTATAATAGAATAGTATGAATGAAAAATAGATATAATTATGGAGCCAATTGATAGTATTAAAAATGATATTTTTATGGAATTTTTTCTTCCAATTCTATCAACAAAAAAACCTGTTAAAAGAGCCATGCTCATTGAACCTAAAAAAATAAAACTGGTAATAATTCCAAGTTCAGTGGATGTTAGATTGTATCTAGCCTTAAATATAGGCTCCATTGGGGAATAAGAGGTAAAAATAAGGTTGCCAAGTATAACAAATGAAAGTGATTGAAACGCCATTTTAATGCTTGTACTGGAATTTGCCATATGGGTAAATATTTCATTAATAAAATAATTTTGCGTTTATTACTGTGAATTGCCTCAATCTAACGTTGCTAAGCTACCCATATCAATCACAAAACTTACATGCACATGTGCCTCAATGTATTTCATTATGACTTTTAGTGTTATTGGATCGACAAATGAATATCTATCAATAAAATGACTTATAGAGTTTATCAGCCGTGCTATTTCCATATATAAAAAATATGCAATACAACAATATAGGTTTTCGAACTTCATCCACTTTCGTGCTTCAAATCGTTTGTAAATTAATAATTGTTTTCAATTTCAAAAAATATATATCATTGTATTATATTATAATGTAACAATGAAGAAAATATTTGAATATTTCACAATGATAAATTTATACAGGCTCGCTGGTTTCATTTTACTATTTAGTGGTGTTCTATTTTATATATTCTGGGGAATTACATATAACGTATGGATTGATACAGGCCTTATTTCGTTTGTTGCTCCACTGATAGCATTTGGATTTTTAACACTCTGGCTTGCTGATATAAAAAGTAAACAGAATGAAATTGTTAAAAAATAAATCAGGAATTTTAACATTTTTTATCAATTGGAATTTTTTTTCAGTTTAAAAATTCAAGCTAAATTTAAATAATATCATATTAATATGTAAGAAAGTGATAATATGGTCTATAAAAAGGAGATTTTATATATTGTATATAAAAGTGTTCAGCCAGTATATAAAGGAGGGGGAGGGGTGTATTTCTTATGGAACTGAAAAAAGGTATCCCTAGTAGAACATCATTATATGATGAACATCTAAAACTAAATGCAAAAATGATAGATTTTCACGGTTGGAATATGCCACTAGAATATACAAAAATAATAGATGAACATCTTGCCGTAAGAAATAATGTTGGAATATTCGATATATCACATATGGGTGATATAGTTATATCTGGGAAAAATTCCAATGAGTTTGTTGATAATTTATTTCCAACAAAGGTATCTGATCTTAGAACAAATGAATGTGTATATACATCATTTCTTAATGACGATGCAAAAATGATTGATGATACCATAATAGATAGAATAAACCAGAATAAATTCTTTCTTATTCCAAACGCAGCAAATATAAATAAAATTTTTAACTGGATGAATATAAACAAAAAAAATTATGATGTTGAAATTATTGATTATTCAGATAAAATATCACATATTGCTATTCAAGGCCCAAAAACTGAAGATGTTTTGAATGAATTGGGTATAAAAATGCCAACACAATTTAGACTTCTATTTGAGGAAATAAATTACAACAATCCACTAATTGATGATAAAAAAATGATAGTTTCAGGAACTGGATATACTGGAGAAAAAGGAGTGGAACTAATAATTCCAAACGAATATGCACCGGAATTGTGGGAAAAGATAATAAAAATACTGCCAAAATACAATGGTTTGCCATGCGGACTTGGGGCGAGGGATACATTGCGAATGGAAAAAGGTATGTTGTTATCTGGCCAGGATTTTAATGAGGATAAAACTCCTTATGAAGCTTCAATTTCATTTATAATAAATTATGATCATAATTTTATTGGAAAAAATAAATTAATAGAATCAAAAAGTAACTATAAGATAATATTTAGGGGTTTTAAATTAAATGGGAAAAATATACCGAGAAATGGGTTTAAAATCTACCATAATAATGAGATGGTTGGAAATGTCACAAGTGGAGCACTATCGCCAATTTTAAATTGTGGTATAGGTCTTGGTTATATAAAAAAAAGTTTTATGAAAAGTAAAGAATCGGTTTTTATAGATATAAGAGGGAAGAAAATAGAAGCATATGTGTCAAAACCTAAATTATTATAATTTTTATTATAATTTTTAATTTTTATTATAATTTTTAATTTTTATTGATTGTGTAACTATTTTGCTGTAAATTTAATGGGGTCTTCCATATTCAGTTTAGGTGATAAAAATGAAAAACCCAGATGAAGTATTTAAAGAGTTAATAAAAAGTTATCTATTAGATCATAAAGAAGGCAAAAAAGAGTTAATAGAATGGTTTCTAAACAATGTAATGGATGAAGAAGCATTACAACAGATAGAAGCGGAGTCATAT
>JAKBQY010000030.1 GCA_021835025.1 Thermoplasmata archaeon | reverse complement strand
CCTAAAATTTATAACCAATTTTACAATTAATATTTATGGCTAAATTATTTGTTGTATCCACAGCGGGAAAGGATGATATAAACAGGGCAAATATGGCAATGAATTTTGCATACAATGCGGTGAAAAATGCGAATGCTGATGTGGCATTGATGTTTCTTGGGCGGGGAGTTGAGACACTGCTTAAGAATTCTGGCAATTCTAAACCCATGCTTGATATGATCAACAATTTAAGGGAAGTAAATATTGATGTTATGTATTGTTCCGTTTCATTAAAGGGCCTTGGATTAAACCCGGATATAATATTTGATGGAATAAGTAATGTTATGGGTGGTGTAGAAACAGCAAAAAGGGTTGATACAGGATATTCTGTTATAACATTTTAAAAATATAATAATACCTATCTAACATTTTTTTCTATTTCATTTTTCTTTTCCAATTCCAGCTTTTCCTCCTCTATTATATTTACAATTTTTCCTGCCTTTTCCATAACACCCGGCTTTAATTTTTGCATGCGGAATGAATAAACAAGTGTAAATATTACATATGCCGCTATAAGTGCAACAGCATCAGTTATTGGATAAACCGGTGAAATTACAGATTCATATAATACAAACATGAATATTATCGTCGCGATTACTGGCAATACATAGTGTATTATTGGATGTATTATTCTTTTTAAGCCTGTATGTTTCTCCTTTAATCTCCTGAACATTGTTATGACACTTGTATTTAATAGTATATGCGTTATAATTAAACCCACCAGGGCCATAGTTGTTAAAAATTCAAAGGAGTCTTCCAGGGCGTTTATTACCTTAGGATTCGAGGAGCTTGAAAATAACATTGTATATGGTGTAACGCCTGCACCATAGGATATTATAAATGTCCCTGCTATTGCAAGAATTGACGATACTATTGCGATAAATTTCAATGAATTTGTTGGTGTGGCCCACTTTTTGTGCAGATATGCAAAAAATTCAGGTATAATGCCATCTCTTGCCATTGCATAATATACCCTACCGGCATTTGACTGCATTGCTACCGAATCTGAAAATGCTGAATTGAATGCAACAAGTGAAAACATAATACCACCAACAGCTCCTGTGTAAACAGTGGCGATTATTATTCCTGGAATTCCTGATGTTGAGAAGGACTGCATTAATGGTATTCCCCAACCAACTATCTGGGCATATGCTACCTCCGTTAAAACTATTCCAACAATTAAAAGCCCAAATACCAGTGATTTGGTAATTGCCCTTCCATTCACTGCTTCCTCACCAAGAGGAGCTGAACCCCCATAGCCTATGAAACTTGTTAAGCCAAATATCATGCCAAGGCCTACGCCTGCTATTGTTCCCCCGTCAGCTGTGAACCATGAATTGTATTGTGGCCATACAAATGGGTTAAACACATTTATTGTATTGTCGTGGGCTTCTAATATGATAATGCCAAACAATACCATCAGGAAGAATACCTCAAAGAAAGCTGCAATTCTTATATATTTTATCTGGGGCCTAATTCCAAACATTGCAATCATAATTGGTATAATGATAAACACCAGAATAAATGGTATCCATATCCATGCTGGTAGGTTTATCCCTATAAAATATCTAACCACTCCAGGTAAAACAACACCTGCAACAAATACCGGTATGGCCGCTGTGCTCACTATTTGGTACATAACATATAAGAGTCCAGATGATACAGCTGGTACTGGACCAAAAGCATTTGCTATATATCCATAATATCCACCTGCACTGGCGTGTCTCTTTGATAAATGGTATAGGGTATTTACCTCAAGAAACATGGTTAATGTTGCTAACATGAATGATAATGGAGTCAGGAAAAATGCGAAAACGGCGGCGGAGGTAACAAACGCAATTGCATCACATCCCGGGGCCATGGCTGCAATTTCCTCAGCTATCCCACCCCACGTGCCAACCTGTTTCCTTTTTAGACCCCTTGGCCCATTTATATCACCATCAATTGCGTTTTTATTACCTACCATATAAATTTAGTATTATACTAAAATATATAAATCTTCCCCTATCATAAATTATAAATATGGATACACCCTGTAATTTTATGGACGATATCTGGAATTCATTATGTGGGCTCGCCCTTGTCTATAATAAATTTTATCTGCCAAAAAATTACCTAGAGAATCCCGACTCATCATTATTGTTCAGGCGTTCTGTAGGGCAAATAAAGGGGCAGTTAAGAGACTATCGCTGCAGTATATACAATTCAAATCTTGGCATACATGTTATTGAATTCATAGATCATTATGAAATACATGTTGATAGATACGATCCATATAAAAAACCCATTGAACATCTAATTTTTGATAGCCCTGAAACTATATTAAAAATTCCACTGATTTTAAAATATTTAAAAAATTGAATTATTTTTTAAAAAAAGCTGGGCCAAGAGGTATCGAATTAGCTTTTATTGAATTACTTACAACAGCAAAGCTTGTGTATGCCGCCAAAAATGCTGTTATGATTCCTAGTACTCCCCCTATCCTTGTTAAATCTGTTAACGAGTAATATGATCCAAAGCCAAGTATTATGAATGTAAGCCAGAGGAATAAAAATACCAAATTCAATGCTAAATTAAGCCTTATGGCATTGACCCACATATACAGTGTGAATAATCCCCATAATATAAGTGCAACACCAATACCTGTGGCAGGCAATGTGATTATTTTCATTGATGCAAGCAAAACCATGATTCCATAGAAAAACCAGAAAGAACCATAACTTGTGAAAGCCGTGAAACCAAATGTATTTCCCCGGCGCATTTCGAATGCACCAGTTAAAAGCTGGGCGAAACCACCATAGGAAAATGCCAGTGGCATTACAACCGAAACCGAAGCTGGTGATAAAATTCCTGCATTGATAAAGCTCAATAGGAACGTGGTAAAAGCAAAGCCCGCTAAACCAAGCGGTGCAGGATCAGCAAGAAGCGATTTATTTACATTATCTATATTATCCATATTAATTACCTCCTAATTTTTTTAACAATTCAACTGCTTTTTTAATTTCATCCACAGAAGCCTCATTTTCAAGGGTACTTATATCTCCCGGCAGTTGATCAAGATATACCGCCTTTATAACTCTTCTCATAATTTTGCCAGACCTCGTTTTTGGAAGCGAATCAACTATGTGTATCTCTTCAGGAACCATAATAGGTCCAAGGTTATCGCGCATTTTCTGTTTGATTGAGTCTATAAGGCCTGCAGATTTTTCAAAACCAACCCTTAATGTTACAAATGCAATGATCGTATCTCCCTTGACAGTATCTGGTTTTCCAAATACAGCGGCCTCAGCTACTTCCTTCATAGAAACAAGTCCATCCTCTATTTCTATAGTTCCTATCCTGTGCCCAGAAACTTTCAAAACCTCATCAGCCCTTCCAAGAAGCCAATAATAACCCTCATGGTCACGAATGGCATAATCACCCATTAAATATTTATTTTTATACTTGGAGAAATACACGTCCTTATATCTTTTGTCGTCATTGTTAACAGTAAGCATCAAGCCAGGCCATGGACTTTTAAGAACTATATACCCTTTTTCCCCCCGGTTTAACTTCATTGCCATTATCATCAAGTATTTCTGGGTCAATGCCCGGTAAGGGAAAAGTCGCTGAACCAGGTTTAAGAGCGGGCAGGCCAAGGTCCAACGATGGTGATATTGTGAATCCACCGGTTTCTGTTTGCCAATATGTATCTATTATCGGGCACTTATCCTTGCCGATTGTGTGATAAAACCACTGCCATGCAGCAGGATTTATTGGTTCTCCCACAGTTCCCAAGGTTTTTAATGACGAAAGATCATGCAACTCCGGATATTTTTCACCAAATTTCATTAATAATCTTATTGCTGTGGGTGAAGTGTACAATATATTAACACCATATCTTTCAACTATCTGCCACATCCTGTCTGGTTTGGGATAATCTATAGCCCCTTCATACATTATTGAGGACAATCCAAGCAAAAGAGGTGCGAATACTATATAGCTATGGCCAGTGATCCAGCCAATATCGGCAGCACACCAGAATCTATCACTATCCTTCGGATCAAATGCCCATTTAAGTGTATTTGAAATCCATATAGAATATCCCGCAGTGCTGTGGACAATCCCCTTGGGCTTTCCAGTTGTCCCTGAGGTGTAAAGTATGAATAACGGGTCATTTGAATCCATTTCCTCCGGTATTACATAGGCGTCTTCAATGATATCATCGTAATAATAGTCCCTGTCAGCTTCCATATTTATCTTATTACCTGCATTTTTTACAACAATAATGCTGTCAACTCCTTCGCTTAAATCAACTGCATCATCAACAATTTTTTTCAATTCCACAATGTTGCCTTTTCTGTTAACACCATCTGCCGTTATTACGATCTTAGACTTTGAATCATTTATTCTCTGTGCAAGAGCCTCAGCACCAAATCCAGAAAAAACAAAGGTGAATACCACTCCTATTCTTGCACATGCAAGCATTGAAATTGGGGCCTCAAGTATCATTGGCATATAAAGAGTCACTCTGTCTCCCCTTTTGAGGCCCATATTTAAAAGAGCTTTCGCAAAGGCATTGACTCTTTTATACAAACCATAATAGGTAACTATTTTCTCCTCTCCTTTTTCAGACACCCATATATATGCAACCTTATTCCTTTTGTCATTGTTTATATATCTATCAAGGCAATTGTAAGACATATTCAATTTACCATTTGTAAACCATCTGTAAAATGGTTCTTTTGAATCGTCGAGAACTTTTTCGTACGGTTTGAACCAGTCTATAATTTTGGATTTCTTATTCCAGAATTTTTCCGGTTCCTTCAATGACTCCTCATATTCCCTAAAATATGTCGACATATGGGCATTATATTTTTCATCCATTGGTAGTGTTTCCGACATAGGTTATACAATTTGAAATAGTATTTAAGTATTGTTATCGTACAATTAATATGCTTTTTCCAATGTTATTATAA
>JAKBQY010000007.1 GCA_021835025.1 Thermoplasmata archaeon | reverse complement strand
GTTTCTTTTTGTACTGCTATTTTTGATTTTAATTCCGATTTTGATAAAAATATGAACAATATAATCCAAATTGCGGAAGATATTGGATTAAATTATGAAATTATTGTATCCTGCAGGAAACCCATGGAACACAAAAATAAAAAAATTAAATTTATCCAGGCTAATTTCAACTCATATGGGCATGGGAAACAGATAGCAAGTTCCATGAGCAGCGGTAAATACATAATAATTTTTAATCCTAATATTGAATACAATATAGAGATAGCTGATATTATATATAAATTCATAAAGGAAAATGAAAAAAAATGCCTTGTTGCAAGTTTCACCATAATAAATAGGGATCTACTCACGCAATCAAACGGATGGAGAAATTTAAAGGAATATGAGGATATTGACCTGTTTGCGAGAATAGCCAAAATCAATGGGTTCATTGTTTATCCATCGGAATTTTATGATATCCTTAATTACAGGGAATATGGCACTAAAAACAATTTCGGACAATTTCTTGAAAACATAAGGGGAAAAAGAGATGCCATAATATCCTGCAATTTTAAATTAAAGGACGCTTTAAGGCTTATCAGGGGCTCTTACCTCGCAATTTTACTTGCAGGATTTTTGGCCAGATTTTCAATTAACAAGCCTTATAAATACTCAAAAAATAATTATATTATAATTATTGAAAGCATAATTGAATCGCTGATACTTGAAGATTACAAATTTTATAACGATAATAAAATTGTGCCAAAGTTTATGCTATCAAGAAAGGAAATCGAATATCTTACAGAGAAAAGTGAATTATGGAATAAGGTGAACCACAGTTTAAAGGAAATAATTAATATAAAAGATGATTAATCATCCCTTAATTTAAAGCCGCAATTTGGGCAATATTTCATATACTCCGTTATGTCATTACTACAGTTTGGGCATTTTAACTGTGTTGTAGGATAATTTTCATTTAAATTTTCGTTAACGTATTCCTCGGGATTTTGAAAGTTGTTATTATGTTTTGTTTTATCATTGCCAAAAATCGCCATACCAATATTGGCCCTTGGAGCTTTGGCCTTTGCCATGTCAAGTTCATGTTTCCTCTTATCATCCTCTATTTTCTGATTATTCTGGGCATATTCCTTCTTTGATATTGAAGCGAGCCTTGTTATATTATTTACCCAATTTTTTGGGTCCTTTATAGAAAAATCCACTCTTAATATTTTTTTATCTTCATTGTAATATTCGAGGCTCAGAATTTTTCTGGTGAAAAGTGAAAATCTCGGTATCGCATATGTCACATTTCCAACATTGTAGAGAAATATGTTGAGGTCGGTAATTGCGGGTGACGCTCTTATAAAAGATCTCCTTCCTTTCCTTTCAAAAACAATCCTCTTATCCGTTAAAAAAAGATTTCCATCTATATACATATTATTCTCAAGTTTCCTTGCACGTGAACTTAAATATTCGTGTTCGTCATTTTCATAAATAGGCATTGAAATATATATATTATCTAAGATTATAAATTTTCTTATGATAAAATATTTTGTTGGAGTTAATTTTACATAATGATAAAAAAAACAAAAAATAATAATAAGTATAATATAAACATTTAAATGATTATTAAATATAAAAATGGTGCATTTACAAAAGAAGACGACTTTGATTACGTCATAATATCTGATATTGAACTTGATAAAAATATGGCACTACACTATTTTAAAAAAATAGAAATGGAAAGATTGGATTTGTTGATAATAAAATGTCGCCCAGATACTATAAAATTATTTTCAGATTTTATTTTAAAACTTTCACTATCAATTAAAAATAAATATCTTATTGGGTGTGTGAATATTTATTCCAAAAATGCATACGACTTTAGTAAAGCACACAATGATAATTTATACAGTGATCGATCAAATATTCTGAACATAAATATTAAACTCATTAAAAACGATTTCAGGGTTGGATATGCAAGAATTGATATTAAAAATAAAAACAGGATTGGGTTAAAAAGTTATATATCTTTAATTTTGAAAAGGGGTACAATTTTAAAATATGCACTTATCGGCATATCGGGCATTGTAGTTAATGAATTGATATTATATTCTTTATATCCACATTTTGGAAAAATTTTGAGTATTTTACCGGCCATTGAACTATCAATCATATACAATTTTGTAATGAATAATAAATTCACATTCAAGGGAAAGGGCATGTTTTTTAAAAGACTCGGAAAATACAATTTCTTCAATCTCCTTGGATATGGTGTGAACCTTTTAATATATTATTTTGCCATATTTGAAAATGTGAATATATATTTGTCTGATTTTATGGGAATTTTGGTGGCATTTGTAATAACTTACAGTACGGCATCCTTACTGGTGTGGTAAATGAACAAAACGGAAAGAATTGCACTGAATGAAGGATCCATGATGTCGTTGATTTTAATTCTTGTAGTATTCGGTTTTTTTGGCTATTTAAATATATATGCAATAGCAGTTGAATTCTTTCTATTTATAATAGCATTCATTTTTTTATTTGTGTCAAATTTAAACTATAAAATAAAGGATAAAATTGTATACGAACTTACGTATATATACATAGCATTTGCATTTATATCAACTGCATTGATAATTATATTTTTACTTTCAGGGATATTCAAATATATTACAATTATTGCAGATATAATTATATTTTTTTATATTTTTTACATCTATAAAAAAAATAAAAATGTGTTTGATTATTTAAAGGATGAAAATAAGCACTTGAAATTAACTTATATTGCAATTGTTATATCAGTTTTTATTTCCATTATTGTGCTCCATTTCCTGATTTATAAAAATAGCCAGGATGAATATTTTATAGACACATATTCAGCATTGCAATTTTTAAAGGGCTACAACCCATATTTACCCGAAACAACTAAAAATGTTTTTATTTATTTTAAAAATATAAATTATGATCTTTTTGCTACTCCAACAATGTATGGGAATTTTGTCACATCCCTTGGTTATCCTGCCCTTGCATTTCTTATTTATATTCCATACATATTGATTGGCCGACTTGACCAGATAATAATAATGTTCTTTTCACTTATACCATTCGTTATTATTTACAAAAAATTTAATAATATTAAAATCGCCATTTATGCAATGTTTTCCGTGATATTGAATGTTTTTTTTCTGGGTGGGGCCATTTTTGCAATAACAGGGTTATTATGGGGAACCCTTTTAATGGCTTCATATTATTTCAAGAACAATTTTAAGTTATCTGGTATATTCTATGGTCTCTCACTATCATCGAAACAGTTTCCTGCACTGGTTTTTCCATTTATGTTCTATATGATATACAAGGAACAGGGATTAAAAAAGGCAATATTATGGACATTGTATGCAGCAGGTATATTTTTTATAATCAATGGATACTTTATTGCATTATCGCCAATGGCATATTTTAAAGGCATATTATCACCCGAAACCTTGAAATTGTTTGGAATAGGCATGGGAATATCACAAATTTCATTTTTAAATTTTGCCTATATTCCAACTGAGGTGTTTACAGGCATTTTCCTGGGTATTTTCCTTATATCGTTTATACTGTATATAAAATATTATGGCATATTAAAGTATGAACTTTTTGCATTTCCCCTACTCATGCTTGTATTTAATTACAGGGTATTGCCCGGATATTTCATCTACTGGCCATTAATTTCTGTATTATCGATCAACGATATCAGTTATTCAAAAAATATTCACATAAACTATAAAAAATTAAAGCATGGCCTATATTATATATTGGCCATTGTTTTGGTCCTTATACTTGCATTATCATTTGTAAATGTTCATCATACTGATCCTGTTGTATTTAATGATATAAAGGTAAAAGACAATAATGGAAAAATTGAGAATATAATAGTTTATGTATCATATTCTGGGAATAAAAATCTTTATTTCCGTGGAATTGTGAATGAAAGCGACAACAATGGCATCCTCTTTAATGCAACCCATATTTCATCCATAAATGGTGGTCAGGAGTACATTCTAACTCCCATTAGCAATGAAACCATATCGGCTCATTCTTCTATTGAATTGATAGCATATAATGGCACTATTTTGGGTTCACAATTCTATAAAATTCAAAACAACAACATCAGTATTTACCATGGGATCTTATATAATCCTCCGCGAAATAGGATATTACCAGGTCAGATCCAGATCTGAACATTGCTATTAATGATTCTTCTATTACATCATTATTTAATAATCCCGAATTTACTGCGTTTTTTATCATTGAATATTCACCACTGACACTGTATGTTGCTATAGGCATATTATATAATTCTCTTGCCTTGTTTATTATATCGAGATAAAACAATGCAGGTTTTACCATAATTATATCTGCCCCTTCCTTTATATCCATATCTATTTCCCTTAAGGCCTCCCTGCCATTTCTGTAATCCATTTGATATGATTTTCTATCACCAAATTGTGGAGCAGATTCTGCAGCATCCCTGAATGGACCATACAAATTAGAGGCAAATTTTGAGGAATATGCCATTATTGTGGTATTAACATAATTATTTTCATCCAGAATACCCCTGATTGCTTTAACCTGCCCATCCATCATTCCACTTGGTGCAATTATGTCAACTCCCGCTTCCGCATAACTTAAAGCTTCCTTCCTGTATATTTCCAGTGTTTTATCGTTGTTTGCGTAGCCATTTTCTATTATGCCACAGTGTCCAGTTGTTGTATACTCACATAAACATAAATCAGCAATAACATTAAGCTTTGTATTGTCTCTCGCAATTTTTATTGCCCTTTGTATGATGCCATTTTTATCATAGGACGACGAACCTGTTGCATCCTTCTTTGATGGAATTCCAAAAAGTATTATGCTTTTGACACCAGTATTATCCAGATCTTTTATATAATCCTCATATGCATTCAAGGAATATCTATAAATTCCCGGCATTGATGGTATTTCCTTTTTATTATTTTCAGTTTCATCCACAAAAACAGGCATTATAAGTTTATCATTAACTATATGTGTTTCTTTGAATATATCTCTTATATTTTCATTTTCCCTATATCTTCTCAACCTTTCCACTGGAAACATGCATATAAATTGAATATGTATTATTAAATATTTTTACTGTATAATAAAAAAAATTTAAATTAAATACCCCACTTTTGTTATATGAATCGATATTTAATGTACCCCGATATAAATGACAACATTATTGTTTTTGTGAATGACGATGACCTGTGGAAATATGATATAAAAAATCAGAAAATTACACGATTAACATACAATATTGGTGTTGTTGCAAATCCAAAAATAAGTCCGGATAAACAGTATATTTATTTTCGTTTAATGACGGGTAAATCAGCGGATAAGGCTGATATTTACAGAATTTCAATGAATTCTGGAGAGATAGAAAGATTAACATATTTAAATGGAAACAGCACCAGCAGAAGAATGTTTACATTTATCGCGGGATTTCACAATAATGATGCAATAATTTCCACAGATGCGTATTACCCTTTCAGTTCTCCCATGCTTTATAAACTCAATGGAATAAATTTAATCCCAATGAACCTTGGTCCCGCATTGAATATTATATATCATAATGAATATATCATTATCGGAAGAAATACGATTGATATGCCACATTGGAAAGGATATAAAGGTGGAACAAGAGGTAAAATACTTTTAGGAAAAAACAATGAATTTAATATTATAATTGATCTTGATTCAAATGCAAACTCTCCAATGCTTGTGAATGATAGGATATATTTTATATCTGACCATGAAGGAACTTCAAATATATACTCATCTGATTTAAATGGAAAGGACATGAAGAAAGAAACGGATTTTAATGAATACAATGTAAGAAATGCAAGCTCTGATAAAAAGAATATAATATTTCAGATGGCGGGAGACCTGTATATTTTTGGAAAATCAGGGATAAATAAATTGGATATAAACATAGATGCACCAAGAATAAAAATGTTAAAGAGACCCAAAAAGATTGAAGATTTCATAACCTCATATAATATAAGCAATGACGGTAAAAACTTTATGCTTATTTCCCGGGGACAAATATTTGAAACCGGGATAAAAAATGGATATATAAATAATATTCAACAACTTAAAAATCAGGAAGCATCATTTGGCGATGATAGTATAGTATCATATATTTACAACGAAAATGAAAATAAAATTGTATTTTATGGTTTAAATGGAGAAAAATTTAATGAATTCAATTTTGACCATGGAATAATAACAGCAATGAAAATATCCCCAGACAATAAATTACTTGCCATGGGAAACAATAGATTTGAGTTATTTTTACTCAGTATCGAAGAGTTGAAACTCTGTAAAATAGAGGAAAGTGAATCAGACACCATTGATGATTTTTCATGGTCAAATGATTCTTCATTACTGGTATACTCATATCCTGAAAAAAATCATTTTTTGAGTGACAATGGAAGCTATTCAATCAGGATATATGATATAGGAAATAAATCAAAGCATCAGGTAAGCACTCCAGGATATATTGATTTTTCACCTGCATTCAGTTATGATGATTCCTATATATATTACTTATCGAAAAGATATCTTGACCCTGTTATTGATGAGCTGGTTTTTGATCTTGGATACCAGAATATCACAAAACCATTTGCAGTACCAGTAAAAGAAGGGATAAGTCCATTATTTTCCGATGTAAATTCAGGAGAGCCCGGAAATTATATGCTTGAAAACCTACCTGCCATGAGCAACAGTTTTCCAGTTGATGCAAGAAATTATAAGTCCTTGGTCCCGATTAAAAATGGAATTTTATTATTTTATTTCAATGTTGAAGGAAATATGAAATATTATCTTTTCAATAATGGGGTGAAAACAGGAAAAATTATATTATTTGACATTGATAAAAGGAAGGAGGAGGATTACGAAAGCAGTGTAATTAATTTTAACACGTCTAATAACAGGAAATATATGATTATCAGAAAACCCGATTCATTTTTATTGAAAAATCTTGAGGATAAAGCATCTGATAATATCAACACGGAACGTTTAAATCTTGAAATAAATCCGGAAGAAGAATTTTCTACCATGCTATACGATACTTTCAATTTAATAAAAGAAAATTACTGGAATTCGAACATTGTTAAAAAATTGGGAAATAAACCATATGATAAATATAAAAAAATCCTGCCCAAAATTTCTTCCAGATTTGAATTATCTGATTTGATAAGAGAACTTCAGGGTGAATATTCAACATCCCATTCATATGAAATTGGGGGAGATATAACTGAAATTGAATCTAAAAGCATAGGAAAGCTTGGAATTGACTACAAATATGAGAATAATAATTATATCATAACAAAAGTATATAAGGGAGATTTATCAAATGAAAATGAAAAATCACCATTATTATTTACCAATGTGCAGGAAAATGATACAATATTATCAATCAACAATTTAAAATTGGACAAAAATACAAACATCGATAATGCCCTATTGAACCATGCAGATGAAATTGTTAAGATCAAGGTAAAGAAAAATGATGAGATTAAAAATTATTTTGTTAAAACATTGGATAATGAAAAATTTCTCAGGTACAGGTCATGGGTTGAACACAATAGAAATTATGTTCATGAAAAATCAAATAATAAGATCGGGTATATTCATATACCGGATATGGGTATGATGGGATTCACTGAATTTTTCAGACTGTATTCAATGGAATCAAAATTTGAAGGTTTAATCGTTGATTTAAGGTTCAATGGTGGTGGCTTTGTTTCAGAGCTTTTGATGGAAAAATTATCAAGAAAAAGGATAGGTTATAATGTTCCTAGAAGAGGCATAATAACACCATATCCGGGAAATTCAGTTGATGGCCCCATGATTGCCCTGACAAACGAATACGCCGGATCTGATGGAGATATAGGTACATTTGTATTCAGGGAATATAAACTTGGAGAAATTATCGGAACAAGAACATGGGGAGGAGTTGTCGGAATAAATCCAAAAATAAAATTAATAGACAATACAATAGTAACACAACCACAGTTTGCCACATGGTTCAGGAATGTTGGATATGGAATTGAAAATTATGGCGTTGATCCAGATATATACATTGAAAATATGCCACAGGATTTTTTGAATAGTAGGGATAAACAGCTGGATAAAGCCCTGGAGCTAATTATGGAAAAACATAAGACATACAAAAAATTAAAGATACAATAAAATTTAAAATGAATATTTATAAAATTAATGTTCAATTTTTTTTGCTTCCTCTGGAACTTTTTTGGACACCTGTTTTGAACGATTTCCGAGCTGTGTTAGAGTATTGTTTTCAAACATTGATGTGATTTCCTCCACAGATTTCCCCCTTGTTTCAGGCATAATGAGAAAGAATGTTACAACTGCTATCAATGATAATACACCGAATATTGCCATTGTATATCCAAGGCCAATTGATGAATGCATTATTGGGAATATTTCAATTATTGCAAAGTTAGATATCCAGTCCACAAAAGCTATCAATGAAGCATATCTACCCCTGAAATTTGTTGGAAAATATTCCCCCTGGATTATCCAGCCCGTACCTCCAACGCCAAATGCAAAGAACACTATAAATCCTGAGAATCCAATTAAAAGACCAATGGATATGTGCATTAGGTATAATATTGTGCCAAGAAAATCGAAAAATGCCATGCCACCGTAACCTAAAAGAGCAAGAGACCTTCTTCCAAAAGAATCGATTAACTTGAATCCTATAAATGTTGCAGCAACATTGATGGCGGCAAGAATGGATGCGGCTTCAACACTGAAAATTATGCCACCGACTGTTGAACTTGACGAAGCTACCAGATGAAGACTCCCTATTATTGTTGGACCATAATAAAATGGAACATTTATTCCCGTTATCTGCTGAAACATCATGAACAATCCAACTATTAAAAATGCCCTTTTTACACCAGTTGTCATTGTCCTGTTTGATTCTTGCGATTTTAAAAATTCGTAAGTTTTTTTGATTTCTTCGGTTGTAGTATCTATCCCAAATCTCTTTATTGCCTGTATTGCTTTATCGAACTTCTCATGCAATATTAGCCATCTTGGTGATTCTGGCATGTATATCCTGAAAGCTAGGCCTATAAGCGCAGGTATTGCAGCAACCCCTAGTAGAATTCTCCAATCAATTGTGTATGCCAGTCCAGGAGAAAGCGCAAATGTGAGCATGCCAACAATATATGCAATTAATATACCCACAGTGAGTACCCACTGCTGCATTATTGCGAGCTTCCCCCTTTTTTCCTTTGGCGCATATTCAGCTATATACGATGTGGCAATTGCTGAATCAGCCCCTACAGCTATTCCAATCAATGTTCTGGAAAATAAAAGCATTGCCAGATCAATCGTTAAACCTGATAAAATGGCACCAGCGGCATATATTACCGCATCTGCTATTAAAAGGTATTTTCTTCCATATCTATCCGTTAGAAACATCGCTATTAAAGCGCCAGCTGCTGCACCAAGAGATGCGCCGGCAACAAGGTATCCCTCAATAAGACCTTTTATTGCAGGATATACAGATATTAGAGCTGGTAGAGCACTACCTATATTAGTGGTATCATAACCAAACAGGAATCCACCAAGCGTAGCAAGAATTGTTACTGACCAGTAAAAAGTGGTTGTGTTTTTGGAGTCAAGATTATCTAAAAGTTTATCCTTTGTTTCCATTTGAAATGATTTTACGATACAATAAAAATTTTTTGTATAGAACTCAATTTTTCTCTAAATATTTCTTGTAAAAATCGGGATATTCCTCATATTCAACCGGATCGATATCATTTGCGTCCATAAATCCCTTGAGCCTTAAAAGGCACGAATCACATTTTCCGCATGCTTTTTTTCTACCATTGTAGCATGACCAGGTCAGTTCATATGGGACTTTAAGTTTTCTTCCAAGTTTTACAATATCTCCTTTTGTTAAATATTGAAGTGGGGCATTTATGGCAAATCCATTTTTAATACCATATTCTGTACCGAGATTTATTGTTTTTTCCATTGAGTTAAAAAATTCAGGCCGGCAATCAGGATAGCCAGAATAATCTATTGCATTGGCACCTATAAATATTGTTGATGCGTTTACTGTTTCAGCATATGCTGCTGCTATGCTGATAAATATTGTATTCCTGGCGGGAACATATGTTCTTGGTATTTCCGATTTTATTTCATCCATATTTCTTTCTGGAACTGGCATACTGGAGGTCAAGGATGACCCGCCTATTTGTGTTAAATCAAATTTAACGGTCTTTAAATCAAGATGATAATATTCACACAATTTTTTTGATGACTCCAGTTCCCTTATATGCCTTTGACCATAATCAATGCTCAATGGGAATACATGATATCCTTTTTTTATGGCATATGCCATTACAGTAGGAGAATCCAGGCCGCCTGATATTAGGCAAACTGCGTTATTTACATAAACCATTTAAATCCAGATGCATTTATAATATAATAATATTGAGAAGGAGAAATTTTTGGAACACTATTATGCTTTTAATAAATAATATATATATTGTGGCAATATTCAATAAATGACCTTACTTCTAATAATTATAAAATTCCTGACGATAATTTTAGGTTCAATATTCGCTGGTTTCATTGGCTCATTAACTGGCCTTGGCGGCGGCACTGTACTTGTTCCAATTCTAACATTATTTTATGGCATTCCTTTTATTTTTGCGGCAGGTGCCAGTTTAATTTCAACAATTGCAACTTCGGCTGGATCAGCAAGTGCATATACAAAGAAAAAAATTGCAAATATCCGAATTGGAATTGGTCTTGAGATTGCAACCACAACCGGTGCAATAGTCGGATCATTAACCCTGGTTACAATAGATAGAAATCATTTGATATTTCTTGTTTATATAATATTTGGCCTTGTTTTATTGTTTTCGTTGATACCCACCATCAGAAAAATTGGTTCCGAGGTGCCGCCAGAAACAATGCCCGATTGGACAACCAAATTTTTTCAGTTAACCGGCCAGTATTACGATGAAAGATTGAAGCAAACGGTAAAATATAAGGGCATAAGATGGTGGTTGGGCGAGATTGTAATGTTCTTTGCAGGTTTTGTTTCAGGCCTTTTAGGAATAGGTTCGGGGGCTTTAAAGGTACTTGGAATGGATTGGGCAATGAATTTACCCATGAAGGTTACAACCACATCAAGTAATTTTATGATAGGCATAACAGCTGCAACAGGAAGCTCAATTTACTGGTATGAAGGATATATAAATTTATTTATTGCTGCGGCTACCGCAATAGGAGTTTTAATCGGGGCATATTTCGGTGCTAAAGTTTTGGTGAGAATATCAAATCAAAATATAAGATGGGTATTCTTTGCAATACTTTCTTTTTTAGGATTTGACATGGTTTTTAAAGGCTTCCATCTCGTTAATTTTATCATAACATTTTCACTTGCAGACCAGTTTTATGTTTCAATAATTATCTCCATAATAATGATAAGTCTTCTATATATAAATACAAAAAGAAAAGCTTTTCAGAAGGTGAACAAAGATGAAAAATCATGATGATGAGATAATAATTAGCTATTTTCTAAAAGCAGGGGTGATAATAAGCGTTTCTTTCTTAATTATAGGGGTTATACTCATGTTTATAAAAAATGGAGGAGATGGTTTCACGCTTTCGCAGTTGTCATCATATAGATATGCATTAAACCACGGAATAGATTCAAAATCGGTCCCTTTAACAGCACTTTTTACCGGTTTGGAATCGCTTGACGGATTGTATTTCATAACATTCGGTTTATGGGTTCTCATATTCACGCCCATAACAGTTGTTTTTATAGGCTGGATATCATTTCTGGTCGATAAAAATTATAGGTACGTTATAATGGCCACAATAGTGTTATTTAATCTTTTTTTTGCAATGCTTGTGATTCCAAGATTTATTGCATAAAATAACAAAATTATAATATTTATTTATGATATTATACGAAGAATGGCTATAAACGATAATTTTTTTGGTTTTACCAGAAAATTCGAAATAAAGGATGCAGATAAAATTATGCTCATAATAAAAAATACGTTATCTGAATATTATACCAAATCGTTGATAATTGATCTTTACAATGCATGGCCTGAAGCTTTTATTGTTTATGACAGTATGGACGAAGTTACGGGATTTATTATTGGTTCCAAATATTCCGGAACCGAGGGGAGAATATTATTATTTGCCGTTGATGAAAAATACAGAAACCAGGGTATTGGTTATAAACTTTTAAATGACATAACAAAGGTCATGATAGGCACAGGATTATCAACAATTAGGCTTGAAGTGAGAATTGATAATGACCATGCAATTAAATTTTATAAGAAAAATGGTTTTTCAATTATATCAACATTAAAAAATTATTATTCTGATTTATCTGATGCATATTTAATGTGGAAAATATTGTAAATAAAATCTAAAATACATCCATTTTCCCATCAACAAACATATTTGTAAGATCAGATATGTGCTCCAGTTTATCGTCCGCTATTGCCCTTATATTATTTGTGTGTTTTGAAGGATCCACGTTATCTTCATATATAACCTGTATGCCAGCAACATGAGGTTCATCAACAGGCCTACCAATCTGTGAAACTATTCTTACAAGGACTTCCTTTATATCTCCCTTTTCTTCTTCCACAATTTTATTTGCAATAACATTTGATAGTACGTTGTAAAGTTTTCCAACATGTGTTACCGGATTTTTTCCTGCTGCAGCTTCCATACTCATCGGTCTGTATGGTGTAATTAAACCAGTTACCCTATTTCCACGGCCAACAGAACCATCATCACCATTTTCCATCGATAATCCTGTAACAGTTAAATAATAGACCTTATCCTCTGTAATATCGCCTGTATTAACAAAAACCTGCAGATCCTTATCTGTATATTTTATTGCATTATTCTTAATTTTTTCAACCAACTCTTCCTTTATTGAATAATATTCTGAAGGATCATTAACATATTTATCAACATATGCCGCTGCAATTGTCAGATTTATTGTTTTATTTTTTCTGAATCCCATAACCTTTATGTCATAACCTATCTGGGGAAGAGTTTTCTTCAATTCGCCGTTTATGTAATTTTCAGTAAGTTTAACGACTTTTTCAGTATCAGTGAATGGAGCAAATCCAACACCAAACGATGTATCATTTGCCTTGAATTTTCTTGTGTCATATAAGCCCCTTAGGTCTATTGACCCATTACCAATTCTTGAATCTATCATAACGTCAGAATCTATATCAAGATCCTTAAAATGTTCCCTGAGATAATCCTTTGCAGACTTAATCGCTATTGATTTAACTGGTATTCTGTCATCTTCCACAGAGGCTGTTGCCCTACCACTTAAAAGTATATATGTTGGTTCAAGAACACTCCCCCCTCCAAATTTTGGATCCGCCTGGCCTCCAACAACCTCAACCTGATCGGTATTATGGTGCAATATTCTACCATACTGTTTAATATAATATTTACTGAGGGATCTGCTTACAGCCTCAGCGATGCCATCGGATACACTATCTGGATGGCCAATGCCCTTTCTTTCAACAATTTCGATTTCCCTATCAGCTGTTGCATTTTGCTTTATGGCTTCAACCTGTATGTTTCTTTCCACATTTAACTGTGATTTCATAGGAGTTTTATCTGTAACTGTTCTTAAATGTTTTGTATATGTGGCTATAAAATTACTAATAACTAAAAAATATTACCGAAGGTAATTTAAACGGAAATCAATAAATTTTTATGATAACTTATAATAAAGTAATATGAGAGCTTTGATAAGTGTTTATGATAAAACAGATTTGCTTGATTTTCTTAAGTTTATGGGCAAATCCATTACAGAAATATATGCAACTGACGGTACCCTGAAATATTTAAAGGAGAATCATGTTGATGCAAAACCCTCATCCGATTTAACAGGTTTTGGAGACCTTTTAAATGGAAGGGTCAAGACTCTTCACCCATCAATTTTTGCGGGCTTGCTCTCAAAAAGGGATAATGAAAGCGAAGGCCAATTAAAAAAATACAATTACCCTGATTTTGATATTCTAATATCAAATTTGTATCCATTTGAGTTGGCCTCAAAATCAAATAACCTGGAAAAGATGATTGAAAATATTGACATTGGTGGGATATCCCTGATTAGGGCAGCTGCAAAGAATTATAAAAACGTAATAACAATATCGGACCCTGAAGATTATCAGTATGTCATTAATGAAATGGAATCAAACAGGGAAATATCAATGAAATCCAGAGAATATCTTGGGTTGAAGGCATTTTCTAGAGCCGCTATGTACGATATTATGATATACAATAAACTGTATTTAAAATTGAACAATGAGGAACCTGATGATATATTTTTGCATGGTTATGATAAAATAAAATTGCGTTATGGAGAAAATCCAGATCAGGCAGGATACCTTTACAGAACCATAAATGAAATTGGAATACCGAATAGTATTCAATTAAGTGGAAAGGAACTGTCATATAACAATATATTGGACGCAAATGCAGCCCTTGAAACAGTTCAGGATTTTGATGAGATTACATCGGTTATAGTTAAACACAGGACACCTTCCGGGGTAGCATCGGCGGAAACCCTAAGGGAGGCCTTTATCAGGTCATATGATGCTGACCCAGAATCAGCATATGGATTTGTTATTGCAGTAAACAGAAAAATCGATATGGAAACAGCAAGAGAAATGCAACATAAATTTATAGAGGTGCTCTTAGCACCGGATTATGACGAGGGTGCCCTATCACTTTTAAAAAAGAAAAAGAATTTAAGGATTCTCAGGTCAAGTATGGCAAAGGATAAAGATTATTCAATAAATTCCGTGTCGGGAGGAATGTTGTTGCAGAGCAAACTTGATTCATCATTGAACTCAATTGGGAAAAAAACAGAATTATCCTGCGATCAAAAGACCATGGATGATCTTAAATTTGCCTGGAAGGTTGTTGCACACACAAAAAGCAATGCAATGGTTCTGGTCAAGGATAGAACAACAACCGGCATAGGTGCCGGACAGACATCCAGGATTGAGGCATTGAAAATTGCAATAGACAGGGCCGGAAATAGTGCAAAAGGTTCTGTCCTGGCATCGGATGCGTTTATACCATTTGATGATTCAGTAATAGAATGCAATAAATATGGTATAAAGGCAATAATTGAACCGGGAGGGTCAATCCGTGATGAAGACGTGATAAAGAGGGCAAATGAATATGAAATACCTCTGTACTTTACAGATAAAAGGGTCTTTTTGCATTAATTTTTAGTGGCAATGGTTAATACCAATCCAAAAAATGAAGACAAAAGGAATTCCTGAAAATCAATGTGTACAACCTGAAACATATAAAATCCGGAATGGTTAAAAATTACCGAAGGCTATGCTAAAAATGATCCTCTTTCAAAATTTAATTTGCGAATACTTTATATAATAATTCCGAATAAATAGGAATATGAATTATTCATATGAAGATTTCATTAAAGATAGATTCGGTTATAATGAATTCACCACTAAAGAATTTGAAATGATAACGGATAATAAAAGACCCGCAAAATTATTATCCGAATTAAAAATGAGAAACACTCTGGAACATACAGGAAGAGGGACCTATAAATTAAGAAAAAAATCAAACAAAAATAAACTTATCAATGAAATAAATAGAGTTAAAAATGTAATTTTAAATGCGTCAATGGTCATGGCTTATACAGATAGCACAGCCGTGGAAATATGGACAAAAGGGAGATATATAATATCTCCAAATTCCTTTATGAAAATATTTTATATTACAATTAAAAAAGATGATCTAAATAAATGGAAAATTTATTTAAGAAAAAATGGTGTTTCGTATATAAATAAAAGGAGAGTTGGTGTATTTGTTATGTTAAAACCAGTAAAAAATTTTGAATTCGAACTTATAGATAATATTCCTGTAATACCAAAAAATAAAGTAATAAATTTAATAAGGAATCATCCTGCATTATACGAGGGGGCGAAAGATTTAATTGAATAATATTTTAAATAAAAAACGAAAATTAAATGTTATTTCTTTTTTGGATAAATTTCCATGTAAACAAATTCCCACCAGTCCATTGCCCTTGAAGTCATACAAATCTTTGATAATACTGCTAATACTGCTATAAGTATGCTATTTTAAATCTGAGCTTTTTCGTACTGCCACTTTCGAATTTGCAATATTATACAATTTTACATCGTCGGTTATGAGCTCATAACCTGTTTCTATAGCAGAAGTAATATAGGCTGAATCATAGAAAGTCAGCCCTTTTTCTATTGATAAGCTAAGAATAAATTTTGGTGAAGGAGAAATCATTTCCATTGAATCAAGCAATTCAAACAAAACTGCACCAGATTCCTTTGCTTCTTCCTGTGAAATTCTACTCTTAATCTTATAGTTCTTCCACAGAATATTGCCTATTTCATACCTAGCAAGAGGGATGGTTGCTCCAGCAACAAGAACAGGGAACTTAGCATTTTGGAAGAGATTGAATATTGCAGAAGCGTCAATTAGGTTCATCTTTCTCTGTCCTCACGTATCTCCGCAACTATTTCTTCCATATCCAATTTTAGGATTATCGGCCTGACTTTTTTCATTTTTTCAATTAAATTTCTATTCCTAACCGCCCTTATTTCATCACGCACAGCCTTCTGAATAATTACTGTAGGATTTAGGTTAAGCTTTCTGAGTTCTTCCCTATCTTCTTCCGAAATTTTTGCAGAAATTGTAGTATATTTTTTCATAATAATTAATATATTAAAAATATTTTAAGATTTCGTATTATAAAATGTAAACTACCTAATTCAGAATGTGTGTAAACAAGATAATAGAATGTTTCTTTTACCTCCTCCCAATTTTCAATCTTTAAAATTGTTACTAAATTTTGGATTGTAATTTTATTTTAGAGTTCGTTAAAGACTGTTTTTACAAAAAAATATTTATCAACAACGTTTCTATAGATATATACGGATTTAATAAACTACAGTATCCATGGGAAATATAACCAGTTATCAAGGTTTAGCGATAAACTCTATGAAATGGAAATTTAATGGACTGGTAATCTTTCAGGCCTTTGCTTAACAATTTATATGGCTATGATGCGGAAAAAGTGGGAAGGCTTAGACTAAAGTATAATTTATTGTAAATCAATAAAAATAATATTTATATATACGAAACTCGTATGGAACAATAATGACCATAACAATTATAATAGAACCAGATGAGAACACAATCTCAAAAGATGTCATAAGGGCTGACCTTGCATGGAGACTTTTTCTGCCGGATAATGTTGGAGATATAAACAGTACCTTGATGGATGGTGCCATGTTGATTACCCAATGGCTCTGGGGGGAACTTTCAAGAAAATCCGGTTTCTTAAGGGTTGAAAAAATTAAAAACATCATTGTTGCAGCACCCAAATTGACACCCTCAGGAAAAGGCTTTCTTCTTAGGATTCTTTCATACTGGGACACTGATATTTATTTAAGTGAGGATACAAAAACCAATGATCTTCTTAAACCACATGGAAAAAACCTCTGGGTTGCACCGCTATCAAATTTGCTTGATAAAAGGAAAAAAGATGATATTGAAAATTCACTAAAGGATATGGATATTGATGCACCTGTTTCCTACTACCTTTTTCCACTGTCGGGGTATGCCCATGCATCTATGAGAACATATATCCTTGAAGAGGGCCAAACCTATTCAAGATTTCATAGCCATACAGCCAGAGAGGAGCATTATATAGTTTTGTCTGGTAAAGGCAAAGCACGCATAGCAGATAAATACAGGGATGTTATTGAAGGTGACATCATTTTTAAACCCACCGGTCCCGATATTTCAACGCAGTTGATAGGCGGGAAAGGTGGAATGAAAATCCTTGACATTGAGATCTGGAACAGCCCATCAAGAAATGATAAGGATGTCATATCCTATCCAGACCACAAAGAACTGTATTTTACAGGACCTGGATGGTTTGATACCATTTCTTTTGATTCCCTTATGGACGCATCCGATTCAATAGATAATTATGGCAGAGCCTACATAAGAAAATCCGATGGATCATGGGAACCCGCTAATTTTCCCGGATTCAGTAAAAGAAAGTAACTGGAATTGCAATGCAGGCTTTGATATAAATTGATTTTATATATTAATGAAGATAAATTATTAAAAATGCAATTAAAAATCCGATAATTACACCGGTATTTATATAAGGCAAACCCGGAGCCGGCTTATTCCTGTTTGTGAGGAAAAGGAGGTAAAGTGCAATTATTGCACCTCCTATTGTAAAAACTGCGAATATTAAGATATAATTTATATAAAATATCGAGGAAGAGACTATTAAAATTTCTGGTATTGCCATATCACCAAACCCAAGCATCAGTACATTGCTTTCTCCCCGATTGTCAAATGTAAGTTCCTTCAATTTCATTCCCCTGCTATTTGGTAATGCAAACATCAACGGAAATGAATTATCAACCGCTGCCTTTGCAAGGGTTACCATATGTTTTGTTTTATAAACTGAAATATAATCATATACTGCAAAAACAATTAAAAGCACCATTGCAATATATGGCTTTAACAATATGCCAATAATTGCTGCCGCTCCACTTATCATTATTATGCCAACTGTATCTGTAATATACCATTCATTTTTGAATATTACCATATATGCAAAAAAGGCAGTGACAATTCCTATTATTGAGTAGTATTCAAACACATTCACTGATATTATCCCGGATATTATGCTTGATACAACAAAGACCATATAAATTACTATGATTGTAAAAATGCTTTTAATCAGGCGTGCATGTTTTTTTACAAGAAAAAGAATAATTATGGTGAATAAAACAATGAATCCTATATAATAAAAAACGAAGAATATGTTGATTGAACTGCTTTCACCTTTAATGCTGGGAACATCATAAAGGTTCAGTGCCAGATACAGTGAAAATATTGAAGAAATAATGAATAGAAAAATAGCCAGTAGTTCACTCTTTAGTTTTTGCAATTTTATCCTTCCTGTTATATTCACATTTCATGTTTGGACAGAACTTCCATTTTCTTTTGCCGTTTATCAAAACAATCAGTGGTGCGTTGCAATGATTGCATACTTCATCAGTTTTCATCAACAAGCCTTTCTGTGGCAGTGGATATGTAACGGTACATTTTGGATAATTAGTACATCCAAGAAATCTTTTTCCATATCTTGACTGCCGTATAATAAGATCTCCGCCATCACCCGGGCATTTTCCATAAGTGTTTTTATTGAATGAACAATTTGGATCAACACATCTGGTTTCAGGCGATTGTCCCTTTCTTATTACCTTTATTAATGGCAAACTGCATACTTCACATGATTTGCCAGTTAACTGTATAAGGGCATTCCCACTCAAGTTAAAGTTAATTTTGCAGTTTTCATTTGAGCACTTGATTTTCTGGAAATTCCTGTATTTAACAACAGAGATATCACCACTGTCAATTGGGCATTTTCCTATTACTTCCCCTTTATTTGCATATTCATTTATTGTACTTTTAATCCCCTCCTTATTTCCCTGAAAATCCTTGAGAACATCATGAAGCATTTGTTTTGATTCGTTAACTACATTCTCTCTTTTTTTTAGTCCTACTGCTATCTGATCCATCTCCTTTTCAAGTTTTGATGTCATATCCGGTTTTGCTATATCCGAATCTATTGAGTTCACTGATTTTATAAATCCCACTCCCAGGGGAGTTGGCCTTATTGGATTTCCCGTTGCGAAATTACGGTCATTCAACTTCTGAATAATGTCGTGCCTGGTACTTTTTGTTCCAAGGTTAAGCGATTCCATTGTTTTTAAGAGACCCGAAATATCATACCTTTTTGGTGGTTCAGTAAATTTTTCCTCCATATTCCATTCCTTTGCCTTAACATTTTCACCCTCATCCAAATCGGGCAACTTTATTTCCTTTAATTTTCTGTATTTGTAAATATCAAACCAGCCATTATCAAGTATTTTTTGCCCATGTGAAATAAAGTCATAACCATTGACATTAATAATAGCTTCAGAGGATTCAATTCTTGCATTTTTGTATAATGTGGATAGAAATCTTCTGGCTATCAATTCATATATTGTTTTATATGCCCCGGTCAATGCCTTCTTAGGTATATTTACCGGATATATTGGCGGATGATCGGTAGTTTCAATTTTGCCACGTGAAGGATATATTTTATCTTGGGACAAAACCATTTCAGCCTCATTCTTGAATTCCGATTTCAATAATTTTTCAGCAATGCTTTTCAATGGTATTGATTTTTGATATACTGTATTATCCGTTCTTGGATAACTGATCAATCCACTCATATACAATTTTTCAGCAATGTTCATTGCACTTGCAGGGCTTATTCCCAATCTGGAAGCTTCCCTCAGGAAATCCGTGGTGTTGAAAGGTATTGGCTTGAATACATCCTTTTCCTCCTTTTTAAAGGATTTAACAATGCCATTATGATTATTGATGGAAGAAAAGATTTTATCGGCTTCTTCCTTGTTTTTTATTTTTTCAATATATTTGCCGATAAAGTCAATTTTTTTATGGAATGTAATAAATATTTCGTAATATTTTTCTGGAACAAAATTATTGATTTCCTCCTCCCTGTCAACAATAAGGGCAAGTGTTGGGGTCTGTACCCTTCCAACAGAGATAAAATCCTTCCATAATCTATTGCTCGTAACTGAAAAAAATCTTGTAAGTACGGCACCCCATAACAAATCAATTTCTTCCCTTGCTCTGGCCGAATCTGCAAGCCCATAATCCACATTTATTAAATTTTTAAAAGCGTCCTTAACTTCCCCACTGGTAAGAGCACTGAATTTTGCTCTTTTCAACTCGGAATATTTATTGATAAATCTCAGGGCTTCAACGCCAATCAGCTCACCCTCACGGTCATAGTCCGTGGCAATAATAATCCTGTTTATATCCTTAAATGATTCAAGTGAAGATGCTGCCCTTTTATTTTTAACATTGTATATAATTTCCGAATCAATTAAACTATTAAGGTCCGATTTTACCCAGTCATTGAATTTTTCAGGAAAATCAGATTCAAGTATATGTCCGCTTAATGATACAAGTATATTTTTACCATTTTCATCATCAAATTCTATGTAGCTCATATTTTTGGTTTTCTTCTGTTTAGATGTCTTATCGGATAATATATATGATATTCTGCGACCTGCATCCATTTTTTCAGCAATAATAAGATTTACATCCAAATTAATCTATTATAGGATAAAAACCTATTACATAAATATTGTTAAAATTTCAATTATTTATCCATTTTGTCATAGTGTACCAATCTTGTGTATATTTACGAACACCTCCTTTTGAACATTTCTTGTTTATTTCTATTGATCTTGAATAGAGTATTTTCCCCGTATTTTCTAGAGAGTGGAATGAATCTATTATTTTAGTTCTTCTTCTTGTTTCCTTACTCAATCTTTCTATTATATTTGTTGATTTTATCTATCCTCTTATTGTTTCAGGATAATCAAGGTATTTTAACAACGCCCCCCTGCTAGTTGTATAGACATTTTCTATTAACCTAGAGAGAATGTTTTTTTTCAGGATAAACAATTGTGAAACATATATTTTAACGGGTTTTGTATGCACACGTCCTTTAAGAATTAGATAAATTTGTAAGGTTTTTAGGAAAGGTCATTTATAAAAATTTAACAAATTTCATTCCTTTATTAACAGCTGATATGCCACATCGGATAAACCACTTTCAGGATTTCCATAGAATAAATGCCTTGTCTGGGTGTATTCCATAATTCCATCAAGACCCAACTCCCTACCAATACCGCTCATTTTAAAGCCTCCTCTTGGTGCAGCCGCCGATAAAAGGTGGTATTCGTTTATCCATACTGTTCCAGCTTCAATCCTTCCAGCCATCCTGGTGGCTTTATCAATATTTCTTGTCCATATTCCAGCAGCAAGCCCATATTTTGAACTGTTTGCAATATCTATTGCTTCTCTTTCATCATTAAACGTGCTAACCGATAATACAGGACCAAATATTTCCTCATCAAATATCTTCATATCCGGTTTAACATCTGTAAGAAGTGTTGGCGAATAATAAAAACCACCATGTGGCACATCCTTACCCATATCCTTTGAATAGTAAACATGTGCTCCAGAATTAATGCTCTCATCTGTTAAATCCTTTATTTTATTCAGCTGTGGTTCATTGGTTATTGCGCTTATATCAGTTTCAAAATCCATGGGATTTCCGGCCTTCATATTTTGAATGTATTTTTTTATTGTCTCCAGTAATTGTTTATGTATACTTTCCTGCACAAGAAGTCTGCTTCCAGATTCACACAATTGCCCGGAGTTAAGGTATATGCCAAACACAACTCCCTTTGCCGCACGATCAAGATCTGCATCGTCCATTACAATATTGGGCGATTTTCCTCCAAGCTCAAGAGTCGTTTTCTTTATATTTTTTGAAACCTTTTCCATTACATGTTTTCCTGTATTAGTGGAACCGGTAAAACTTACCATGTTTATTTTATTATTTTCCATAAGGTATTCGCCAGTTGAATTTCCTTTCCCATTTATAACGTTTACAAGCCCATCAGGAAAACCCGCTTTTTTAATATCCTTTGCAAGTTCCATGGCAGTCAATGGTGTATAATGTGAAGGTTTTAAAACCACGGAATTACCAGCAAGCAATGCAGGCACTATTTTCCATACAGCCATCAAAAAAGGAACATTCCACGGTGCTATTGATGCAACAACACCCATTGGTGCATACTGTACCATTCCATGGGTATCAGGATATTCAGGATGTTCTATTTCTCTCTGGAATTTGAATTCATTGGTTGTTGAAAAATATCTTATATGTTCAATGCCAAGTGGAATATCCATATATGTGCTCTGTCTTATGGTTTTTCCTGTATTAATGGATTCCATCATTGAATACATTTCAGCTTTTGATTCAACTATTTCCGTCAACCTTGCAAGAAGTTTTTGCCTTTCCCTTATTGTGGAAGATGAAAACTTCTTGAATGCGTCTTCTGCCGAATCCACAGCATTATTTACCACATTCCTGTTCGCTTCAATTATATATCCTGATAAAGAACCATCAGATGGAGATATCATCTCAATTTTATTTCCATTAAACTCCTCATTTCCATTTATAAAATTTCCATAAATTTTGCCTCCCATTTAATCACCAAATGATTTTACAAACAATTCTTTAATTTCTTCCCTTCCAGCCTCTACCGGATTCATAGTAATACCCGTGGAATCTTCTGCCAGCTCTATTAAGGTATTAAGGTTATCATCAAAACTTTTTCTTGTTATATTTAGATCACTTATTTTTAAAGGTTGGTTTATTACTTTGAACATTTTTATGAGTGTATCATGCAGGTTTTTACCTTTTATATCTTCAGGAAATAAGTTGTTCAATATACTGTATTTGCCGTCAACCTCAAGGGAGTTGTAACTCACAACATGCGGTAAAAATATCCCAACTGCTGTTCCATGAGCCATCTTAAATACTGCCCCCAGAGAATGGCCAAGTGCGTGTGCAAGTCCAATCTGTGAGTTTGAAAATGACAGGCCTGCCATTGAAGCCCCTATGTGGACATTATTTCGTAATTCCAGGGAACCAGGTTTTTTCAATACATCCATGATGCTATGTGAAACCATAAACAACCCCTTTTCAGCAAGTGCCTCGGAGTAAGGATTTGACCAACTTGATACATATGATTCAATTGCATGTGTCATGGCATCAACTGCTGTGCTTATCGTTTGGTTTAGAGGTAATGATAATACCATTTCGGGGTCAAGTATTGCGTAATCGGCCAGTATTTCTGGCGAAGCAAGTTCATTTTTCCTTTTTTCATTTTTTCCTGATACAACTGCAGCCCAGGAACATTCTGACCCCGTTCCACTTGTGGTTGGAATCTCAATTAAATGGCTTTTTTTCCTAAGGCCAAGTTTTACAATGGGCGTGATATCATAAACACTTATATCTGGCCTTTCATATAATGCAAATAGAATCTTTGCACTATCCATGCATGACCCACCACCAACTCCAATAAAATAATCAGGGCCAAAAGACCTTATACCATCCATATGCTGGGTTATATCATCAAAATCAGGTTCCACGGGAATATCGTCAATCGTATGCACCTCAACATTGTCAGGCAGGTTTTTTATCACCTTCTCTATCAACCCAGCATGTTGTATATTTTTATCACTAACTATCACAATTCTTTTTGCATCTATATTATTCAAATATGATAATGAATCCGCACCAAAAATTACATCAGGTGATCTAAAAAACCACATAATTATGCCTCAAATTGTGTATCTACCATTGATGCAGTGTTTACCATATCCTTGGCAGCCTTTGTGTACCTCATGATCTTCATCATCTGCCCTTCAAGTTTGAATTTGCCAGTCATAATTCCCTGTATTGGGTCTATTTCTTTATTTATCAGTTTTACCCAGTTTGAATATTTTCCTTTGTAGATAAATGTGGCTTTTGGAACGCCATCTTCCTTATCCGAATATTTATAATCCCTGCATTCTCCATGTGCCAGATCAAGATATAAATACCATGTTTTATTGTATTTTTCATCCGGTTCGATGACAAATGTCAAGGTGTCTTCCCAGGTTTTGCCTGAATCCTTATAACTTTCGTTACTATTCAATTTTTTCACATATTCATCTGCCCATTCGGGACTTGGAAATATTGCCATAATAAAATTAAGTTAAAATAATATATAAGTATTACTGACTGCAACAATTCCAGAATAAAAACACAATAGATAAAATTGTGATTAACATGAAATACAATGAAACATTAAATTATAAAATTTTATCGGAATAAAAACAACATAACTAAATGGATATAAATAAAGTTTATATATAAAGTTGCAGCAGTTTCATTGTCCACAAAATTAAATGTACATTCAAAATACATGATTCCAAGGAATATGCCAGAAAATACCCTATACCGTTATGGTATTTCATAAAATATTGCCAGATTAAAGGTGGTGGCATGAATGAATCTAACGACAAATTAGGCATAATTTATTTTTTGGGGTTTTGATATGGAAATTTCAGTAAATGCAATATTATATTATTTATTTTTTTAGAATATTGATACTATTTATGAATAAATATATATCCGGATTTACATTTATATTGAATATGATAAAAATTGGTATGACGCAATTGAAACCGGTATACGACAAGGAAATGAGTCTGAAAAATATAGAGAAGTATTCAAAAATCGCTTCCCAAAACGATGCAGACCTTGTTATATTCCCAGAATATTATATGTCATACGCAAATAATAAAGAGGAATTATCTAAAATTTCCGAGGAAATAGATGGAAAATATATGCAATCTCTTGAAAAAATTGCAAAATCAAATGATGTAAACATCATAACAGGAATAAATGAAAGAGATGGGGATAAAATTTATGATACATCAGTATATATCAATTCACATAGTGGTTTTACAACAAAATATAGAAAAACCCATCTATATGATGCATTTGGATATAAGGAATCAGATATGTACAGTTATGGCAGGGGTCCATTTGATATAGTTACTGTGAATGATATTAAAATAGGAATGATGATATGTTATGATATAAGGTTCCCCGAAGTTGTGCGAAATTATTCCCTTCAGGGTGCAGATCTGGTTGTAACCATTTCTGGCTGGTTTGCAGGCCCAATCAAGGAAGAACAGTGGTTGAATCTTGTTTCTGTCAGGGCTCTTGAAAATACGGTATTTTTTGCTACATCAAATCTTGTTGGAGATAAATTTACAGGTATTACAAGTTTGGCTGATCCTATTGGAATAATAAGAAACAGGTGTGCCGAAAATGAGGATTTAATATATTCAATTATAGATAAAGATAGATTAATGG
>JAKBQY010000002.1 GCA_021835025.1 Thermoplasmata archaeon | reverse complement strand
GATGATTCACCTTTATTTTTCTGATTTATAATGTATTTTATTTTCTTATTGTTTAATTTCATCTTTTCTTTGATTCTTTTGTTTATATTATAATGTTTATATAGGAACTCAATTCGGGATATCATAGACCTATTTTGATTATTAAATATTGATATATTGGAAAAAACTAAAAATATTTCTAATTTAATAATTTTATAGAAAATAAAAATAATTATATAAAGATTCTTTAAAATTAAATTTATTATACATTATGTTATACCAAATTATGAAAGTAGCGGTTATAATGGGTAGTTCATCAGATTATGTGCATATGAAGGACGCTATAGATACATTAAAGGATTTTGGCATAGAGGTAGAATATAAAATTGTTTCTGCTCACAGAACGCCCGAATTCATGCTAGAATATGCAAAAAATGCATTAAAAA
Organism: Thermoplasmata archaeon; assembly: GCA_021835025.1. GTDB lineage: Archaea > Thermoplasmatota > Thermoplasmata > Thermoplasmatales > Thermoplasmataceae > Acidiplasma. The sequence continues at coordinate 26,099 of JAKBQY010000002.1, read as the reverse complement.
ATAATATTGAAGTAATAATAGCGGGTGCAGGCGGGGCAGCCCATCTTCCAGGAATGGTTGCTTCAATGACCTCATTACCTGTGATAGGAGTTCCCGTTCCATCAAAGAATTTAAATGGCCTCGATTCACTATTATCGATAGTTCAAATGCCATCAGGTGTTCCGGTTGCAACAGTTTCAATAGGTGGTGCAAAGAATGCTGCCCTTCTAGCAATAAGAATTCTTTCAATAAAATATGATAAATTGAGGGCCTTTATGGAAGATTATATGAATCAGCAGAAGGAAAAGGTACTAGGGGAAAAGTTATGATTGTTGGCATTATTGGTTCAGGGCAACTTGGATACATGATGATAATTACAATGAAAAAATACCCATTAAAATTTTATGTTCTCGACGATAATAAGGGACCCGCAGGATACATAGCAGATAAATTTTTTACAGTAAACCAGTATAGGGAATTTGTAGATTCATGCGATTTTGTTACATTTGAATTTGAGCATGTAGATAAAAATACACTGGAATATGCATCCGAAAGGGGAAAGTTAAGACCAAATATAAAAACCATTGAATTAAAAAGGGATCGATCACTTGAAAAGAATTTTTTGAAGAAAAACCACTTTCCAATTGCAGATTATGAATATGCCGATACATATAAAGAGGCTTTTAATATTGCAAAGGATTTTAATAATGCTGTAATAAAAACCTGCAAAGGCGGTTATGATGGGAAGGGGCAATTTTATATAAATCCAGAAACCAAATATAAAGAAGAAAACGTGCATGGACCATTTGTAATAGAAAGGTTCATCAATTATGATTTTGAAGCATCAATCATAGCAGTAAGAGATTCCAGAGGAACTTTTGAATTTTTTTCACCTTCATATAATTACAATAAAAATGGTATTTTGATATACAATATAGCACCACTAAAGGATCATAAAAAAATGGTTACCATGGCCCAGAAACTAATGGAAAAACTTGATTATATAGGTGTAATGGGAATAGAATATTATGTTACTGATAATGATGTTAAGATAAATGAATACGCACCAAGAGTTCATAACACAGGACACCACACATTGCTGGGCTCATCAATTTCACAATTTGAGGAACATATACACGCGGTTGCAGATATACCTGTGGTCAAGCCAGCATTATTCTCTCCATCGGGAATATTGAATATTATTGGAACAGAAATCCATGATAAGGTTGATGATATCTTGAATCTTGGTAAAACCGACATATACTGGTATCATAAAGCCGATATAAGAAGAAAGAGAAAGATGGGGCATATTAATGTTTATGGAAAATCAGTGGCTGAGGTAAGGGAAAAAATTGATAAACTCATAAATATAGTTTATAATGGAAATATAGATAATTTTATTTAATTCTTATAAAACAACAATGCCTTTAACTCCGTCGACCTTTTTTATTTTGTTTATTATTTCTCCGGAAATTGGGACGGTTGTGACAATTATTGCCTTTGGATTTTCTATCATATCCGGGTCATCTGTAATAACCTCCTTTATGCTAATATTATTTTCGGAAATAATTGATATGACTCCCGCTATGATTCCAGATTTTGTTGCATTTTCGGGAATTATTTGAATTACTCCAAAGCCCATTCTTGAACCGGACTCGGAGAAATTTGAAACCGGCTTCAAATTTGAAAAAAATTCAAACAGTTTAACATCATCAACTATTCTCTTTAAGAGATTAACAATTACCCTGCGATCCACATGGTAGGCCTTTGCAATGGCATTTGGTTTTATCTCAATCATATCAGAAAAAATTTTTACCTCGTCAACAACTATCCTGACGCTTAAACCTATTTCAATCATTTTCTGTACTATCCTTTTCTCTGTCGGATATGAATCAAAAACCTTGTTAGCGTAATCCCACATATAAAGTGAAATGTAAATGCAATATTTAAATTATACATTATAACAAAATTGTCCAAAATTTGATAATATTTAGTTACATTTAATAATATTTTATGAATATTAATATAGATAATGTCTCAAAAGTCATTTCTTTTTATTACTAATCATTCCTTGAACAATGTTTATGTTATAAATCCCATTTGGATTTAGCCATTGAAATCCTCATTTAAAGATATGATTTTAAAAATATTTATAATAATTTTATTATTTACCAGAGGCCATATTTAGATTTTCATTTAATTTTGTATGGCCACTGAGTATCAAAGGCGACATCATAGCCGCAATAATTTCAATAACCAGGACTATTATTACCCCAATGATAATGGTTTTTAAGGATGAAAACTCAACCCCCACAAATATGGGTATCAGGGAAACACCAACGTTTGTGAACACGCTGTACATTGCAGTTGAGAAACCTGCATCGGCGGGGTTTGAAACATATTTTGTCACGGATGTGAGGGCCATCGTCCAATAGGCGTTTCCAAAAAAACCAAAGAAAAAGAATGATAGCAGCATCATGGTTTCATCCCTGGTAAAGGACAGTGAATAAACTAATGCCGAAAGTGATAATAATGAAAGAATACCGGTAAAAACATTCCCAAGTTTTACATGGTTTATTTTTTCAAATATGTATGGAAGAATGATTGCACCAATTGCCGCACCAAGGAATTCCAACCCACCCAGAATACCTCCGAACTCTATAAAGTTTTTTAGCGAATGTAAATGCAACACAGTGCTTGCAACAGAGCCAAATAAAACGGACACTGAGGCGATAGAAAGACCTACCCACCAGTTCTTCAACATGCCAGGCCTGAATACTCCTTTAATTTTTTTTACATAATTTGTTGGATAAGACTTAACAACGAATAACATAAATATCATTGCAATAAAAGCTAGAATGACTGGCATAAACAATACTGTTTTCACTCCAAATTTTGAAATGTCTGGCCCAATAAGGGAACCCATGGCAAGTCCAAAAAATAGGAAGCCAAAACTGACACCACTGATGGTTTCAGATCTTTCATTGTCTATGGATTTCATGATACTGCCTATGGGTGCCAGTACAAGTGGATATGCTGCGGCCGCAATAATTCCAAAAAAGAGGAATGTTATATAATCAGGGGAAAATGCCCTTCCGAGTAGGCCTATGAATGATATAACCATGCCTGTATAAAGCATAGATTTTACTGATAGTTTCGCAGAAAAATAACCCGCCAAAAGTCCAAGGATGGCCATTGTATAACCATATGAACTTATTAAAATTAGTATATTGCCTGTGCTAGTATGCAGGTATATGTCAAGCAATGGAATCGCAGGAGCTAGGATAAACCATCCAAATCCTATAGTAAAAATTAAAAACCAGTACGGTATTAATTTTAAAAGTTTATTCATTGATGATTGTATATAATTATTATATAAATATATTAGTAATATAATGGCCATAGTTTGAAAAATCCAATTTTAAAAAACAAACAATATAAAAAAAATATTTTCATATTTTTTTGGTAAATAAGTTATAAAAATATCGGAATTATCTTGAATACTTAACAAGCATTACAAGAATCCCTGCTATCAGCACAAAAAATGCCATGGCATATACTCCAGAAACAAAGGAATGTGTGTAACTTTCAAGTCCTCCGACAAGAATTGGGCCAACAATTCCTCCAAGATTCCCAAGGCCATTAATCATTCCTATTGATGCTGCTGAACTTTCCCTTGTTAATGATTCCTGTGGTATATTCCAGAAAACCGGTAAAAAGCTGAATATCCCAATCGCCGAAATTGTAAAGAAAATGAAAGATACCACAGCATTGCTTATTAAAAATGCACTCAAAACCAAACCAGCAAATGCGACGAAGAATATAATGGCGGTTAAATGTTTCCTATTTCCCTTTTTATCTGAATATCTTAATATAAATATTAAGGCTATTGCCGCAACAATATATGGGATATCGCTCAGGAAACTGGCTCCAGCAGCACCCACATGCGTAAAAGATGCTATTATGGATGGAAGCCAAATTGCATATCCATATAATCCCGTAACGCCAAAAAAGTATACCAATGTCAATATTATTACATCCCTTTCCATTAATGCTTTTTTCCATGGTACTTTTAATGGTTTTTCTTTTTCTTCTTTTGCAAGTTCATTTTCAAGGGCAATTTTATCGTCATTGCTAAGCCATTTTGCATCCTTTGGGAAATCCGTTAAAACAACCCACAATATTGCAACGGATATTAGTGCCAGTATTCCCTCATATATGAATAGATATCTCCACCCCAAGGTATTACCATATGCTAGAAAAACGGTTCCCGCTATTAAACCGCCAAAAATTCCAGCAACTGGTATTGCAGCGTTAAAAAATGAATTTGCAACTCCTCTTTCGGATTTTACAAACCAGATGCCCATGAAGAACATGGTTCCTGCATAGAACGGGGCCTCTGCCAAACCAAGTATAAATCTTAAGGCATATATTTCGGGAACATTCTGAACAAAACCTGTTATTATTGTAATAATGCCCCATGCGGAAAATGCCATTGCGAAAATTTTCCTTACCCCAACATTATTAATTCTCAACGTGGTAAAGACCTGGGGTACGGCATAGGCCACAAAGAATAAAGCAGATGCAATCCCGGCTATTAAATCGGCACTTGATTTTGGAACCCCTAAATCAGGAAACATACCTGCAGCTATAGCATATGATAGATTCACTCTATCAAGAAAATTTATAACATACAAAAAAAACAATATGGGCGCAAGCCTTAAATATCGCATTTTCAGAGATTTTCCTACATTGTTTGCAGTAGTGTTCATACGTTCTGTATGTATATTTTTATATAAATTTTTTGTCAACAGAAAAATTAAAAAATAAGGATTAAATGTTATTTCATAGGTTCATTATTGAATTATTTCCCCATATTTATTGGTCAATAGGTCACTTATTTTTTTACGTTCTTGTTTCATGGAATCCCTGCATCTTATCGTTACTGTATCGTCTTCAAGGGTCTGAAAATCAACGGTTATACAATATGGAGTACCTATCTCATCTTGCCTTGCATATCTTTTTCCAATTGATCCCACATCATCGTATATAATATATTTATCATTTTTCAATAATTCACTATAAAAGTTTTTTGCTTTATCCACAAGTTTTTCCTTTTTCATTAAGGGGAAAATAGCTAAATGAAATGGAGAAACCCTAGAATCCAGTTTAAGAACATTGTAACCATTGTCTCTTTTATATACGGATTGAGTGAGGAGCGAGATTATTATCCGGTCTATACCATATGAGGGTTCAATGACATATGGTATTATCTCCCTATTGTCTATATTTATTTTCATGGATTCTCTAGATTCCCGATCATGATTTTTTAAATCAAAATTTGTCCTGTTTGCAATACCGACAATTTCAAACCATTCATCATCTATAATGGCCTCTGCATCCCAGCTATCTGAAGCATAATGGGCCCTTTCGTCAGGATTATGTTGCCTGAATCTCAATTTATCATTATCTATTCCAATTTTATTTAAAATAACCTGCGTTTTCAGGACAAAGTAGGCAAGGGCTTTATTTGGTATTATTTTTTTATCATATGCTTCTGCTATATTTCCATAGAATGGATTGCCATTGTTTGGTAATAATTTTATCTCACTATAAGCGTACAGTTCCTTGAATTCCAAATGTTCTGGATCAAAGAAAGCTTCAATTTCACACTGATTGAATTCCTTGAGCCTTATGAGACTCTGTCGTGGTGATATCTCATTCCTGAATCCTTTTCCAACCTGTCCAACAACCATTGGAAGTTTGCCTTTATTGTAATTATATAATAATTTAAAATTCACAAAAATACCCTGGGCTGTTTCAGGCCTTAGGTACATATCATTTGCTTTAAACATTAAATTGAAATCGGATATATTTTTAATAATAGTTCCACACACAGGGCATTTAAGCTTAAACTCTTCTACAAGTTCAAGGCCTTCCTTTAAATTTTTTGGTATTTTTTCAATTTTATTGAATTTCAATACCGTTTCAAGTTTGAATTTGTTTTTACATTTAGTGCATTCACATGCAATATCGGAAAATCTGTCTATGTGGCCGGAAGCTTTAAAAACTGGTTCAGGGGTCAAATTTGGAGTATCTAAAAACGCAGTTGAATCCTGTAAATAATTCTCCTTCCATATCTTTATAATATTGTCTTTCAAAAGAACACCCAGTGGACCATAGTCATAAAATCCTGAAAAACCGCCATAAATTGAAAAGGATGGCCAGAAAAAACCCCTCCTTTTTGCTATTTCAATAATATCTTCATACATTTTAATCATTGAAGACCTTCAAGAGTTCAACATCATATAACATTCCTGATATTTCACCATGTCCCGATAAAATTGGAAGTTGGTTATAATTCCCTTGTGCCATTAAATTCACTGCATCCCCTATTGTTGAATTCAAGTATACCTTAACAGGATCCTTAACCATAAGTTCTTTAACCTGAATTTTTGGCACCTTTAAATTGGATTTTTCTATAATGTATGTAAACACATTTCTTATTCCTTCCCATGACCAGGGATCTTCATCATCAGCTATTCCCGCTTCTGAAAAAACCTCTGTGGATGATAACTTTATTTTATCAAAAATATCTCTATCGGTTATCAGCCCAACAAATTTTGCATCCTCATCAAGTACTGGAAATGAAAAAACCTGTGATAATTTCATTGCAATCAACGCAACAGTTAAAGGAGTATTCTCCCATATAGGAAAAGCATCGAATTTTCCCAACTCTTTTATTTTTATGTTGCCGTATTTTTCCCTTACAAAGTTTAAAAAATTCTGGGGTGTTAAAATTCCTGTTATCTCATCATTTTCATTGGTTACCACAAGATGTCTTTTTCCCTGGAAGGTTATTTCTTTTGCAGCTTCCTCAATGAAATCATCTTCCCTTATTGTGTTTGCCTTTCTCATTACCAGTGCAGTTTGCGTTTCGTCGGGATTATAAAATATATCCCTTCTTGTAATTATACCAGCATATTTATTGTCCTTTCCAATAAGAGGTACACCGGTAACATTATTTTTTATCAACACGCGAATAGCATCTGAAACTGAACTTGGAACGGTATATGTTATTGGGTTTCTTGTCATTATTTCCTTTACTTTATAATTCATGACGGTACATATTATTATATTAATTAATATTTATCATTTATACAGTATGTTGTTATTTATTAATCATCTAGCCTGTAAAAAGCTGTTGGGTCCTCTCTGAATGTCGATAATACTGTAATTGTGCTACTTCTTTCTATTCTTTCTATGCTTGAAATTTTATTCATTATTTCCTCAAGATCTTTCCGTCCCTTTGCCTTTATAATAGCCACAAAATCATAATCACCAAGAACATAGTATACAGAGCTGATCCCTTCTATTTTGGATATTTCCCCTCCTATTTTAACGGCGTAATCCGGGCCGTATTTTGCCCTTATCATGGAAATAGCGGTTATCTGTTGAGGTAAATTATCCTCATTGAGTTCCGGAATAAAGCCCTTTATTATACCCTCCTCTTCCAATTTTTTAATCCTTTTCTGTACGGACGATTTTGAAATTTTGACTTGTTCTGCTATTATCTGGAGATTGTTGGTTTTCAAGCTCATCATTGAATTTATTATATCCTTATCCTTTTTATCCATATTAGGTAATATCATTCAATAATATATTTTATTTGTACAAATAAAATTAAATTGCTAAAATTATCTATTTTCTCTTAAATTTATTATTATTGAAACAAAATTATTGTATTTTAATTTAAATCGATAAAATATATTGGTTGTAACAAAATTTTTATATATTGGTTAGAATTATAATTATTGATAATAATGGAAACTGAAATGGGTAAACATAATTATTCAGCTGAAAATACTTTTGTAACATGGAGTCGGCAAAAAAATTGGAACCCCCTAAAGGTGATCTCAGCAGACGGTTGTTATTTTACGGATGCCACAGGAAAAAAATATCTTGACATGTCCTCGCAATTAATGTGTTCCAATCTTGGGCACGGAAATAAAAAAATCATAGAAGCAATAAAAAAACAGGCCGAAATTTTACCATATATAGCCCCGTCCTTTGATACGGACATAAGAGAAGAGGTATCAATGAAGTTAAGAACCATACTTCCGGACAACCTCACAAAATATTTTTATGGAAATGCTGGAACTGAAGCAAATGAAGCGGCTATAAAAATAGCAAGAATGTACATGTCCGATAAGAAAAAAAATAAAATAATATCCTTTTATAATTCGTACCACGGGTCAACTCTTGGTAGTCTCCAGCTTACAGGGGATTTCAGAAGAAGACTTGTGGATTCATATGAAAATGCATCGGAATTTTTGAGGGTGGCTCCACAGTTTTGCTACCACTGTCCATTCAATCTAAAATATCCTGAATGCAACCTTGCATGTGCTGAAAATCTTGAATATACTATAAAAAATGAGGGAAACGTTGCTGCAGTTATTCTTGAACCGGTTACGGGAACAAATGGTGTTGTTGTTCCACCAAAGGAATTTCTACCACGGGTTAGGGAAATTACCCGTGAAAATGATGTTCTTTTAATAGCAGATGAAGTAATGACCGGTTTCTGCAGAACAGGGGAATGGTTTGCTGTGAATCATTACAATGTTAAACCTGATATATTAACATCTGCAAAGGGATTGACTGGAGCCTATGCACCATTATCATTAACTGCAGTGGACAAAAAAATAGCTGATTTCTTTGATGACAATATATTTGCCCATGGCCATACATATGAGGCTCATCCATTAATGCTTTCAGCAGCTTCAGCAGCAATCGATGAATACAAGGAAAGAAACATTCTTAAACATGTAAAGGAAATGGCGCCACTGTTTTCCTTGAAATTAAATGCATTGAAGGAAAAGCATCCTTCAGTTGGTGATGTGAGAAGCATAGGACTTTTTGGTGCTGTTGAACTCAATAAAAACAGGGATAAAAAAATACCATTCAGCACAGCGGATGATAAAATAGCAGGGAAGCCATTAATTGTGAACAGTGTTGCCAAATATGCCATGGAACATGGTGTGTATCTAAATACATGGATTTCCCATTTAATCGTGGCACCACCATTGATAATTACCAGGGAGGAACTTGAAGATGGTTTCAGGGTAATAGATGAGGCCCTGAATATATCAGATAAGGAGGTTGAAAAATGAAAAGTGAGAATATGGAATATAAAATAGAAAATTATATAAACGGAGAGAAGCAGGACTACTACGGGAATACAGAATACAGGGTTTACAATCCCGCATTTGGAAGACACATATCATCTGTATATGATACTGATAGGGATACTGTAAATAAGGCAGTGGATTATGCACATGAGGCATTCTTAAAATGGTCTAAAATGCCAATAACTGATAGAATAAAATATCTTTTCAAACTTGAAAATCTCATGAGAGAGAATGCAGACGAACTCGCCAAAATGGTAACAATTGAACATGGAAAAACATTCAAGGAAGCCCAGGGAGAAGTGATGAGGGCAATAGAAAATGTCGAGGCAGCATGTTCTTCAACATACAATATCATGGGGAAAAATAATAAAAATATTTCATCTGGAATAGATGAGGAGGTGATCAGGGTTCCAATGGGAGTCTTCGCTGCAATAGCTCCATTTAATTTTCCAATAATGGTTGCATTCTGGTTTATCCCATATGCAATAGGTCTTGGCAACACAATAATCGTAAAACCCTCAGAAAAAACACCATTGACACTTCAAAAAACCATTGAGTTGTTCGATAAAGCAGGTTTTCCAAAGGGAGTAATAAGCATAGTAAATGGTGCTGTTGAAACCGTAAACGCTCTTTTAAGCAATACTAAAATCTCGGGAATAAGTTTTGTAGGGTCAACAAACGCAGCAAAATATATTGTAAGTACAGCAGTAAACAATCATAAAAGATTTCAAGGAGGTGCTTCAGCAAAAAATTATGAGCTTGTGATGCCTGACGCAGATGTTGAAAAAGTAGTACCGCATCTCATCTCATCTTTTTATGGGAATGCTGGAGAAAGATGTTTAGCAGGTTCAGTTCTTGTTACTTTGCCGGAAAATCATAAAAAAGTCGTTGATTTGTTCAAAAAGCAGGCAAAAGATATTAAACTTGGCTATGGATTGGATGACGACGTTACAATGGGTCCATTAATCAGGTCAGAACACAGGGAAAAAGTTATTGGGTATATAGATTCAGGCATTAGCGAAGGTGCAGATCTTGTACTTGATGGAAGAACCTTTGATTACAAAAAATACAAGGATGGATATTTCCTGGGGCCATCAATATTTGACAACGCTTCACCTGATATGAAAATAATAAGGGAAGAAATCTTTGGACCAGTCGCAAGCGTCATTGAAGCAAAAAACTTTGAAAATGCTATTGAAATAATAAATAAGAGCAAGTATGGGAATGCATCAACCATATTCACAAAATCCGGTGAATATGCGGAAAGATATGTGGAAGAAATTGAGGCTGGAAATATAGGTGTTAACATTGGCGTGGCCGCACCAATAGCGTTTTATCCATTCAGTGGCTACAAGGACTCCTTCTTTGGGGATTTGCATGCACAGGGAGGGACCGACCATACAATGTTTTTCACAGATAGCAAAACAATAATAAAAAGGTGGTAAAAAAATATAAAAGGTGATAAAATGAGTTTAGAAATAGAGTTTGAAGGAGTGAAATTTAAAAATCCGTTCTGGGTTGGATCAGGGCCAACGAGCGGAACAGCAGATAAAATTGTACAGGCCCTGAAAGCTGGCTGGGGAGGAGTTGTTATAAAAACTGTTGGTGACAGCATTGTGAGAAAAGGAGTAAGGCCAATGTATGCCGCAATGAGGAATAGCAACAAAGACCTTGTTGTATTTGAGAATATTGAATTAATAACGGAGGACAATCTTGAAACCTGGGATAAATATATAAAAATAGTCAACAGGGAAGTACCGAATGCACCAATAGTATTCAGTATAATGGGATCATCTGATATTTCTGAATGGTCCAAGCTTGCAAGATGGGCTGAAGACCATGGGGCAAACTTAATTGAACTGAATTTCGGATGTCCACATGGAGAACCAGAAAAAAGATCTGGGGCATACATTTCGCAACATCCTGATCTTGTATATGATTATACAAAAGAGGTCGTGCAATCTGTTGGTGTGCCGATAATGTCAAAATTATCACCAAATGTTACCGATGTAACTGAAATTGCAAAAAATGCTGAAAGGGCAGGGGCAAAAGCAGTTTCCACTATAAATACTGTTTCATGCCTTATGGGAATAGATATAGAAAGGGAGATGTTATCGCCGCCAGTTTTTGGATATACAACCTATGGTGGTTTATCTGGGCCGGGTGTTAAACCCATAGGATTGAGAGCAGTATCATCCATATTTAAAAATACAAAGCTCACCATAAGTGGAATAGGTGGAATTAGCAGCTGGCAGAATGCTATAGAATATATAATGTGTGGAGCTACATCAGTCCAAGTTGTTACTGATACAATAATGCATGGATTCAACCAGGTAAAATCATGGACAGAAAGCATGGAGGATTATCTGAAAAGGCACAATTATGGAAGTCTTGAAGAAATAAAGGGGAAGGTTGTTCCAAACATAAGGGAATATAGCTATCTGGAAACATTGATAGCCGAAAGGGATTCCATAGATGATGAACTGAAAAAGATCAGGGAGGCCTAAGGTGAAAATCATGAGTGATAAAAATATTGTGAAAATTGGAATGATACAGATGGGTTCAGTGCCTGAAAAACAGGAAAATATAGAGAAAGCAATATCGTATGCTGATGAAGCCATTTCGCAAAATGCGGATTATATAGTGTACAATGAACTTTTTACCACTCCCTATTTTCCCGCTACTGAAGATATAAAATATTTTGAATATGCTGAAAAGGATGATGGGGAAACCGTACAGATATTCAGAAAATATGCAAAAGAGCATAATGTTGGTATTATCCCAACAATTTTTGAAGAAGATAAAACTGTTCGAGGAATTTTCTATGATACAGCAATCTTTATTGATAAAAAGGGTGATGTAATGGGAAAATACAGAAAAATACACCTCCCCCAGCTCAATGGTTTCTATGAGAAATATTATTTCCATCCTGGAAGCGGATATCCTGTATTTCAGGAGGATTCATATAAAATAGGATCTGTTGTATGCTATGACAGGCATTTTCAGGAAGGGCCAAGAATACTTGCGATAAAGGGTGCTGATATAGTTTTTGTTCCAACAACCACAAATTTTTATCCTGAAACATGGGAACTTGAAATAAGGGCTCACGCTGCTTTCAATACCTTGTTTGTTGTTGGGGTTAATCGTACTGAAGAAGAATTTGAAGGCAAAAAAATCAAGTATCTTGGGAAAAGCCTTATAGCTGGGCCATCGGGTGAAATTGTTTCACAGATGTCGGATAAGGAAGGGGTATCAGTTACAGATATTGATATAAACCTCATAAGGAAAAGAAGGGAAAAAGCGCCTTTTCTTGCCGATAGAAAGGTTATTGCCTATGAAGAGCTGGTTGATAATGATATTGGGAACGTTCATTATGCTAACTTTGTCAAGGAGGAAAAATGACAGACAAGGTAAATATTGAAAATGGACAGGTTTACCTTGATAAAGAAAATAAAATAAACGATTATCTCTGGAACCCCGATTTTAATCCAGTGCCAAAGGACCTGAGAAAATGGGGTGCACCAACATTTGCCAGCCTGTGGGTTGCAATGGCTGTTATAATTCCAACATGGACATTGGCAACTGTAGGTATTGCCCTTGGATTGAGCTGGATACAGGTAATAATTTACATGTTTCTTGGGAATCTTATAGTTTTGATACCAACAATAATACAATCACATGGAGGTGCCAGATATGGTGTTGCTGAACCTCAATTAACCAGGAGCAGGTGGGGCATATATGGTGCCCAGATACCGTCATGGATAAGAAGCATTATTTCAATGGGATGGTGGGGTATAGAATCATTCATTATAGCGGAAGCTGCAACATATATTTATTTTATAGTTGCAAGAGTTCGTGTAACCGCACAACTTATATCGGAAGTTGGCCCAGGAACACTTCCAAAATTTTTTCCTTTAGTTTTCTGGACAATATTCGCTACAGTAATAATAGCACAATTATTGATATTTTATATTTCCCCGCCAGTCAAGGGGCAAAAACCATTAAAAATACTTGCCAAGGCAGCAGCTCCAATAATGGCAGTAAGCTTCATAATAATGTTCTTTCTTTTCATGTCAGCAGGGAAATTTAATTTTACGCCTATAACAACATACAATACCCACGGTGCATCATTAATAGCTCAATTTGCATTCATAAATTCCAATGTGGCATACTGGGCAACAATGGCTGTTAGCATGCCCGATTACACAAAATATGCAAAATCCCAATTTTCCCAGACAACAGGCCAGATACCTATGCCATTCATAATGGCGGCAGTTGGTGCAATGGCATTACTTGGTGCCGGTGCCTCCATAAGTGCCGGGTGGCTGCACGTATCAGGAGCAGCGGGGTTCTTCAGTTATGATCCCCTGGAACTAATGGCTCTTCATTTTCCTGCATATTATTCCATACCACTACTCATATCTGTGATTATAGGAACATTCTCTGTCAATGTATTTGCAAATTCCATTGCCCCCGGATATGATATAGCGAACACATATCCAACAAAGCTGACATGGTTCAAGGGAATAGTTATAGGAGTGGCAATAAGCCTTATACTTGGTGCATATACCGCTTACAGTACAAGTGTATATACATATGTTTATGGTTGGCTTCTTGCATATGGTGCCCTGCTCGGCATGGTTGAAGGCATTATAGTCTTTGATTACGCTATCATGAGGCACTTCAAAATTAACATAAAGGATTTATTTGTAAAAACAGGATCATACAGGTTTCTCTATGGTTTTAACCCCGCACCAATAATCGGTGGAACAATAGCAGTTATTATTACATACATATATGCTTGGGGCATATCAAAGGCTTACATATTTGAGTTGCTTTACAACAATTCATGGATTTCCGCATTTTTTATTGCTGGTATACTTGATCTTCTATTGAATATGGTATGGATCATACCAAAATATGGCAAATTGCAAAAAGGCACATTAAAAACTGGTTATATGGACCATGAAACACAGATATTATTCGATTCCGGCAATATGGAAACCTCCGGAGAAAAATAACGGAGAAATGAATGAATAAAAGTGGTGAAACATGGAGAGAAAGCGTAACATCGTATGATCCTAAAAAGGGATATGTTGACCTTAAGCAAAAATTTCCTGAAAATAAATATTTATGGAATGAGGATTTCCAGCCAACGGAGGAAAAAAACCGAAACTGGGGTGCATGGACATACTTTGCAATATGGTTTGGAATGGCTGTGGAAGGTGTTCTGATATTTGATTACGTGATAATAAGGAGATTCAAATTTGAAATAGCCGATACATTTATGCCACAGGGCAGATTCAAGTACCTGCTTGGAGTAAATCCGGCGGCCATAGTGGCATTTATTTTGGCGGTATTTTTGACATACCCGCCATCATCATATCTTCCGGTTAGTTTTTCTCTTTATCCATTTCAATCATGGGTTTACCAGGGGTCATGGATTTCCACAATTTTAATATCAGGAATAATATACATTTTACTTATGAAATACTGGGTTATACCAAAATATCAACCCGAATTAAGGGGGAATCTCTCGCACGGGTATATAGCCAATGACACAAAAAAGATCTTCGAAGGCAAGGGTGATAAACAGTGATTATAAAGAATTGTGTTACATATCCCAATAATAAGATTATTGACATAAAAATTAAGGACGGTTTTGTTTCAGGTGATTCCGATGACGATATTACCATCGATGCAGAAAGAAATATTGTAATGCCTTCTTTCTCAGAACTGCATATCCATTTAGATTCAGTTTTTATTCTTGACCGTGATATAGAAAATAAAAGCGGCACTCTGGAAGAGGGAATCTCTCTTTGGGATAAATACAAAAAGGAAAAATTAAATCCTTCTGAAATGCGAAACAGGGTAATGAAAGCAATAAACCTTCTTGAGAATAATGGGATAACAAGGATAAGAACAAATATAGATGTTTCAGACCCCTCTCTCACAGCATTGAGAGAAATGGTAAAAATAAAGAAGGAAATAAAAAAAGTTGATTTGCAAATCACTGCATTTCCGCAGCATGGATTATTTACATATCCAGAAAATTTGGAACTTCTCGAAAAATCTATGGAACTTGGAGCAGATAATGTTGGATTGGCGCCACATCTTGAGGATACATATGAGGAGGGAATAAAATCAATAAAAATTGCATATGACCTTGCTGAAAAATATAACAAAAATATTGATGGCCACATAGATGAAACCGATGATCCTGCATCAAGGTTTATAGAAATGCTTGCAAAGGAAAAAATTACAAGAAATTTTAATGGATCCGTCTCAGCCGGTCATTTAACTGCACTGCATTCATACAATAATCAATATGCAAGCAAGGTGATAAAACTCATTGCAAGGTCTGGTATTAATGTAATATCAAACCCATTGATAAACATGCATTTGCAAGGAAGATACAATTCTTATCCAAGGATCAGGGGCATTACAAGGATAAGGGAAATGCTCGACCAAGGTGTCAATGTTGTTATAGGCCAGGACTGCATAATGGATCCGTGGTATCCTCTTGGCAGTGGGGATCCACTCGATGCTCTTTTTATGGCTTTGCATGTTGAACCTTTAATGACACCGAATTTGCTTGAGTATTCACTGAACATGCTTACATACAACGCCGCAAAAGTTTTTGGCACAAACAATTATGGATACGAGCTCGGTTCCCAGGGAGATTTTATTATAACAGATGCAAAAAATCCTGTTGAAATAATACAATATCGGAACAGAAGGAAAGTGGTAAGAGGGGGAATTTTAATAAAAGGTGATTAAATGAGTAGTCTATTAATAAAAAATGGAAAAATATGCCTTTCCAGCGGAATGGTTGAAAAGGACATGTATATAGAGGATGGCAAGGTAAAAAAAATTGGAATTCTGAGTAATGAGGCGGATGAGGTCATTGATGCTAGGGGTAAATTATTGATTCCTGGAGTTATTGACAGCCACACGCATATGGAGTTTCCATTCATGTCAGAAGTCACGGCCGATGATTTTTATTACGGTACAAAGGCAGCCCTGGGCGGGGGTGTAACCACAATAGTTGATTTCATTACACCTTCAAAGAATGAAAATCCTATGGATGCATATAAACGTTGGAGGCAAAAGGCCGATCCAAAGGTTGTATCGGATTATGCATTGCACTGTATTTTAAGGAATGGAAGCAGGGATACGCTTGATTCAGTAAAACCATTAATTGATGAAGGGGTAATATCCTTTAAATTATTTATGGCATATAAAAATGAACTCCTTCTGGATGATGAATCCCTATATGAGGCAATCAAGGAAATTTCTAAATATGGCGGTATCACAGCAATTCATGCAGAAAATGGTGCGATAGTTGATAAAAAGACAGAGGAATTATTAAAGGAAAATAAAACTGAGCCTATTTACCATTATTATTCCAGGCCGGAAATTGTTGAAATTGAAGCAGCAAACAGAATATCCACAATAGCATCAATGATAGGTAAACATGTGAAAATGTATATGGTTCATACATCGACCTATGAAGCAACGGATACTTTCAGAAAATACAGGGAAATGGGATATAAATTTTTAAATGAAACAACACCAAATTATCTTGTATATGATTATACCATTTTTGAGGGTAAATATGGCTATAGATACATAATGAGCCCACCATTCAGAACAAAGGATGAAATATCTGGTTTATGGGGTAGATTGTCAAATAATGAGATATCAATCATTGGAAGCGATCATTGTGTTTATTCCGATGAACAGAAGAAAAGGCATTCTGATAAAACACCTCCGTTTAATGAAGTTCCCAATGGAACACCAGGAACTGAAACAATATTGCCCCTCCTATTCACAAAGGGTGTTATGTCCGGCAAAATAACCATGGAGCAGATGGTCTCTATAACAAGCAAAAATACGGCAGAATTGTTTGGGCTTAAATCCAAGGGAAATCTTTTACCGGGATATGATGCAGATATAGCAATAGTAGATCCAAAAAAAGAGTTTAAAGTTTCATATGAAATGCTTCATAGCAACATAAATTACAGCGTTTTTGATGGAATGATATTAAAGGGATTTCCTGAAAGCACAATACTCCGTGGAAAAAAGGTATTTGAGAATGGAAATATATTATCGGAAGCTGGAACAGGAAAATACATAGGGGGCAAAATTGAAAAATGAGCCTGTTAACATATAAACGGCTTCATTTATTAATCACTTATAAAATAGAGTTATGGTTTTATGTCTGATGAAAAAAATTTAAAAATAAAAAGATGGACAAAAGTTGATAGCTGGGCATTTATCTCGTTTGCAATGGGAATGTTTCTTGAAGCCTATATCTTCGGTATGTCATCAATAGCCACAACATGGGTGAAAATACCTCTTTCTCTTAAATCTCTTCTTTTATCATGGGCTCCATTATGGCTTATAATAGGAATAGCCTTTGCAGGTCCATTGTCAGATAAAATAGGAAGAAAGCATGTTTTTTATATTACAATGGCAATGTATGGTGTCGGAGCAATAGGAATAGCATTTAGTTATTCATATATTCTTATACTGTTATTCTTGGCAATATTGCTTTTCGGGTCTGGAGGAGAAATGAACACCATAATGGCACTCTCCCAGGAAATTATGCCTACAGAGCACAGGAGCTCAACAATGCTGCTGGAACTTAACTTCATACCACTTGGTGGACTTGTACTTGCTGCTATTTCATTTTCCACAGCATATGGCACCAAAATTTTCCAAAGGGAAATGATTGCTGTAACCATAATACTGGTACTGGTAATTCTTATAGCATCAAGGCGTTATTTGCCTGAAAGCTTCCTCTGGCTTGCTAGCAAAGGGGATGAAAAGAAAGCAAAGGAAGATGCAATAAAATATTATGGCGAAGAAGAATATTTGAGGCGAACAAACAATACAAAGTATCTTGAAGATAAAGAAAGCCTTGACAAAACAAAAAATATTGGATTAAAACTATTTGCAACCTTAACGACCGCCTTTGCTGGTACAACAGGTTTTGGATTAATTGCATATGTTCTTGGCCCAATATTCTTTTCATCTCTTACTGCAGTTATCCTGCTTGTGGCGAGTATTGCCGCTTTTGGTACCGGTTTTATAGGATTTTTTGGTGAAAAAATTGGCAGGAAAAATATGCTTCTCTGGGGAAACGTTGGGGCTTTAATATTTACAGTGGTTGCCTATTTAACCATTGGAACATGGACAAAATATATAATATTATTCTGGTTTCTTGTAATAGCTTTGAATGCGTTTGTACAACTTGGCTACCTGGCAGAAGATGCACTTAAATCTGAGGTATGGGATACAAAATCCAGGGGGTCACTAACGGCACTTGTAAGATTCTTGGGTATAGGCCTATATATTCCAACAATTTACCTCACATCTTCATATTCACTGAACCAGTATATATTATTCAATATAATTGTATGGGTAATCGGTTCTGCTGGAGCAATTGCATGGTTTATAGGAGGTAAGGAAACTGGAAAGGGTATACCAATAGAAATGGCCGATTAATTTTTATTTTTTTAAATCATTTTTGATTTTTTCCAAAACATTTCTCAATGTATTCCAATCATGTATAATTTCATATGTCATAGAATAATCAAGCATTAAGTTGTTCTGATTTCCAGAAAATTTTCTAGTATCTGTCTGGAAACCAATGCAAATTTTATTAAATGCATAAGCCATTCCAAGTTCAACACATGCGCCCTCATCAGGTACCCTGCCATCTACAATCATCAATAAAATGGATGAATTTTTTAATGAATCAACATCTCTTTGAAATACTCTCCTGCTTGTTTCTGGCCATAATTCTGGCTTTTTTAATAATAATTCATCTTCACCACCATCTCTTTGCGGCAAATATGTTGTAAATCCAAGGGATCGAACAAATCCATCCATCTTTTCGTTGAATGCTATCTCCATTTCATTGAATAGTGGTGCCGAGATATAAATATCATATTTAACCATCAAAATACATCTTAACCGCATATTTATATTTTTTTTATTGGAATTTGGGGTTAATGGAAAAATTTTCCATAGATATTCTTTTTATATTCAATTTTATCCAGAGAATATGCAACATGTTTATTTGAATTTTTATTTTCATATATTTTCGTGACACCCTTATCGTCGACATAAATATTGCCATTAATGTATTTAAAAGCATTTTTATTGAAATAGGCCATGGCTGCTATTGGATCATGCATTTCAAACGAATTGTGCTTTTCAACCATATATTTTAATGTTTTATAAATAAAATCCCCAACAATCCCAGTATCATTTATTTTTTTTATATCCGCATTTTGTATTGAAAAGTCTGGATTCATAGTGACATCCAGTGGTATTATATATTCTTCTATACTCAAATTGAACACTATTTTTGCTGCCTCCGGATCATAATATATATTGAATTCTGCATCATCGATATTGCCATCACCATATGGATTCAGATGAAATGCACCACCCATTACAATTATTTTATCTATATTCTTTTCAATATTTTCATCCATCAATAGCATTAATGCAATTGATGTTAATGGACATGTACTGATTATTGTGTATTTTTTCTTTTTAAGTGCATCATACATTTTCAAAATACCATTTTTGTGTTCCTCAGTAACGTGATTAAAATTATAACAGCCCATACCATTTTTTCCATGATAAAATTCATAATATGCATCTCTCATCAATGGTCTATATGCCCCTTTATAAACAGGTACATCGGAATTTAAAATTTTTATTACACCTTCAGTATTCCTGAATGTATCTTCAATATTTGAATTGCCAGAGGAAGCAACAATAAAATCCGGCCTTATCCCATATTTTTCAAGAAGTATTATTGCATAAGCATCATCAACCCCTGTATCAACATTCAGTATTACATTATTCATTTTATAATATAATACGTTTATAAATAAATTTTATGAATTTCAATCAATATTACGTTTTAAAAGTTCTTTTTTAATCTCTCCCGCAGATTTTTTAGGATCAATACTTAAAAATATTGCAGATACAACAACAATGCCATTGAAATTATATTTAGATAGCTCATGTATGTTGTCTCTATTCATACCACCAACTGCAAATTTCGTAATGTCAATTTTCGATATTGTGTTTATATCCTCCAGAGTGCAAATATTTGCAACTTTATTTGTATTGCTTTTATGGCATAAACCAAAAGAAATATAGTCCACTCCAGCTTTTTTATATTCAATGGCAAGATTCGCGTCACAATTTATGGAAACGCCAAGTACCTTGTTTTTATATTTTTTTTTAAAAGATATTGCATCATCTATTGATAAATCACTATGGCTGAAATGTACACCATCAAGGTCTATTTCATCCATCAAATTTATATCCTCATATACAGTTAATGGTTTATTGTATTTGGAAACAATTTTTTTTAATTTTAAACCCCTTTCTTTTTTGACATTTTCATCATTTACAGTATCATTGTATTCAAGTATATCTACGCCTCCAGAAAGTGCCCGATCTATTGTCTCATAAAAGTTTCTGGTTTTATTAAAATTCGGTGTAACAAGGTATAACCCAGATATTTTCATATATATTAGAATAAAAATATCGTATATAAATTTTAAAGAGTATAGCTCTTTTCTCTTTAATATAGGAATATTTTAAAAATTATTGATTTAAAATGATTGATTTCAATTGAGATTTGTCTATTTTTCCAGTGCCTGTCATGGGAAAATCATCAATATTATGGACCTCTTCAGGAACCCACCATTTTTTCATATTTCCACCATCAACAAGTGAATTAAGATAATCTAGAAGTTTATATTTATCCACTCCATTGTTTATAACTGCAACAGGTTTTTCTCCCCATTTTGGGTCCTCGAGGCCAATAACAGCACACTGTGTAATCCCGGGAAAATTCAATATAAAATTTTCAACCGTTGCCGATGGGATCCATTCTCCACCGCTTTTAATCAAATCGCTCTCACGATCCATTATTGTTAGTCTCCCATCTGGCGTCAGCATCCCTATATCGCCAGTATAGAACCATCCCTTTTTATAATTCCCACGGTCATATAAATAATATTTATCCGGCAGCCACGGTGCCTTGAAATATATCTTTCCATAATCCGAGCTTCCGAGTTTTTCAATTCTAACACTGGCAAATGGAGCAAGATTAACCGAATTTCTTATCACTTCCTCAATCTCTGGAAGGGATTTGCTGGATTCATAGCTGTTAACCATGCCGATTCCCGCAATCAACCCATCAGAAGACCCATAAAAGGATGCGTATTCCATGTGTTTATTCAATATTTGATTTTTTAGTTTTTCAGATATATAGGAACCACCCAGTAATATTTTGATACCGGATAGATTATTATCTACTGATAGTAATAAATTTGCAATGGGGATCACTGCATTTATCCATGTTACCTTATTTTTTTCAATAATTTTAACGGTACTTTCAAGATTAAATTTCCCTCCAAGGATAAGGTTGCAACCAATTAGCTGTGGTATATACGCCATACCCCATCCGAACATATTATGCATTGGAACAATTGCCATGGCATTATCCTGATTCGTTAGTTTTGCAGGTCCCCCATAAGCCGATAAAAGTGATGAAATTGACCATATGGCTTCATTTACCTGTTTATGGGAGTATAAAACTCCTTTTGGAACACCTGTCGTTCCTGCAGTTAAAAGTAATTGTGCAGGTTGATTTTCATCCAGATAATCATAGTTTACTATGTCTGAATTATTTTTGAAATTGTTATATGCCCATTCACCATCAATAACTATCGAGTCTCTACCCTCAATTACACCTGAAAGTGGTTCCATAAGTTCTCGATTAATAAATATTAGATCCGGGTCTATTTCTTCAACCATCCTTTTTATATTAACGGTTGTGAGCCTTATATTCATGGAATTTATTATCGCACCAGCCATTGGAATTGCATTATGGAGAATATAATGGTCAAGGGTATTGTAATCTATAACGGTTACAATCGAATCTTTTCCTATTTCCTTTTTATTCAGAAACTTCACAACGCCATTTATAATTTTGTAAGCCTCTGAATAATCAATTTTTATATCGCTGTATGTTATTTCACCGGATTTTTCAGATGGGTAATGTGCCCATATTCTATCTATTGTTATGCCCATAATGGTCCCTCCAAATACACTTATAGCACATTAATTATGAGTAAAAAACTATATTTAAATTTAACTGTTGATATTGTACAATACATGTTTTTAGCTATGGTTAGTAAGAAGCCACCTCCTATCAGTAAATCAAAACTTGTAACCTGTTATTCTATTGTATTATATTGAACAATCCCAATTGATGAAAAGTAACATGATGCACCGAGAAGTGGGCATGCAAGATTAACCACTCACGGTTGTTATCTACTGGCATGATGGGATGTATTATAGCGATCCTCAATGTTGTTTCCATGTAAGGTAGAGATAGAAATGGAGAAAAGAAGGATATATGTATTTGCCACCTACACACCCCATCAATACTGAGGAAATTCAAGGAAAGACAGATGTTAGAAACATGATGCAGGATAATCCAGGAGTTCCTTTCAGGATCTAATTCAACACAGGGCTGATGTATTTCTATCTGATGATTCTTCTTTACAATATCCGAATCCCTCAGAAGCCTGGGTTCCGTATAAGAAGCATTGTAAATGTACTGAAGGCGTTGATAATATCAATTTTAGCAACAACAAACACGTTCATATTAAATATTTATCCAGAAAACAGAGCCCCAGTGGTTATTTTTGATATACCCTATAATTGATGGATATCATTTTTTATGTGCATCATATCCATGAACCTTGATAAATTTTACATTTAATTTTTTAGCAAGTTTTCCATCAATATCATCACGATCTCCTATTATTACCGATTTATTTAGGTTTATATTATATTCTTTTATTGCACGTTCAACCATTCCCGTTTCAGGTTTTCTACAGGAACAATTTTCATCCGGTTTGTGGGGGCAATAATAAAATTGTGAAATTTTAATACCGTTCTCCTCAAACGTTTTCTCTATTTTTTTATTGAAGCTTTGCATATCCTGGATGGAATAATATCCCCTGTTTATTCCCGATTGATTTGATATAACAATAATAAGGTATCCTGCCTGATAATATTTTTTGGTCAGTGGCATGATATCCTCATATATTCTTAAATCCTCTAACTTATATGTGTAGCCATTATCATAGTTTATTGTGCCATCACGATCGAGGAATACTGCCCTATTCATATTATAAAGTTATATGTAATTTATTTATAAATTCTTTTATTCCAAATTTGTTTTAAAAAAATTTACAAAAAATTTAAGGTTTTTATTATAATGCCTCATTGCTTCATAAGTATGGGATTTTTTATCCCGCTGCAGTGACCCGACTGCAAGATGTGATGAAATGAAAATTGAACTCAATAATAAAAGAAAGACATACATACTTATCAGTGTGTTTATTGGGACTTTAATGTCGGCGGTGGATACAACAATAGTTTTGCTCGCTTTGCCAACAATGACTGTTGATTTAAAGGCACCCTTTCTGGATACAATATGGGTTATTCTAATATATTTGCTTGTTCTTGCCACATTGACAACCCAACTTGGTAAAATTGGTGATATTTATGGCAGGGGAAGAATATTTAATGCAGGATTTATTATATTCATTATTGGTTCGGCAATGTCAGGTGTATCTCCAAATGTCGATTTTTTAATTTTTTCAAGAGGGATTCAGGGGTTTGGTGCGGTTTTATTGCAGGCAAACAGCAATGCAATAATATCCGATTATTTTAATTATGGAGAGAGGGGAAAAGCATACGGCATCACAACTATGGGTTGGAGTATTGGTGGTGTTCTTGGAATTGTTCTTGGGGGCTTAATAACCACATTTATAGGCTGGAGGTTCATATTTTACATAAATGTTCCAGTAGGAATTCTTGGTTTAATAATATCCATGATATATATAAGGGACAATAAAAAAACAACGGTGAAGATAGATATTTCTGGAACTGTGCTTTTAATTGCAATACTTGGTTTGATTTCATATGGAGCGGTTGAGGTTGCTTCATTGGGTGTTGACACCAGTAATATAGCAATGATTATTGCGGGATTGATTTTACTTTTGCCATTCATATTCAACGAAATGAAATTCAGCAATCCTATTATGAACATGAAAATTTTCAAGGTGGGAAAATTATCGCTGTCACTTATAGCTGCAACATTCCAGGCGGTGGGATTTTTATCTGTCCTTTTCATACTTATAATGTATCTTCAGGGTGTTAGAGGATTTTCACCATTCTATGCTTCATTGATTCTTGTACCCGGATATCTTTTATCAAGCGTTTTCGCTCCAAGGATGGGTAAACTTTCGGACAAACTTGCCCCTGGGGCAATAGCAGGCACGGGAATTTTTGTGATGGCACTCGGTCTGATTGTTTATCTTTTTCTTGGTGTTACAAGCCCAATTTATTTTGTTATTGTAGGTTCAATTATAACAGGAGCTGGTGGTTCAATGTTCTGGCCTTCAAATACAAATGCTGTCATGTCCAATTGTCCCAGGGAATTACTTGGTGCCACTTCTGGTTTATTGAGAACGCTTTCAAACATTGGAACACTTTTGAGTTATGTAATTGCAATAACAGTGGCTGCATCCACTGTTCCAAGATATGTGACCTTTGAAGTTTTTCTTGGAATTGACAGATTGCAGGGGGGTTTATCCTCAAAATTCATTGTTGGTTTGCATTCCGCCCTTCTGGTATCATTTGTAATTCTAATCATTGGCGGAATAGCATCATTTATAACGGCATTGAAACCGAAGAAGTCACGGGATATAAAATGACCTTTATCACAGTGAGCGGGAAAACCCACATTTATGGGTGGGATGAAAGCGAATTAAAGGATTAAATATAATGAAAGAATGTATATAATAATATACATGAAAGCATATAAGTTTAGGCTGTACCCATCTTCAGAGCAGGAAATAAAGCTCAACAACCAGATAGAACTCTGCAGAGAACTGTATAACTCATTCATTATTGAAAGAAGATACGCATATAAAGGAAATAACATATCCTTGAATTACACTCATCAGGCAAATGAGATACCTGAACTGAAGAACACTTTTGAAGAATATAAAGGAATTCATTCCCAAGTTTTGCAGGATGTTGCACAGAGAGTAAACCGTGCATATAAGAACTTTTTCAGGAGGAACAATGAAAAAAAACAAGGAAAAAGGCAGAAAGCAGGATTCCCAAGGCTGAAGGGAAAGGGACAGTACAAATCACTGACCTATCCACAATCAGGATTCGACATCATGGAAAATGGACATGTGGAACTTTCAAAGATCGGCATAATAAGGATGTTTCAACACCGTGAAATAAATGGTGATATCAAGACACTAAGCATCTCAACTGATAAAACAGGAAAATGGTATGCATCATTTTCTGTAGAAGAAAATGATCTTGATTTCCAACCAGAACTGACCATGAATGCTGTAGGAATAGATGCCGGTTTATCACATCTCACCACCATGAGTGATGGAACTGTTATTGATCCACCTAAATTCCTCAAGAAAGAAGAGAAGATAATCAAGAGAGCACAGAAGAATCTTTCACGAAAGAAGAAAGGATCAAAAAATAGAAAAAAAGCAAAAAAGATCCTCTCAAAACAACACCAGAAAGTAAAAAATCAAAGAGAAGATTTTGCACAAAAGCTTTCCAATAGAATTGTGAAAAACAATGATTTTATTGTTTTTGAAAATTTAAATACGGCAGGGATGGTGAAGAACCATCATTTAGCAAAAAGTATAGCTGATGCTTCTTGGAATACATTAGTACAATACACCACTTACAAGGCTGAAAGTGCTGGTAAAGAAGTGGTACTGGTGGATCCAAGAAATACATCCAAAACATGTTCTTCTTGTGGATGTAAAA
>JAKBQY010000008.1 GCA_021835025.1 Thermoplasmata archaeon | reverse complement strand
TTCTCTTCCTTGATTCGCCTGTTTATATCTGCCTCGTTAACGAGCTTCTCAACAACAAGTATTTTCTTCCTGCCCATGAAATTATAAATACAAATACGGATATATAGTTATGTCACAAACTATAATGCGGTTATAGCAAGCGTTACAACTATAATTAGATATTTAGTGTATTTCCTTAGCATAACAAAATATCATATAATAAAATATTAAGCTTAACTCCTTTTTTCTGTAGTTAAAATATATATCATGCATAAAATTCTATTCCATTTTTAACAGTAATTTTTTTAAAAAAAGTAAAGCAAACTGCACATATTGCACGCATTTATCATTGTGCAAACTTTAATATTATCATAAGTAATATAATATTATGGTTAAGAATGGTTTTAATTCCAGAGCTGTTCATTCTGGAGACCTTAGAATTGATGGCATAGGGAATGTTGTTACACCGATATTTGAAAACTCAACCTTTGAATTCAATGGGGATGGTACTTCAGGAAAATATATATATTCAAGATGGGGTAATCCAACAATAGAATCCCTTGAAAATAAATATGCTTCACTTGAAGAATCAAAATTTGCCTTTGCGTTTTCATCTGGAATGTCTGCTATTACCAGCGTAATTATGGGCCTATTAAAAAAAGGAGACAAATTGTTAAGTATAAATGAGCTGTATGGGCAAACATTTACATTTTTTGCCGAGACATTGCCATTATATGGTATAGATGTTGATTTTATATCGGTAACAAATTTAAACGATTTGAAAATTGATAAAAGGAAATATAAAGCGCTTTATATTGAATCGATAACAAATCCATTGCTCGAGGTACCAGACATAGAAAAAATATCAAAATACTGCAAGGAAAACAATATAATTCTTATTGTGGATGCCACATTTACAACACCATACAATCAGAATCCATTATCACTTGGAGCCGACATAGTTGTTCATAGCGGTACAAAATATTTATCGGGACATACTGATCTACTGATAGGTCTATCGGGTTCAAATAAATATTATGATGAAATAAATAAATCAAGAAAAACATTTGGCGGAATACCCGATGCTTTTCAGGCATATTTGGTTTACAGGGGAATGAAAACTCTTGGTCTGAGAATGAAACAACACAACCAGAATGGGAAAGCCGTGGCAGAGATATTAAATGATTCCCAGAAAATTGAGGAAGTTTATTACCCCGGCCTGGAAAACAGTTATTTTCACAATATAGCAAAGAGAAATTTGAAGGGTTATGGTGGCATGGTTTCCTTCAAGGTAAGAGGGGGAATTGAAAAATCACATAAATTGATAAATAACATGGAAATTCCATTATATGCGGTGAGCCTTGGTGGTGTAGAGAGCCTCATATCAATTCCGGTTGAGGGGACACACAAAGCTTTATCAAAGGCGGAAAGGGAAGAATCTGGAATAACTGATAACCTCATAAGATTGTCTCTGGGCATTGAGGATACCGAAGACCTTGTGCAGGATGTGTCCAGTGCGCTTGAAAAATTATAATAATTTATATTTTCCTGTAATTTTATCCAGTACATCATCCCTATCCGGGCCAATTCCAATACATGTAATGGTGCCGGGTGTTATCTGTGTATGCCCTGCATCCGTTATTACTTGATTTATAATTCCTGCATTATCCAGTTCGTCCTTTAATTTATAGATTTCGGCAAGGTTGTCAACCTTTATAACAACCTTTTTCTGGCCTTCGAGCATCCATAAACTGAATGCCATTTTATTTTTTTTCATTGATGTAATTGCGCATGAGACAGCTGCATGTGCTACTTGGGCAGCAATTTTACCCTTTCCCATATCAATATCCTTTCTCACAGCTATAACCATCTTTACCATGGAACGTCCTTCATTTTGAGCTTATACGCTAGCATATTCACGCCCCTGTGTATCGGTGGTGTTATAATCAATAGCACAATTATCGGTATAATGTCCCCATAGAATCTGATAAAGAAGGTTCTCGCAAAAAGGAACAGGAATATGAATGAGATGACCACAAAGGGCCATTGGTCAAGTACGGAGCCACTAGCACCACTTTTCAATCCTATCCGCCTTTTTATAAATGAACCTACTATATCTCCAAATAAAGATCCAAAACTCATGATGAATAAAACATACAGGGAACCCAATAGGTTTGATGAATAGTTTCCATAGGGAATATGCATAGTGTTAGCAATATAGAAAATTATTATACCTGAAAGCATTCCAACAAAAGTTCCCCCTATAAGGCCAGACCATGTTTTGCCATCACCAAGAATCCTTTTGTTATGAAAACTTTTTCCCATGTCTATTCTGAAATGGCCGCCGGTTATCACGGCACCGGGATTAGCCATATATGCTGGCAGAAACAGTATTATTGAATAGATTGTAAATAGAAAGATATTACCCATATGTCTCTACCGCTTTAAGTATATCCGCCTTTGTAATAATCCCCTTGAGTTCAGTGCCGTCCAGTATCAATACCGCATTAGAATATTTCAGTAAAGGATATATCATTGATATTGGACTCTGTTTATCCAGCTGGGGCAAAATATTGCCCATCACCTTTCTTACAGTCAAATGTTTCAGTGATTCAATTGATGTGCCTTTTATAAGCATATCATTTATATCTGCCTCGGTAATGGTGCCAATTACCCTCTTATCGGTTGTTACAACCGGCAACTGTGAAAATCCTTTTTCCCTCATTTTGTTTAGAGCGGATATTATGGAATCGTTCATCTCGCATGTAATAACATTTTTTGTCATAATGAGATCTGCCCTTATATCTATATCCTTAGCTCGATTCCCGGAGGTATTCAAATATTCAAAAATTTTTCTTATTTTATCATATGCCGGATTTATTTCGCCCTTCTCCAACCGGGCAATATATGACTGACTTACGCCACTAATTTTCGCAAGTTCCTTCTGGCTTATACCCAGGGATTTTCTCATTTTCCTTAATTCTTCAATACTGGGAAGCATTTATTTTGTATTAATTATTACTATTAATAATTATTGCCCCTAACCACCTTAATTTATAAAATATAATTTTTATTTAATACAATAATTAATCATTTATACAATAATATTATATGTTGATGAATGAAATTTAAAGGCTTTCTGGTCAAACACAACAGGATATTTATTCCAGTGATATCCATAATACCATCGGCGTTGATTTTTTACATGTCTGTTTACATTCCTGAGTTAATAATATTGATATTTGCAATACCGGTAATCATATTTCTTTTAATGCACTTTCTTAATATCCACACATTCAAGCCTCGATTATTCGGGGGTTTTGCCATATTACTAATCGTGCTTTTAATTTCATCTGGGTTTTATACAAATTCATTGTATTTATCGGGGGGCGTATCACACAATACGGTAAATGGAACATATATGGAAACAAGCATTTCCCCATTCACGGAATACAGTGGGGAATACAATATAACCTCATTGACAAACTATACTGGTTCTTTAAAAAATGCAAATATTACTATAATCTCATCAACGCACAGCATAATGGAACGGTATAACTCATCACATGCTATTAAAAAGAATGGCTACAGAGGGTTTTATTTTGATACAAAATTGCCTCCCGGTCTTTACAGGGTGTATTTTAATATTACCACAAATTCAGGCAAGAATATCAGTATGGAAAGTATAGGGCCAGTAAACATAAGCGAGTTTACCATGTATGAATATTATATATATGCTATAGCGTTTAAATATATTATATCTCTTGGAGTACTCTATATTGCAGGTATCAGCATAGCATATTTTATGCAGAAAGGTTCATTAAAAAATAAATAAATACATAGTAAAATAAATATTGACTATTATAATACATAGATATATATAGTTTAATTAATTATATATAATATGTCTTCAATAAGAAAAATACAATTGACTGGGGGATCCACATATATTGTTTCATTGCCATCAAAATGGATAAAAAATAATAATTTAACCAGAAGCAGTGAGGTAAAGGTTGAAGAATCAAATAACAGGTTAATACTTTACGGCAATTCTGAGGTTAAAACCGAAATAAGTAAATATTTGACCCTGAATACTAAAATGGAACCTAAAAATTTGCAGAGAGTTTTGATATCACTTTATATCTCTGGCTATGACACATTGACAATCAGAAGCGCCAATTATATAGATGATGATACCCGCGAAACCATAAAAAAATTTTCAAAACTTGTCATCGGAATAGAAATATTTGAAGAGGATTCAAAAAAGATAGTTTTGCAAAATGTCCTGAATTCAAGTTCATATCCCATGTATAATTCCATAAAAAGAATGTCCTTAAACGTTGAATCAATGATTTCGGATGTCATTGAGGGAATAAAATCGAGAGATAGAGAATTGCTGAAAAATGTGATAATCCGTGATGACGAGATAGATAGATTTCAATGGTATATATACCGTGAAGTAAGGGTGAAGAGCTGCGAGGAAAATAATGGTATTTTTTACCTCCTATTATCCAGAATACTCGAAAGGGTGGCAGATCATTCAGTTAACCTATGCAATATATGGATGGACGCCGGAAAAATTGATGAAAAGACCCTGAATAAAACGGTGGATAATATCAAAATGGTTCTTGACCAGTTCAAAAAATCAATGTCACTTTTTTACTCAAAAAAATATACTGGGCTCAATGACATAATATCAGGTAAAAAACTTATTTTAAAGGATAAAAAGGAATTGCTGGATCTTGCAAATCCGGAAAGTATAACGATTATTTCATTTTCTTCGGAAGAAATTTCAAGAATAGGGCTTTATTCAACCGATATAGCCGAACTCGCAATGGATATGGTCTTTTCAACATCAAATGAAATGGAATTATAATTTTTTTATATTCCTTATGTGGCATTCACCGTTTCGTCCTTCAAATATCCTTGTTGTGATATTTTTAAATATGCCAACCTCAACAACTCCGGGAATCATTTTTATTTTTTCTTCCAGGTCTGTAGAAGTATAATCAAATTTGCAATCAAGGATATAATTTCCATTATCGCTTTTGAAATTTTTATTGTCCCTGAATGTTGCTTTGCATCCAAGTTTTTCAATATTCAATTTTGTTTTTTCTTCCATAAATGGTAAAACTTCCACCGGCAAGGGAAATTTATGCAGCTCTTCAGAGAATTTTGAACTGTCAACCATGATAAATACCATTTTGCTGTTATATGCAACGATTTTTTCTCTTACAAGCGCTCCACCACCGCCCTTAATTAAATTCCCGGAAGGGTCATATTCATCTGCCCCATCAAAATCAATGTCGATACCGTCCATATTATTGAATGTTTTAATTTCATATGAGTTGACAAGTTTTTCTGTTTTTTTGGATGTGGGAACTCCAGTAATATTTTTTAGTTCACCATTCTTTACCATTTCACCTAAAGCTTCAAGAAAAAATTCGGTTGTTGTTCCTGTACCAAAACCTAGCTTCATATTGCTTTTAACGTATTTCAGTGCTTCCATAGCAGCCATTTTCTTTTCATTTTCATGCATAAAATGATGATAACATTTTTATAATTAATTTTTGTTCTTTGGAATGGTGTGTTGCATAACCATTATTAATTTCCTTACATTATTATATTATTAATAATATGTTATTATTCTACCAATTAAATCTATTTATTTATGGCATTTTCATAGCTCCATATGTATGTATTTCTCCA
>JAKBQY010000055.1 GCA_021835025.1 Thermoplasmata archaeon | reverse complement strand
ATCATGAAATCAGATGACCTTTAGCTAATCACAAACTGACTGGAGCCCTCTAGGATACCTGACTACCCCATGCTTCCAACACTACCTTATTATTTATTAATATAAATAACTTATTTGAATTAAAAATTATAATTAAAGAGGATCTCCAATAACTCTGAAAATTACATCTATCATGTAATTGCCTTATCGTTGAAAAATACGTATTTGCACGAATTAACAGATACTGACCAAGTTAAAAGTTTCTAAAAAACTGAGGTTTTTAGAAATTCTCTAAAATATATCTGTACTTTTGTATTGTCAATGTGCCCCTGGTGGAAATATTGTATTGTCGAAATTAAGATATTTTTTATCGTCGAATCTCAATAAATCAGGATTTACACCTTTTTCCAGAGACATAAAATAAGAAAAATAATACAAAGGTACAACGTTTAATATTGGGTCTAAATAGATATCACCTAAAGAATCCATATCTATATTGTAATCTCCATTGCCATTCAGGGTAAATGTTTTTGTGCCAGTGAATTTACATGCTTTTACAATTTCATCCGATCTTTCATCGTTATATCCATCATTTATCAAGATTAATAATGATTTGTCATCAATTACTGATGTACACCCATGATTGAATTCTTCCAATTCTATTCCCTCACTGTGAACATGTGTTGCCTCTTTTAATTTCTGGGCAGCTTCCCTTGCCACAGCATGGTTTGGGCCCGACCCAAGAACAAATATATTATTGACAAATCCTAAATTGGAAGCTATTTCTTTCACATCATTTTCCATTTTTTTAACATTATCACCAATTTTATTTATTATCTCATTAATATCTATATTTATTCCTGAATAATATTGGGATATATACATGGACGCTATTGCACCATCAAAAAAGGCCTTTGTATTGCATAAGGATTTATCTTCAGAATCTATGATTATTGTTTTATCAGAAATTTTTTCAATCGGTGTATTATTATAATGGGTTATGCCCAAAATAAAGGCATATTTTTTCATATATTTTAATGAATCCATTGTTGATTTTGTTTTTCCACTATGAGACAAACCAACAACGGTTCCGAAAGATGGGATAGAATAATTCAAAAGTTCATAAGATTGAATAACCTTATAATCAACTCCTGTCTTATTTAAAAATTGTGAGCCTATATATTCAGAATGATAAGCTGTGCCATTTCCAGTAAAAATTAATGGACCCTGAATAAACGAATAATCAAATTCTTCCATGGCTTTTTTTGTTTTTTCTAAACCGTTTGGTATATCTTTTATCATTTCATACATAAAATAGGGATGTTTTGTCCTTCTTTCTGGAATTTCATCTGTCATAGTTACACTATCCATTTATCTTATTTATTTTTATATTTAATCAATCTTTATATTTTTTACATCATTTATCATTTTTCCCTTTGAATATTCAATTATTTTATCATTAAATGTGGGTAAAAATCCATTTTCTTCATTTATTATGTAAACATCAGAATATTTACCTAAAAGAGATGAATACTTTATAATGTCCATTTTATTATTTCCAGAAATAGATACATTTCCCCTTCCGTCTGTGAATAGAAATGATAAAGTTCTTTCCTTTGAATATAAAGATAATTTATACATAAGATTGAGACCTGAAGAGAGTGGTGTTTTTCCTCCACTTTTTAATGATTTTAATTTTTGATTTAATTTTGGAAAATTTCTTGAAAAATTCATTAAAACCTTTGAATCATTTTCGGAAAAAGAAATCAGAGCAACCATGCTTCTAAGTAGGTAAGATTTTTTCAATAAAAGTTCTGAAATATACATTGAGTTTTTTATTCTTTTATTGAATCCCATGGAAGTACTCGAATCTATTCCGATTATTATTGGAATTGCCCCCCTGGATTTTGTATTTCTAAGTACAAGATCAGATTTATCAATTTTATCACGATTATTTATTTTCATATTTACTAAAGAGGAATACATATCAAGATGGGTTCCATTTTTCTTATCCAAATATCTAAAATTATTTGAAATTGAGTTTTTTCCTGTGGTTTTTGACCTGTATTTTTTCCTTAATTTAAAATCGACATTTATATTATTTATATTTTCATTATTATTCCAATTTTCTCCGTTCCCAGAGTTTTTATTATCCTCATTTTCAATTTCATTATTATTCCAGTTTTCATTATTTTGACTGTCATTATTATTCCCATTTTCTCCGTTCCCAGAGTTTTTATTATCCTCATTTCGATTTTCATTATTATTTTTTAAATCATCTTCCATTTCCTTTTTATCGTTTTCGTTAATCCTGTGTCTTATACTGAATTCTAAACCTTTTTTTCCATCTTCCATTGTAACATTTTTTCTTTTGTTGTATGCAGCAATGGCTTTTGCAGCTTTAACAGCAGATATCATTGCCCTGTTGCTCAATTTATATTTCAAAACGATTTTAGAAATAAACATCATTATTTCATTACTTATCCTTACCTCTTTTAAAATTGATTTTGCTTCAATTATATCTTTTTCTATCTTTTCATCCGATTTTTTATATTTTTTAATAAATTCATCAGGATTATTGTCAAATTCCTCAATTCTTCTTGATATTTCCATTAAATCTTCAGGATTATCAGGCATTTTTCCCTCACCGGATATTCCAAACCTATCAAGCAATTGTGGCCTTAATTCCCCTTCTTCAGGATTCATTGTTCCAACAAGAATAAATCTTGCAGGATGAATGTATGATATCCCGTCCCTTTCTATTATATTTATTCCTGATGATGATGAATCCAAAATTGAATCAGATATTGAATCATCCAGCAAATTGACCTCGTCTATATATAAAATTCCGTTGTTTGATTCACCTAAAAGCCCTTCATTTAATTTAATTTTTCCCGATAATGATGAACTTATATCTAAAGATCCTACAACCCTATCCAGAGTTGAACTTATAGGCAATGTAATAACATTTACGTTCTTTTTTATTATTTCATAATTTATATTTTTTACCTTTTCTGAACAATCATCACATAAATTCTCAGAATCTAAAGTACAACTGAATTTACATCCTTTTATTGAATCCATTTCTGGCAATATTCTTGATAAAGATCTTACTATTGTTGATTTACCTATTCCTTTAGGTCCTGTTATCAATAATCCTCCGATTTTAGGATCAATTGAATTTATTATCAATCCCAATTTAATATCATCATTTCCCAAAATTCCAGAAAAAGGAAAATATTTTATTTTCATTCATTCTCACCTTCTATTTCCATATACGATTCATCAAGTTTTTCCTTAATATCGTTCTCAGGATGCCATATTCCTCTTTTATATGCTTCTATCATCCTTGATGTTATCTCACTTAAAGCCCATGGATTTTCCTTTTTGAACCATTCCCTCATTTCTTCATTTAAAATGAATTTTTCAGAAATATTATTGAATATGTTATTATTTACCATTCCTGTGGTGGAACCCCATCCATACAAATGTTCAATTTTTTTAAGCATTTCCGTTGCTCCCCTGTATCCAAAATTCTTCTGTGAATTTATCCATTTTTCATTCAGTAATTTACCTATTGCAGTTCTTTCTATTTCTTCCTTCATTGTCCTTACTTTTGGATTATTTGGATTAAATGTATCTTCAAACATTAAATTTGGATTGGCACCGAATTTCTTTGCCATTAAATAAAATCCTCCTGCATATGAATAATTGCACGAGTCATCATTTATGTCTATTTCATCTATTTCCCTTTTATGTATTATTGTTCCAATATCCTGTGATACCGATTTCAATTCATCTTTTGATTCAGTTCCAAAGTTGTTTTTTCCATATGAATAACCCATCCATTCAATGAATACATTGCTTAAATCTTCATGGTTTTTCCATTTTGAAGACTCTACTGCATTGCTAACGCCAGAACCATAAGACCCAGGTTTTGAAGAGAATATTCTGTGCAAATGATGATATTCATTATAATGCTTTTTTATGTAGTTCTCCTCATTATCCTCATCAAGCATTGCAACCTTATTTATTGCATTGTCAATCAATTCTATTATATTGAACAGATTATCCCTGACTATTCCACTTGATTCTATGACTACATCTATTCTCGGCCTTTTCAATTCATTCAATGGTATTACTTTAACATCAATGACCTTTTTAGATCCTTCCTGCCATACCGGTTCAACACCAAGGGTAAATAATATCTGTGATATCAATTCTCCATCAGACCGGTAGGCATCGGTTGACCACAATACAAAGCCTATTGTTTCGGGGAATTTGCCATTCTTTTTATATTCATTTTCTATCAATTTATTTCCAAGTATAACACCAACCTGCCATGCCGAATGGCTGGGTATTTTAAATGGATCAACTGAATAAAAATTTCTTCCAGATGGCAAAACATCATATCTTCCCCTTGCCAATGATCCAGAAATGGCGGATTCTATGAATTCTCCATTCAACGATCTCAATAAATTCTTTTCTTCATTTAATGGTGAATATCTTAAATTTTTTATTATGCTCTTTTCAAGTTCAGGTATATTATTTTTATTTTTTAAATAACCATTTATCATTTCGGAAGCTTTTTCCTTTCCATATTTATTTGCAAGGGAATTATCAAATCTCGTTGACGTCAGGACATAATCCGATATATCGGCATCATCTATATTTTTCCCAAAAATATAAAGGCCTTTTGAAATAACTGAATCCTTGAATAAATTCAATCTGTGCTCTATTTCATGCGTGCCCTTCTGGGGATCATTGAAATCTATACTCAATCCTATTTTATCTGATAATTCCTTTATATCCTTGAGTATCAATGATTCCCTTGCCTTATTTTCGGCTTTTTCTGATTCCTCATAGTCGTCTATTAGATCTTCCAGTTTATTTATATCTTCAGGAACATCATCATATGATGTGGGGGGAGTTATATAATCCAGCAGTAAAGCATAGCTCCTTCTCTTTGCTATTATTCCCTCCCCGGGAACGTTTGTTGAATATAAATATATATTTGGCATATCTCCTATTGAAATTTCTGGAAAACACGATTTTGACAATCCAAGACCCTTTCCGGGGGTGAATTCCAAGGTACCATGGGTTCCAACGTGAATTATTGCATCAGCATTGAATATTCTCTCAATCCATTTATAAAATGCAAGCCAGTAATATGTTATGGGAGTTTCGGAATCATGTATGGTTCTTATTGAATTATCATCATCAGAAAATGTTATTCTTTTGGGCTGGACTCCAATGAATACATTCCCAGATAATATTCCTGGAATATAGAATTCGTTATTTAAAAGCATGTAATCCCTTTTTAAATTGGGTTCACCCCATTTATTTTTAATCATTCTTAGTGAATCATCGGGAATTTCATTCAGTATTTCTTTATAATCATCATAATTGATTTTATCAACATATCCTTTTTTTTCTATTATATTTTCAATGGATGTCCACCTTCCTTCTGGCAGGGCCTTTTTCTCCATGATTATTTTTATTAAAGCTTCTCCATCCTCGGGGATGAAATCTATGCCGTAATTATTCTTCTCAAGCATTTTCATTATGTTCGCAACTGAATTCAATGTATCTAGGCCAGTGGCAGTGCCTATATTTGCTTCCAGATCCTTGAAAGAAGATCCTGAGTGCAGTATTATAGCTATTTTTTTATCCTTATTATTTTTGTATTTTAAATTTATCCATTTATTTATTCTCGATATCATATATTTTATCTGTTCTTTGACAGGGTCTAACTCCCTGTATACGGTATTATCCTCGTATATTTTTCTGATAACGCCTACAAGAACTGGCTCAATTGTCCCATCGATTTCCGGCAGCATTACGCTCATTATGGAACTAACAACATCAAGCCCGGATGAATCCCTCCATTCAGTGTATTCCTTATAATAATAAATCAAGCCCTGAAACACGGGAACGTTCAAATTAATCAACGTTTCCTTTTTTTCCGTTTTAATCAGGGAAAATGATAATAAGTTTATTATTGCATCAACACTGGCTTTTCCATTTTCATAGAAATATTCATTAATGCATTCCTCGGAGCTTTTTATATTCTTTGATTTATCGCCAAAGCCATTAGTGAATACAGGAATTGCAGATATCCCATATTTATTTAATTCATCCATTATATAATCAACAATCTTTGTATCGCCGTCAACCCATGCCGTTCTATAAAATAATATTCCAACCTTCTTATCATGGTTTTTATATTTTTTCTCTGGAGTATATATACCTGAAAATGGTAATTCTCTTGGTTCTTCAAATTTTACGTTTTCAAATAAACTCTGTATATACAATACCATATTCTTTATATTTTCATATCCACCATAGAAATAATAATTACCAACCCTTTCTATAACACTTTTATCGGCATTTGAGTATTTGCTCAATATGGGGTCTATCGCAATGACACATTTTTTATCTGTTATTATTTTCTCAATTCTTTCTAGAATATCGCTATATATATTTTCGCCCGAGAAATGGTGTATGAATAACGCATCTGATTCTTCTATAAATTTTATGAAATTATCGTCTATTGGATCAAGCCGGGGATATTTAATCTTAATTTCATTGTTTGTTTCCTTTCCTGCCCTTAAAAATGATTTGACTACCGATCCATTCCAGCCGATAAGTACAGCAAACTTCATAAAAGTAAAGTGTATTTTTCTATAAAATGTTTTATGATAATTTCAGATATACGCGTTCCCAATATAGATATTATTTCTATCGATTTATAATAAATTGCATCATGTTATTATGTTAATCATTATTATATAATTTATTTATTAAAATTCAATAAATAGAAAATCCCATTTTAATGAAAATAATTAAAATATATCAGGAAAGATACGGTAAAGTTTCCTGTAAAGCAAATTCATTTTAAAACGTTATGACTCAATTTTATTCGTATCCAATGCTTCATTTATTGTTTCAAGATTTTTTCCTATAGTATTTGGAAGTATGAAGATAAGAAATGCAGCAGCTATAACCATTGGAATTTGATATATTATCCATCCAGTATAACTTCCAACGGAAAGAATTAATGGAAACAAAAGGAGTAATGATATACCTGCTCCAAGATGGCCCAATCCGTCCTGTAGAGAAAATGCAGTTGCTCTGACATCTGATGGCACATTTTCAGATCCATTTAGATAATTTAATTGATTGCTCCACCCAACACCAATGAAATTGGTTACAATCATGCCAACAAACATTATTATTATATTTCTATTTACCGCACCATATACAGTTATTATTATACCAAGGAGCATACCAATTCCATTGCTTATGGTGACAAGTTTACCTCTATGTACTTTTTCCAGAACAAGTCTTATTCCAATTGAACCAAGAAAAGTTGCAATACCAGCCAATCCAAAATAGAATATAACTGAACTTTCAAGCGTGGAAGGATATAAAAGTATGCTTTTTGTATAGGTTGTCATTAACGTTAAATAAGGATATTCTCCCCAGTAAAAAAAGAATATTGTAATGAAAACAGCTATTATTCTTTTTTTATATTTTTTGTCTTTAAATACCGTAAAGGGATTTTTTCTTTCAGTATAAGCAAAATTTTCAGGTTCAGGTTCCGGCAACTTATCAACATGTGCTTTTCTCATAGCATTTTTTTCCATTTCACTGACAACTTTTTCAAGTTCATCATATCTTTTTTTTACCGCAAGAAATCTAACCGTTTCCGGCGCTGTCTCTCTAATTATAACAATTATTACTGCCAATATACCCCCTATAACGAAAATTATTCTCCACCCAATGTTTGGTATTAGAAGTACAACCTCCGAAGCTAAAAACGGTCCTAGACCCAGACCAGCCCATCCAACTATATAAACCATGTTTACATAATGTCCTCTTCCTTTTGTAGGTACCATTTCTACTAGATATACAATTACGAGTATTAGGTCTCCACCTATACCCATACCAGTAATAAACCTGAATGCTACAAGCATTGCATAATTTATTGAAAAGGCATTCCCTAAACTGCCAATTGCTGTAATAGAAGCAGTAATTATAAGTCCCGGTTTTCTACCAATTTTATCCGCAAGAAATGATAAACCTATGGCACCAGGTATATATCCAAATAATCCCATGGATGCTATAAAAGAAGATTGACCTCCCGTAAGACCAATACCATTAAAAGAAACATACGGCAATGCTAGGCCAACATCTATTACATCATATAAGGCTATAAAATAACCAAAGGCAAGTGCAATTATTATGGGCATCTTCAAACCACTCACTGGCAATCTATTAACTCTAGCGATATATCCTGCCGCTTTTTCATCATATTGCTGGCCCTTCATTTTAATATCTAACTTATAACTCATAGTAGTATATAAATATTTTTACTGTTATACTTGATAAAGATTAATATAACTTTAAACGTATTACATTAATTCTACAAAGTTGCTTTAAAATCTTTCATTTCAATTA
Source organism: Thermoplasmata archaeon (assembly GCA_021835025.1). Taxonomy (GTDB): domain Archaea; phylum Thermoplasmatota; class Thermoplasmata; order Thermoplasmatales; family Thermoplasmataceae; genus Acidiplasma. The sequence continues at coordinate 19,023 of JAKBQY010000055.1, read as the reverse complement.
TATTATGGTTATTAAAATATTATTTTGATAATTATTAAAGATATCTGAAATGTGTTTTAAATAGTAATATTTATATATTTTTATTATATTTAAATTTTATGAAATCAGCCAGGTTACATGAAGTTGGACGGGAACTAAAAATTGATGATATAGAAATCCCAATTCCAAAAGGTAGGCAGGTTATTGTTAAAGTTAGATCCGCTGGAGTTTGTCACAGTGATGTTCATTACAGGGATGGAAAATGGGGCAATTTCACTCCTCAAGGATTGGGCTTTAAATCTCCAAATTTACCCATGACACTGGGCCATGAAATTGCAGGAGAAGTCGCTGAAATGGGTGAAGATGTCACTGGACTAGATTATAAAGCTGCGGTTGCAGTCAATCCATGGGAAGGAGAGGGTCTATGTTATTATTGTTCTATAGGAGAGGAACAGATGTGCGATAATCCTGTTAGGCTCGGTATAACACAAGATGGTGGCTATGCGGAATACGTTCTTGTTCCGGACTTCAGGTATCTAAAAACAATAAAAAATTTATCTTTTGATGAGGCTGCCCCCCTTACATGTGCAGGAGTTACCACATACAGGGCCATAAAAGAGGCAAATATAGATCCTGGCAATACACTATTAATAATTGGTTCAGGGGGAGGACTTGGGTCATTGGCTGTAAAAATTTCAAAGGCTATAGGTGCAATTACAGTAATAGGTGTTGATATAAGTGATAAAGCAATTAAGCTAACAAGGGATGCTGGAGCAGATTATGCCATTAATGCAACTGAAAATAAAATTAATAAGGAAATAATGTCATTAACAAATGGAAATGGAGTGAATGGTATTATTGATTTTAATAGCTCTGATAAAACACTTAATATATATTCTCCATTACTAGCGAAACTTGGGACATACGTTATGGTAGGTCAGTTTGGATCCGAACTGAATATAAATGCAATTGTAGCAGTTAGAAAAGCATTAAGATTTAAAGGAACTTATACAGGAAATCATAAAGATTTTACTGAAATAATCAATTTGGCTGAAAATAAACACATTAAACCAGATGTAAAATTTATTGGTGGACTTGAAAAAATAAACGATGCACTGGAAAATCTAAGCACTTTGAAAGTTACAGGTCGTCAGATAATTAGACCATAATTAAATAAATTATAATTTTATATTTCTCTCTTTGATTAAATATACGAGTTTCATTCCATGAATATTAGTTTTAATGCCTACCAATAAAATCAAATTGAATTTTTCTATTGTGTATATGTTTTGTTATGAGCAAATATAAAATAATAAATAGGGTATAAAGACATGATAAATATTTCAAGAGAAAAAATAAGGATAGTTTTGAAATAAATGATAAATACATTGAGGAAAATTCACTGAATGTAATTATAAAAAATTTTTAATTCGGGGTAATTTTTATGCATCTGGGCATCAAAAAAATATATAAAAATTAATTTTTCTGTGGACTATTGCTTTTCCCCATATTTCCATATATAGATTCCACGGCAATGAATCCAATCAACATATATCCAAGGAATATTAAAATAACATATGTAACAGAGGTTATTAAAGAATATATAATAATGAATCCAGATATTCCTATTGCCCCTAGTACAATCGATTCCTGTGATATTTTTTTATGCAATGTATGTCTTAAACTCTGAAGCATTGAGAAATTTGCGGCCAGATGTATTGCAAGATTACCAAGACCAGCAAGGGTAGCAAGGCCTAGAAACGTGGCAAATGCTCCAAGAAAGCCTATAGATGGGAATAGGACAAAACCCGCAATTACCAGGGTAATAATACCTGCCATTACTGGTGTACCTGTTTTTTTATACAAAGTTTTCACAAAAGATGGCAGTAAGTTTCTTTTTGACATTGCATAGACATTTCTGGTGGATGCAGTAAAGAAGGCCAATGAGCCAAGAATACCGTCATTTATACCTGCAAACAATAACAAATATATTGAATATGGACCAAGATATTTCTTCATGATGGATATGATGGGTATTGTTGAGCTGGTTAATGATGATAAGGTACCTGTGTAAATTCCCGCATCAACTATTCCATAAAGTACAAAAGCCTCTAAAAGCCCTCCTATGATTATAACCATAACTGCAGCTTTACCCACTGATTTTTCCGCATTTTTTACTTCACCAGACACAGGAGTTATTGCCCCATAACCTGTAGGTATACCAATAGCAAATAATATGCCCAGAAAAATGCTTGACCCAGAGGGCACGGATGATGTGGGATTATAAAAGGTAAAATGTGCTATATCAAGCGTCACAAATATAACTGAAATCAATACAATTATCTCTATGCTTGCAGCAAAAATTGCATATCTAGCAGATGGTTTTATACCCACAAGGAGAAAGATTGATGTGGGAACAAAGGCTATCAATAATGCGAAGACAGGATTTATTCCCAACACATATGATAAAATAAAAGCTGAACCTGCTAGATAGCTTGAACCATAAAGTATGGAATAAAATATATACATCCATCCAGTTTCAAAACCAAACCATCTAGAGAGTTCCTTTATTGCATAATTAAAATATCCGCCTGTTTCTGTATGCTTTCTTGACAATAAGAGTACAACTATTCCATTCATAAGAACCACAAACGTGCCTATAATTACCACAAGTGGTGAAAAATATGCTGCCAATAATAATACTGCGGTAGCAAATGTTAGCATCGATAGAAACGGTGCCTGCCCTCCAAGGGACATGAAAAATATATCTCTGAATGATAGTTCTCTTTTTAGCTCGCTATTCGATTCTTTATTTTTTATATCGATATCAGTCATAAGATATCACATTGTACAATATAAATATGTGATATTTAAGTATTTTTATAAAATTATGTAGATATCTGAATATACTGTATTTCACAGTTTTCATTTATAGAGTATAATTGTAAATTATCATATTTTTTACATTTATTTATCTTAATGAATACTAATAAAATATTTCAATATACTGTATATTTTATCAATAATCACAATTTAAAATTTAAATCATTTTATTTTTAATGAAGTGATATACTGTATCAATGATATCCTACCCAATTATTTTATATTAAACTTATACCAAAGCATTTATACAGCTGGTTTTACTCTTAAAGGGTATATAAACGACTATTGTTTATAGAATCATTAAAAAATCATCAAAAATTATTTTTATTCATATATTGGCAACTTTAACTTAAATACTTTAAGTATAAAATTATTATTTCGTTTAATGAATTTTAACAAAAATTAAAAAAAATTTGAATTTTCATGTTTTATTTATTTTAACGTTTTGAGAAAAGAGCCAAAAGACCATTTCAGAAAAAAATAATATACATATAATCATATTAACCTATGAAATATACAAAGCTTGGTAATTCAGGAACAGTTGTATCAGCTCTTGCCCTTGGAACTTGGCATCTCCCAGGGAGCGGAAAATACAATGAAAACAAAGTTGAAAATGTTGACGGGGAAGAATTCAACAGGATCTTCAAAAAATGCTATGATCTTGGAATAAATTTTTACGACACCTCAAATATATATCATGGAAGGGTTGAAGAAAATGAAAAACATATACCTGAAACAGGCAATTCAGAAAAAATACTTGGAAGGGCAATAAATGGTATAGAAAGAGAAACTCTTGTAATAGCAACAAAAGTCAGAGGTCCAGTCGGCAATTTCCCAAATTCTGAAGGGCTATCAAGAAAACATATAATGTGGCAAATTAAGGAATCATTGAGGAGGTTAAATATCGATTATGTGGATTTATACCAGGTTCACTGGCCAGATAAAAACACTCCAATTATAGAAACCCTGAGAACCCTCACCCATTTAGTAGATATCGATCTTGTGAGATATATTGGAGAGAGCAACCATGACATAATTGATATAGAGGAATTCATAAACGATTCAAAGGTCTACAATCTTGATGAAATTATAACACTGCAGGAGCCGTATAATATACTTCAGAGAAATATAGAAAATGATAAACTGAAAATTGCAAAAAAATACAAACTTGGCATTCTGGCATATGTTCCATTGGCACAGGGCTTACTGTCAGGAAAATACCTTGAATCCGGCAGGGGAAGGTCCGAATATGTTCCTGAACTCTTGAAACTGAATATTAAGCATAAAAATAAAATCTTGAAACTTTTAGAATTTTCGAAAGAAAGAGGAATAACAGGAACACAACTCGCATTGGCATGGCTTTTAAAGAAATCAGAAATGGAAGAAATTCCAATAATACCGTTGTTGGGTATAACAAAGCTTTCTTATGTTGAGGAAAATCTCGAGGCATTGAATATAAATCTCAATATGGAAGATATGAAATATATAGATGAGATATCATTTAAATGAATAAAAAAATGAAATTTATTGTAATAACGGTAATAATCCTGGTATTAAGTTCATCCACAATCGTAATTTTACAAAAAACAGAAAGGGGCAAAGATAATATTACTAAAGTAGAGCTTGGTTCTGCCGGTACAGTTATTAATAATTACACAATAAATTTCTCCCAAAAAATCTATACCCATTCAGTATTTACAATAACAATAACATTCAATAAAAACATTACAATAAACTCAGTTTATGTAACTACCATTGGATTCAATATAACAAAATGGAAGTACGAATATGGGAATTATGTTAAAAAAATGAGTAATAATGGCGGATTTGTTGGATCAATTATGGATTACAAAGGAGTCCTTACACTGTATATTGAATCTCCGGACAAGGTATATAATGGAAATCTGGTTTTGCATATAGTGGGAAATGTGCCGGTAGGGGTTATTTATTGATGCTGTCACCCTGTTCGTCAAACAGAATGGCATGTTCATAATCAATATATGCTGTTATCAAATCACCTACATCCATATTTGCCTGGTCTGAAATTATTCTGATCTCTTTCCCCTCATCCGTTGAAGCAATAATAATAAAGCCCGAACCGGTGAATTCCTTTGCCCTTATGACTATTTTTAATGGCATATCCCTTTCAGATTTTTTTTCCAATAGAATATTTTCTGGTCTAATGCCAATAGTAATTTTATTTAATTTATCAAAATTGTGGCCATCGACAGGCACACCACCTATTTTAAACCCACCATCATTTTTATCAAGTTCAAAAATATTTATTTCCGGTTCGCCAAGGAATTTTGCAACAAAAAGATTTTTGGGATGCGAATATACTTCCTGTGGTGTTCCCACCTGCTGTATTACTCCATCATTCAGGATTCCCACCCGATCACCAAGATACATGGCCTCCTGTTGATCATGGGTTACATAAACAAAGGTTTTTTTAAGGTCATTATGAATAAGTTTTAATTCATTTCTGATCTGCGACCTTATTTTTGCATCAAGATTGCTCAGTGGCTCATCAAGAAGAAATATTTTTGGATCCCTTACGAGTGCCCTGCCGAGGGCAACTCTCTGGGCCTGTCCTCCGGATAACTCTCTAGGTAAACGCTTTAAGAGTTCTTTTATTCCGAGAATATTTGCAACTTCATTTATTTTTTTATTTATATAATCATTTTTATATCTTTTCATTTTTAAAGGAAATGCCATATTTTTATATACATTCATATGCGGATACAACGCATAATCCTGAAATACCATGGCAACCCCCCTCTTGTTGGGATCAAAGTATGTTACATCCTCGCTATCAAAAAGAATGTTTCCCGAAGTTGGAGTATCCAATCCAGCCATCGTATTCAATGTTGTACTTTTACCTGAACCGGATGGGCCAAGCAAAACAAAGAATTCCTGATCGTCTATTTTCAAATTTAAATCCTTTAAAACCGTTACTTTATCATACATTTTTGTTATATTTTTCATTTCTACAGAAGACATATTTTCACCCCTTTATTCCTCCAGACAAAGCTTTTATCATATATTTTTGTGCAAAAATATATAAAACCACAGCTGGAATTGTATAAATTATTGAAAGTGCAGCAAGTTCATTGTATCTGACACTGAACGCCCCGAAAAAACTGTATATACGTACCGAAATAGGAAGAAGATGGCTTGATGATAATAATATAAAGGGAACATAAAAATTTCCCCAATTTATAACAAAATTTAAAATTATCAAAACAGCCATTATCGGAAGACTCAATGGGATAAAAATGTATATCAAAGATTTTAACGTACCTGCTCCATCAACAATGGATGCCCTTTCAATGCTTTTTGGTATTTGATCGAATGAATTTTTCATGATCCAGATGTCTATAGGCAAATTCAAAACACCGAGGAAGAGTATTACACCTATTACAGTGTTATAAAGACCTGTATCTATAAAAAATATAAATGTGGGTACCAATAAAGAAAATACTGGAAATCCGGTCAATAACAATACGCCAAGCAATAGGGTTGTTTTAAATTTAAATGATTTTCTGGAAAAGACGTATGCCGGCCCAACGGCAAATATGATAGATAAAAACGTAGCACCCAGGGATTGTATCAAGCCCATATATATTGATCTTATAAACGTGCTGTTGGTTAAAACATGTTCGAAAGGAGCAAGGGTAAATGTGCTCGGAATCGTAAAACCAATATTATTTAGCGGGCTGAAACTTTCAACAACTAACCATATAAATGGAATTAAAAATGCCAAAGCTAATAGAGTTAATATAAGATAAACAACAATAAATCTCAATTTAATTTTAATCACCTCTTAAAGATATCAAATACAATATGGATATTGCTAAAGCCAGAACTATTATTATGACACCAATGGCATTGGCCAATCCCAGGGAAAATAGTGAAAACCCCGTTCTATACTGATATATAGTCATAATATTTGTAGAATTTACAGGTCCACCTCCAGTCATCACATAAACAAGTGTAAATGCACCCAATGTAAATAATGTTATAAGCAATAAATCTGTTATGATACTTTTTTTTAATAAGGGTATAACAATCCTAAAAAATCTTGTAAATGGGTTTGCACCATCTATTCTGGACGCTTTCATTATACTCGGGCTTATTCCACTAATGCCTGATGAAAATATCAATACGGAAAAACCAAGTCCTAGCCATACATTTGCAATTATTATCGACATTAATGCAAGATGTGTGGATAGGAAATTTATGGAATGTATGCCAAAATAGCCCAAAAATACGTTTACAGTACCTGAAGGGATATAACTAAGCGTACTATACCACATAATACCGGCAGTTACCTGTGGGGTAGCCCACGCTACAAGTATTATTGAAGTTATTATCAATCTAAAATATTTTTGTGTTACGGATAATAAATATGCAACCACAATACCGAGAAACATTTGACCTATAATTGCAGAAACCACCAGGAATATTACAGTTGTGTATATGGAGTTTATAAACGTTCCACTTGTGAATAGGTTATGGTAGTTTAAAAAACCTAGGTATGTATAATTTCCAATATCAGTTAATGAAATATTGGTAAATGAATATTTAATCGAGAGATATATGGGATATAAGAAAAAAATTCCGAGATAAATAAATGTTGGAATAAAAACCAAATAAATAAGATTTTGCATATTAAATTTTTTTTTAGCAGCTTTAAGCATTACTTATCACCATAATAATAAATTATAAAGATTATAATTTATATATGATTCCATTGCTGTGATAAGCATAAGGTTATTGCTGTTATAATGATAGTTTAAATTCTGGGCATTTAATGCAGATATTGAAGGCGACACACTGCCCGCTCCTAAAGTTGTATTAATGTTTCCGCTGTAACGTGATAAAGTAGTTGAAACTGAATAACTGCCACTTACCACATCACTCATCGCTTTCTGCAATAAATAAGAAACCTTTGGATATGTTGCTACTGGTGGTCTGTAATGTCCATTTTTCAATAGATTGGCATAGAAAGTATCAAGATAGGGGTCCGTTGGCATTAGTTTTTTAAATAATGAATTATTCACTGCATTTTTTGCTGTTGGTAAACCACCTGCAAGTGCCTGTCCGGGGAGGTTTAGGGTTATCTGGTTTGTTGTATTATCAAGCGTTTTCATAAATGATGCCACTATTGGTTTTTCTGAATTCGGTATACCACTATACATGGCCCATCCCCAGCCACCTACCATGGTTGTATTATAGGGGGCTTGCCCATTTTCAGTAGGTACTGCCGCCACACCTATATATTTGCTAAAATTGGATATGGGGTGTTCTCCATTGGGTGCCCATTGATATCCGTACATCCATGAACCGTCTATAGCTATGCCAAGTTTACCCTCTTGCATGTATTCCCCCACTGTAACGTAAGGTGTATGGCTTAATGATGCCTGGGCATAACCTTTACCGAAGACGGTTTTATAAAAGCCAAGTGTTGCGTTTAACCCCGGATTATTACCATACCATTTACCATCAGAAAAATTATACAGGCCGTTTCCAGTTCCATACAACATTGTTTCAAAACCCGTAAATGAAGAGGCCTCATCTGCTTTTACTCCCTGGTATATATTTATTGGTACAACTCCTTTACTGCCTAAAGTACTGTTTATTTTCTGGGCAGCATTTATTATGTCCGTCCAATTTTTGGGATTCCACGGTGTATGTATTCCCGCTTCTTTTAATATTGAAGTATTATAATATATAAGAGTGTCCGTAACCTGAGCGGGTAAACCATATATTGTATGGTTTATGGTCATTTGGCCTAATGCCGATGAATATATATTTGATGTAAATGAGCTATTTACATACGAATTTAATGGGGCTAGAACCCCTGAATGGCTATATGTTGCAGTATAAAACATATCTTCCAACATAATAGTTGGAGCCGTCGACTTAGACTCAGTTAAAAGATTTAATTTCGTGTAATACGCACTTTCAGAACTGGCACCAGAAGGACCTACAAATTTAATCTTCACATTTGGATGGTTTGCCTCCCATGCCTTTGATACATTATTAAGATAATTTGTCCACTTTGCTGATGAGGTATAATATACTGGTGCTGCAATAGTTATTGTCTCAACATTTTTTGCAGGCTTATAAAGATAGTGGAATGCAACTACCCCTCCAACTGCGGCCAATATCATTACTATAATCACCACATAAACAAGCAATTTATTCTTTGGTTTTATATTTGGATCAATTTCTGTCATTAATAAATCACATTGTTTTTATAATCTTCTTATATTTATAAGTTATTCAAATTTTAATACTCAAAACTATAGTATGTGAAATATATATAAAATATCAACAATTATTATAATTTTATATGTGATAATTGTTTGAGAAGCATTATATCTCAATAATTTCCCTTGGCAATATAATATTTTTTATTATTTATAATTTTAAAAGAATAAAATAACATTAAGAATACATAATGTGGATATCAAAAAATTTATATAAAGTAGGGTATTTTAAAAAAATGCAGGTTACATTCTTTGAATCCGATAATTATTACAGAATTTTAGTAAATAATTATAATCCAATTATTGGCCTTAAAAAAAATAATGAAAAAAAATTAAGTAAAACCCCCGATATATTCTTAAAAAACAACATAGAATTAAATGAAACGGAAAATTGGGTTAAAATAAAGCTTGAACTTAACATCTCTTCCCATATTTTGGGGCTTGGAGAAAAAGCAACAAATATAGATAAAAAAAGGAAGGTCTTGGTTTCATTAAATACTGACCTGATAGGCTATGCAAGAAATAGCGATCCGCTATATTTGTCAATACCATTTTTTATAAACGTAAACCATGGAAAATCTCTTGGGCTATTTATAAATTATCCCGGGTATATCTCGTTTGATTTTGGCGTTTCAGAATATAACAAAACTACAATACTTGTTAAAAGCAATTCATTTGAATTTTATATTTTTAAATCCGATGATATTAAAAAAATAGTTAATTCATACATTTCACTGACAGGAAAAACATTTGTGCCGCCAAAATGGAGTATAGGCCATGGAATTTCCAGATATTCATATTATCCCTCAGAAATTGCATTAAACATAATAAAAGATTATAAAAACATAATGCCAGTTGATTCAATTTATCTGGATATTCATTACATGGATGGTTATAGATTATTTACTTGGGATAAAGAAAGGTACGGTGATGGCAGTGAATTTATAAAAAGGGCACATGATCAAGACATAAAAATTGTAACAATAATAGACCCAAGTATAAAACTTGACCAGAACTATGATGTATTTAAACAGGGAATAGGAAATTATATTGAAAATGATGACAGTAGTATTTATAACGAGACCATGTGGCCAGGCGATTCTGTTTTTCCAGATTTTTTTAATAAAAAAGCTAGAGAATATTGGAAAAAACTCATAAAATCATGGTCATTACAAGGAATAGATGGCATATGGCTTGACATGAATGAACCAACTGTGCTTACGGAGAGCCATTTAATTCCTGAAAATGCACTTCATAAACTTGATGATGGAACAAAAATAAAACATGGAAATGTGAGAAATTTATATCCCTATATGCAGTGCATGGCAACTTACAATGCATTAACTGAAATAAATAAAGAACCCTTTATTTTATCAAGGTCAGGATATGCAGGAATACAGAAATACGCTGCAATATGGACTGGAGACAATACGCCCTCATGGGACGATTTAAAACTTCAGATATCAATGGTATCTAGTCTATCCATTTCAGGCATTGCTGTAGTGGGATGTGATCTTGGCGGTTTCTTTGGAGATTCCTCGCCCGAACTTCTATCAGCATATTATAAAATGGCTCTATTATTTCCATTTTACAGAAACCATAAAAACATTGATAATGGTGACCAGGAAGTATTTTTAATGCCAGATAATGTCAAAAATGACATAATTGAAACGGTGAATTTGAGGTATGATTTCATTGATTACATTTATTCAGCAATTTATAAAGCACACAAGGATGGAATTCCTGTAATAACACCATTGCCATATGATTATCCCGGTGATGAGAATACATATTATGTAAATGACCAGTATATTATGGATAATATAATGTATGCTCCACAGATAAATGAAAATAATGATTTTAGATATGTATATTTACCCGAAGGTGAATGGATAAATTTTTGGGATAATTCCTTGATAAGGGGGAAAACGCGAATAAAAACGGAAGAAAAATATCCATTATATATAAAAAATAATTCATGTATTGTATACAAAAATAAGATACTGATTTATGGAACAGGTAAATTTGAATTTTACTTAAACAATGAGGAAGTAAGCATTGAATTTAACGATAAGAAAATCAATGTAAATAAAAAGATGGATAATTATGAAATTGAAATCAAAAAAATATAACGATATGCCAAACATTGGGCCATAGAATTTTGATGGAATTTTTTCCCATTTGCACTATCGACTTTTTTTGTATGGAGTATTGTATTGTATCTAATAATTACCACATATCCGCAACTAATATGGAGAAATTTCCCATATGGTATTATCTTTATAGTGATGATAATATGGAAGCAGGGAATCATAGATGGGTAATAGAAATATCCCATAATGGTGCAAGGGATATATGCATTGGAAAGTATCAGGTGCGAAGGCGAGAACGGCCATTTTTACAGGCGGGAATATCCTTCGCCGCTTACACAAACCACAAAAAACTACAAAACATTATCATTTTCCCGATAAATGCAAAAGTATTGTCATTATTTTGTTATTTGAGAATTTATATTTTAAATATTATAATTAAATCCGTTTTAAAATCTTAATAAATGAAAATAAAATTTAAATAATGTTATACAATATACAATAAAGGAATGACGTTTCCACAATGCTCATCGGAGATGATGACGTCTACAGATCATAAAAGGTAGGATTATGCTTGGATTAATTGTGGAGACATTCTCTCAGTATCTCTTTGTGGTTTTCGTTTCACCACTTTTTATAGGAATTTTTGAAAGATTAAAGGCAAATGTAGAATCAAGGCATGGGCCAAGTATATTTCAGCCATATTATGACATTTTTAAATTATTGAAAAAGGAAACATTGATTACTGAAAATTCATCAAAAATATTTATAATGGCACCATATGCAGCTTTTGGTGTTTATTCATTAATTGCCCTGATAATTCCAGTATTCATGTCAAAACCCATAATTTTCACTGCATCAGGTGATTTCTTTGCAGGCGCAATTTTATTTTTTTTAGCAGCATTTATAAAAATAGCAGGAACAATGGATTCAGGAAGCAATTTTTCCTCAATGGGTGCATCAAGGTTATTGTCATTCAATTTTTTCAGCGAGGGTGCATTGATAACTGTATTTTTTGCCGTTGCATTAATAACAGGAACTGACAACCCCTACACAACAAATAATTATTTAATAAGCCATCCGTTATCAAATTTGAGCCTCGTTCATTTATTCGCAATATTTGCATTCTTCATGATATTTTTATACGAAACTGGAAAAATACCAACACAGAGTGAGGGAAAGCAGGAAATGGGCATGATAGATTCAGGCATAGATTATGAATACAGTGGGAAACTTTTGGGAATAAACAAATGGTCATCATATATGAAACAGTATCTTTTAGGATCGGTTCTTTTGAATGTTTTCTTAATTCCATGGGGAATAACAAATACATTTCCAGGATTTTTATTAAATATTCCGGTTATGATTTTAAAATGGTTATTTTTGATCTTTATAGTTTTAATAATTGATACCTCACTGGCCAAACTCAGGTTATTTAAGGTTATAGATTATTTGGCTGTTGCATTCATATTTTCAATACTGTTTTTGATACTCACGGAGGTAATTTCATGAATATAATGTATACTATTATTTATTTAATCGCTGCATTTCTGGCAATAACTGGATTTCACATTCAATCGGAAAAATATTTAAGATCAATGGTTTTAGGGCTTGCCATTCAATCCTCAATGATTGCATTGATATCATTCATTTTTGGCATCATTTTAAATAGCTATACATTCATTATTTTAGGGATTCTTGTTATATTTTTGAGGGTTATTTTAGTAACATATTTTCTCATAAATAAAATTCCAAGAAGTTTAAGTTATGTCTATGAATCTAAAGTTAGCACAACTTATATGTTAATACTTGATTTTATATTTATTATAATATCGATATTCATTGTTTATTCAATATCATTTATACATATTGTTACTATAACATACCCTGTAAAGAATATTTTATTATTTCCATTATTGTTATTTTTCCAAGGGTTATTTTTAATAGCCTCAAGAAAAAGAACAATAGCCCAAGTTCTTGGATATGTTGAGGAGGAAAATTCCTTGATAATTCTTGGAGTATTTTTGTTGCCTGTTCCAATAATTATAGAAAGCAGCGTTTTCCTTGATGTTTTAATTTTGGTTGTGATATTTTCGGTAATAAGCATAGAAAAGAATGTGCATGAAAAAATGGAGGAGTTGAGAGGATGATCATAATCCCTTTAATTATACTTGTTATACCGTTAATTGCGTCAATATTCTATAAAAATATAAAAAATTCCACCACAATAGGGGCAATAATAGAGGTTTTTATGCTCATTCCCTTATATTTATTGAATCCATATAAAGGGTTTTTTTATATAGACAATGTTACATTTATCTTTGTTCTAATGGTTAGTTCAATATATTTACTGTCCACGCTCTATTCAAGAAAATATGTGCACGATATTAAAAATAGTGGAATTTCAGAGAATTTATATTATCTTTTAATGAATTTCTTTTATGTTGCCATGGAATTTGCACTTATGGTAAACAATTATGGCTTCATGTGGGTTGGTATTGAAACGACGACAATATCATCCGCGCTGCTGTTAATAACTGAAAAATCTGATACATCTTTAGAAGCAACATGGCGTTATATCATAATAGTTTCCGCCGGTGTGACATTTGCATTTATCTCAGTAATTTTAATTTATTATTCCTTTGGTACCTTAACTGTTACCACAATACTTGCAGAGAAAATTTCCGATACACTCACAGTAAGACTTGCTGTTGGCATAGCCCTCGTAGGTTTCGGAACCAAGGTGGGAATTTTTCCAGTTCATACATGGTTGCCGGATGCACACAGTGAGGGGCCTGCACCTGTAAGTGCCATGTTTTCCGGCGTTTTATTACCCACAGCACTATATGTATTATACAGGATATATGAAATATTTCCAATGAAAGGGATATTTGTATGGGCAGGAACAATATCTGTGTTATTTGCCGCCTTATTTTTAAGTTACCAACACAATTACAAGAGAATGTTTGCATATTCAACAATGGAAAACATGAATATTGCATTGATAGGTCTCGGAACAGGCACAAGAATAGGCTTAATAGGTTCCTTATTGCTTTTATTGTCGCATAGCTTTGGAAAAGCCGGGGCGTTCTATACAACAGGGGATATATTGCATATATCTGGAACAAAGGAAATGGATAAAATATCCGGGTTCATGGCAAATAAGAGAATATCTGCTTCATTACTGTTATCATCATTTGCCGTAACTGGAACACCCCCATATGGAACATTCTTTGGTGAATTTTTAATTCTATATTCTGTTCTGAGCATACATTTCTATGCACAGTTCATAATAATCGTGTTTTCATTATTCATAGCCTTTGTTTCAATAAATTTGAATGTTTCAAGGATGATATTTCGTGGGAAATATGAATATAGTAAAAAGTCCGGCTCAATTATACCCCTAATTTCTGGAATAATATCAATAGCAATAGGAATAATATTTCTGGTGATAATAAATGCAATCCTTTAATAAAAAAAATGGAAGATATATTGGAAGATATAAGAATTACGATGCATATTTAAATAAAATTGTAAAATTATCAGGAGAAAATGAGGGAGATATAAATGAAAAACTTCCCGGGGAGATGGTTTTCAATTACGGACCTTCCGCTGGCGGTCTGGAGGAATCCGTGAATTTTAAAATAATAACACCCGGAGAAAAAATAAATTCTGTTAGGGTTGATTCATCATTTAAAAGGAGAAATATAAAAATTTTAAACAACAATATATACGATGCTTTATTAAAAATAGAGAGGATCAACGGCTATCACAGTGCATCAAATTCAATATGTTTTTTACTTGCAGTGGAAAATGCACTGAATATAGAAAATAACGAATCAAATAATAAGAGGGTAATTGAAATTGAACTCGAAAGAATAAGATCAAACCTTCACATAGTAAAGGGTTTAACAGAATCCGCTGGTTTTTCAGTTCCTGAGAAACAACTCTCATATTTAATTGAAGAGGTTTCTAGGATAATATCCGAAGCATTCAAGCACAGGTACTTCTTTGGTGCAAATTATATAAATAATGTAAGGTGCAATTTCAATAATTTAAACGAAAACATTTTAAAAATAAAAAAGGAATTTTTGAGTATATATGAGGATTTACTTGCTTCCAAAATATTTATGGATAGGTTACAGGAAAATGGCACTGTAAAGGATATAAATTCAACAGGCCCAGCAGCAAGGGCGTCCGGATATAATTATGATGCAAGGCTGGATTCACGTTCATTATTTTATGAATCATATAAAATATTTACAATGAATTCTGGCGATGTATTTTCAAGATTCATGGTAAGATCGGATGAAATTTTTTCTTCAATTGAATTGATAGAAAATATAAAAGTAAAGGAAAATATAAATAAAGATTACGATTTAAATAAAAGTGGGTCCGGCAATGCAAGGATAGAATCACCCCAGGGTGACTTGTTTTACCATTTAGATATAAAAGATGGGAAAATCAATGATATTATAATGGTTTCACCCTCCTATATAAATATTAAATTATTTGAAAAGGCGATGCGGGGAAACATATTCACAGACTTTTTCTTTGTATGGGAAAGCTTTGGTATCTGGATATCCGAAAAGGAGGTGAATTTCATATGAGCCAGTGGTTTTTGAGGGGCATAAAAAAGGGTATAAAAACGGAAAAAAATTTTAAAGATAAATATAAACCATATTATCCATCTAAACTTGAGGGTAAAAGCGATTATAATTGCCCGGTGAATGCCATTAAAAATGGGGAATGGGATGAAAATAAATGTATTTACTGTGGAAAATGTGATCTTAATCCCACAAAAGATGAAAAAATATATAAAATAAATGATGCAATGCCTGAAATGTTCAAAAAATCTTTCTATATATATCCCCTGGATTCCGGAACGTGCGGTGCCTGCAATGCGGAATTCAACTCAATATTTTATCCGCAGTATGATGCGAACAGGTTCAAGATATTTCTTTCAAATACGCCAAGACATGCTGATGCCCTTTTACTAATGGGTGTTTATACAGAGAATATGCATGATGTTATAAAAAATGCCTATGATGCAATGCCTGATCCCAAGGTAATCATAGGTTTTGGATCATGTGCACTAACCGGAGGTATAATAGGATCTTCAATAAATGAAAAATTTAACGTTGAAATAGCTGGGTGCCCTCCAAGTCCATATACTATAATATCTGCCATTTTAAAATATAAAGGTGATATAAAATGAATATTATATATTATTTACCATTGATTTTAATCTTTCTTGCGTCCATTATATCAATAAAATACAGAAGTTCAGGATATATATTATCTGCAATATCGTCAATCATTTTTATAGTATTCACATATAAAACATTTGATTACCTAACCTATTTTTATTTAATAGCAGGAATAGTGTGGATAATAACATCAATATATTCATTATCGTATGGAAAAAACTATGGAAAATGGCTGGCCCCATTATTTATTTTAACAATAGCGGGAATGATGACAATATTGTATGCAAATAATTTTTTTGTATTCATAGCTGGTTGGGAAATAATGTCCGTACCTGCGTATTTAACAGTTGCAATAAATAAAAAAAATGATATAGAAGCCTATGTTTTTATGTTCTTTTCTGAAATTTCAACCATTTTAATTATAGTATCTGCGATATTATCATATTACTACACTGGAAGCCTTACTTTCAATAAAATAAACAATGATTATGTTTTATTAATATTCACTCTTGGAGCGATGTCAAAGATGGGGCTAACTCCTTTTATGATAAGTGAATGGCTTCCAATAGCCCATGGAAGTGCACCAGCAAATTCATCTGCAATATTCAGTGCAACAATGACATTAATGGGAGTATACGGCATCACAAAACTTGCTTTACTGTCCCCAGTATCGGAAATAATTGGGGTATTGTTTATGGCAATTGGAATAATATCCGTTATGTTTGGAGCCCTATATGCATACATATCTGAAAATATGAAATCTTTAGGAGGTTTCAGCACTATAGAAAACAATGGCACATTGTTGTCTGCTATAGGACTATATGTTGCAATCAATAATAATATACTGAGAACATTTGTCTTGATATCTATTTTAATATTTGCAATGGCCCATTCAATAGCAAAAACTGGCCTTTTTTTAACGATAGGCAATACAGGGACAGAATATTTCAGTGGTGTTTCGGAGAATAATGGCATTTTAAACCAGGTGGGAAAATTCTTTATATTATCCTCATTATCGGGCTTATTTCCGGGCCTTGGCGGCCTAGGAACATGGATGATACTTGAATCATTCTTCATGGGCGCTTTTCTTCAGGGCACAATAGGAATATCTTCAATAATCGGTGGCTCACTACTTGCAATGGGCGAGGGATTTGCCACCGCAGCAATGTTTAAAGTTTATTATTTCACGGATAATCGCAATAATAAAAAGAATAAAAACAGCCTGGAAACATATACAATTTTTTCAACCGGAGCATTGCTTGTTTTTCTATTTTTAATATCATTTTTATTGATAGGCAAAGAATATATTTCCGGTATACCCAATGTTCTGATATTCAATGGATTCATGATAGAATCAAGATTCAGTTCCGTTGATTTTGGATTATTATCACCATTATATATTGCATTTATAATACTTATTTTTACGTTGCTTGCGTACATAATATTTGGAAAGCCAAAAACAAGAAGTGTAAAGCGCTGGAATACAGGTATAGAAAATAATGAGATATACAATTCATTCATATATTCAAGCAATATAAGATTGATGCTGAAAAAAATACTGAAAACCCACAGTGGAAAAAATGAACTTGAAACGGTTGATGTATTCTGGTATTTCATGATAAGAACAGCATCATCATATAGAAAGTTAACAAAATATATAAGCTATAAAATTATGAATAGCTCAATAAGCACATATATGATATACATGATAATTGCTTTCATATCAATTATAGTTATAGTTTCTTTATACTGATCTTAAATTGAATTTTATTTAGATAAGAATTTAAAATTTCCAGCAATTATGTTACATAATCACTACTTTTACCCTGAATATATTTTCTGCAATTCCTTTCCTGGTTAATGTTTCAATTGAATAATATGTGAATGATAAAACAAATAATATCAATATATTTAAAAATCCTGAATAAGTATCAAATATGTGCTCAAAACCCATAATAAAATCAATTTTATATGCTACAAAGAATCCAAGGAAAACTGCTTTTATATGAAAAACCGGAATTACCATAGATGTTAAAGATATCAAAAAAGATTGTTCGATTAGATAGATTATGAATCTATCACCTAGACTTAATATTTTCATAATTTACTCCCTGTAATTCTATACCGTCTTTTATCCATAAATTTTTTTGTTTCCACCTTGTTTCTAGGGTCTGTTTTAAAAACACAATCATATGCCTTCTTTAATAATGAAAGCATTCCATTAATATTACCAGAATGATCAATTGCAAATTTATCAGCCCTAATTTCAAAATGTACGTTTATCATATTTTTAAATAAAATATAAAACATGAAATAAACGAATGATATTACGAAATATATAATTAGAATAGTGTTGAAATACCCAAGAATAAATATTAAAGAAAGCAGTGAGAAGAAAAATATTGACGAGTTGCCTATAACGAATTTCGTTGTTGCATGCATATATTTCACATGGGCAAATTCATGCAATATGAGTAATATTACCTCATTATAAGTTAGTTGTTTATATAAATTACCTTGTATAAATATATTTAGACATTTTTTATTCAAAAAAGCAGTCGCAGTAATATTATAATTATTTAAAAC
>JAKBQY010000044.1 GCA_021835025.1 Thermoplasmata archaeon | reverse complement strand
GTCTATATAGATATCAATCCACGCTCGGTCATCATACGTTTGACTTATCCTGGATCTTGCATTGTAAAATTTGTACGCAAGCCCCCCGAGTATAAACATTGCCGATCGGAACTTCATGTGGCCATACCTGATATCCCAGTTGAGGTTTTGATGAACGCTTTTTCCACTTATATCTTGTGGATATGTATCAAGGGATATCAAATGAACAAACTGCCCATCTTCCCAGACATCAATAACCTGGAATTTTTTACCATCTACTATTATTTCTCCCTGATCATTCTGCTGGCCATATGAGGTGGGATAAAATATTGTTTGATCAATTGTTAAGTCCGTAAATTCAACCATAACAGCCTTACTATCACATTCTTTTAAATATGAATCATTCAGGAATAATTTTTTTGTTTCCATCATCACTTAAGCACAATTTTATATTTAACATTATTTTTTATTAAATTATCATGTGTATGTAATGGAATATAATTTGCTATAGACCAATATACAATAGAGTATGGGCTATTTATTTAAATTGTAAAAAACATCGTATATAATTTTTTCAGTATTTATGTTTATCAAACGATTTTCAATGTATTTTTTTGAGTAAATAGACCGGAATTTTTTAAATTCTATCCCTTTGTATACAATATCCATCAGGATTAATTGATCCGGTTTTGAAATATAACTGAAATGCGATTTCAATAAAAATGGATCTATATCTGTATTGTAATATTTAATTGCAAAGCCCATTATATTTCTTATTTGATGCCAGATAAAGCTTCTACCATAAAAATTTATAAGAAAAAAATCCTGCAACTCATCATAATTTATATTTTCTATTGTTCTTATTGTATTCCTGTTATCCTTTCTGCAGAAATTAATAAAATCATGCGTTCCAATAAATTTTTTTAAAATTTTCATCATTGTATTTATATCGTATTTTTTGGATATAATATATGAATATCTTTTTAATTCATTATGTCTTGGATTTATATAGGCAATTGATTTAAAATATGCATAAAAAAACATATTTTTTATTTGAGAATTTAATATTTTCATAATTTTTTCTATATTTTCTTCAGTATTTATTAAAAAAACATTTCCAGCTGCAGATACATTTTTATCTGTCCTGGCAGCACTTTCCATATTATCAGAAATCCCGTAATTTTTAAGAATTTTTAATATAGTATTTTCCACACTGTTGTCCCCATTATCTCTCTGAAAACCACAAAATGATTTTCCATCATAGCCATATTTTATCAAATAATACATTATTTTCCTCCGCTTTATTCTCAATCATTTCATTAATTAAGAAAACTTTATATTAATAGTTAATTTAATCTTATCTATGTCAGTTCCATATAGAATTACCATTAGAATTTCAGAGGATTTAATTAAAAAGTTGCAGGAAATTGTAGATAAACAAAACTATCCCAGCATTTCCACTGCCATACGTGAGGCAATAAACGATTTTATCAAGAAAAATGAGGAAACTAAAATAACAGATGTGGATTTAAAATTGCCTGGTAAAATATATGAGCACCTGGAAACAGAGGTTAAAAATGGCAATGCAGTTTCAATAGAAGATTTGATAAGAATTATTTTAAGAGAATATGCAAAGGCCAAAACCAAAAATTAAATAAATAATATGCATAAACTTTTTAATGGTAGTTATTAAGGAGGATAAAGACCTTTTAAAAAAGGATATAGGCGAACATTACTACAAAAAATTTTTTGATTTTTCCGAGATTATAGGTTATTCAATTGAAGAGGATGATTCATCTATAAAAATAGAATTGAACCCCGACAGGCCGGATTTATTTTCCTTTTATTCATTAAAAGAAAGCATGAAAACATACTATGATAATAATTTTAAATTGAAGGGGATAATAAACAGGTCTGATATCAGCATAAATCCGGATAATGAAGTTCTTAACGAAAGACCATATTTGCTGGCCTTTGAGGCGAGTGGTAAAAAGATAGGCCATTTTTTTAACCATATTATTGAATACCAGGAAAGACTTCATGACAGTATTGGCAAATCAAGAAAGAAAGTATCAATTGGCATTCACGACATGGAAAAAATCAGGCCTCCATTTGTATATAAAATGGAGGATAGAACCAAATTAAAATTCACAACGTATGATAATTTTACGGGAACAGCAGGTGATATAATACGCACACACGAAAAAGGGATCGAATTCAAATCACTTATAGTATCAAAGAATAAGGTTCCCGTAATACTGGATTCAGCAAATGATGTGTTATCCATGCCACCAATAATAAACGGTATAAAATCTAAGGTAACGGAGGAAACAGAACACTTTTTTTTTGATATAACTGGAACTGATTACAATGCTGTTAGAAACACTTTCTATCTTTTTGCGTATGAGATGTCATACCTTGGATATAAAATTTCTATATGCGATTCTGGAATGGAATCGGAAAAAATGTCTTCATTGCTTGATTATGATTTCAGGGAATTTAATATAAATAATCGTGTAATACAAAATATAACGGGGATAACTATTGATGATCCAATAACTCTCCTAAGGAAAATGGGTTATCGCTGTGAAATTTCATATAAGGGTTATAAAGTCAATGTACCTGGAAATAGGATAGATGTTATGGGACCGGTTGATATCGTTGAAGATATTGCAAAATCCTACGGTTTTAAAAATATTGATGAAAAGCAAATTGATATATACAGAACCGGAAATCCATATTATAAAAACGACCACATCAGAATAGCAAGGGACATAATGATATCCATAAATTACCAGGAAGTTAAGACCTTTGTTGTGAACTCAAAGTCATTTTATGATAATCTAAAATATTCAGGCAATGTGTATATCCAGAATCCCAAAAGCCTTGATTATTCCGTTGTACGGGATAGTTTATTTCCCGGAGTGCTGGATCTCATCAGAATCAATAAAAGAAGAAAATTGCCAGTAAAAATTTTTGAAATAGGCGATGTAGTTGTTGGTGGAAAACAGATAACAAAATTATGTGCCTTATTTACAGATTCTAAGGCATCTTATTCCGATATTTTCCAGGTTGTGAATTATTTCAATAAAAGAATATTAAATAGACCTCTGGAAATAAAAGCAAACAAACATCCAGGGATCATTGAAGGCAGGGGTGGCGACATTCAATTGCTGGAAA
This sequence comes from Thermoplasmata archaeon, assembly GCA_021835025.1. GTDB lineage: Archaea > Thermoplasmatota > Thermoplasmata > Thermoplasmatales > Thermoplasmataceae > Acidiplasma. The sequence goes on along the minus strand of JAKBQY010000044.1, from coordinate 25,555 downwards.
AAAATGTTGGAATAATAGGAGAGGCAAATCCAGTAATACTTGAACAATATGGAATAGCAAATCCCATAACATTCTTTGAGATTGACCTGGATAATTTTTTTGGGTGAAATTTTGCCTATAGTGAGCAAAAAGCCCCTTTCTGTAATGGCGAGTCAGATCGTTAAAGCAGGAATCTCTTTACGATAGTCGGGAGAGGATGCCACTTGGTAAAAAATATGTATTTATAATATATCACAATACCTGTTTTATTCATGAAAGAGATATCGTTAAAACATGCTGTAATGCAATCATTTACATCAATAGGTCCTATGCTTGATTTTATAGCATTATTTTCTGTAATTGCAGTATATTCAGGCATATTATTGCCCCTTGTGATAATATTCTCATTCCTTCTCTCATATTTCACCCTCTATTCCATATATGGGCTTTCAAAGATATTCATCACAAATGGTGGATATTATTCATACGTTGGAAATCTCCTCGGAAAGGATGCTGGCATTTTTATATTTCTTCTTTTTCTGGGATACTCCCTGTTAACCGTACCAAATATAGCTGATTTTATTTCTGCTTTTCTCTCATCAATATTGAATCTGTCGGGGGTCACTAAAACAATTGCACAATATTTAATAATCATATTATTTATCGGACTTGTATATTTGACGGTTGCAGGCGGCCTAAAAATTTCAATCAAATATACACTGATTGCAGGTTTACTGGAAATTATTTTCATACTGTTTTTAAGTACAATATTTTTCATATATAGAAATCCCGATTTTTCAATTTCAATGATAAAATTCAAATTCAATCCATTTTTCTTTGGCATTATATTTGGAATACTTGCTTTTTCTGGCGGGGGATCAAGTATTTTTCTGTCCGAAAAAACTAATGTTTCACCAAGAAACACCCCAAAATCACTTTTGATTTCATTTACAATATCAGGCATAATCATGAGTATCTCGGCATTTGCTCTTGTATTTTTTATAGGATATAAGGGATTATTAAATTATGAAGTCAATCCGCTCTATATAATAAGCATAATTTCAGATAAATTTGGTTATATATTTATGATAATATTTTCTTTATTTGGTATTTTTAGTGGGTTCAATCTAAGTGTTTCATATCTAAATGCATTTATGAATATGATACCAAGGTTTCACAGCGACTTCAATTTTGGTTATAAATTGAATATCAGGAAATTGATGGTCCTCTTGTTTATTTTATCCCTGGCAATATCAATTTCAAGCACATATCTTATAGGTGCCTTTACTGCCTTTGTAATTATAGCTGGAGTGATAAGTTTTCTATATATTATAATACATATATTTGCAAATATTTCCCTGATAAAATACCATATGGGAAGAAAATTCCTGGTTCCGGCATTATCCTCACTTTTTTTAAGTATAGCATTCATTTTCAGTTTTATAAGCAATTCTGGCTATTTTGTTGTAATAAATTATATCCTGGCATCATATGTAATTATTTCCATTATTCTGGTGGTATATATAAAAACCTTAAAAAACAAATTTTATTCCAAAATAAGGTTTGATCATGGCATCGATAAATCCACGGGTTCATAAATGAACAATGGATAATATATTATAATACATTGTGAATTTAAATACAATTTTTAAAATATTGCAAATTGTTAAATATAATATTAATAAAATAAAAGTAAATTTTTATATTAAGATTTGATTTAAGAGAACTGATTATGAACACTAAAGCAAATATTAGAGAAAAAATACTCAGGCATCCTGAATTTCCAATAGTGGCCATATTAATAGCAATTTATCTATTTCTGGCCAATTATTTCACGTGGTCTGTAGCATTCGCATATCCGTTTTTGAACACATCGGGGGGAAGTGATCCCTATTTTAACTATTTTATAGTTACATATATATTACATTACCATACGCAGCTTATATACACGAATGCCATAAATTACCCAGCTGGAACGTATAATTACAGGCCTCCGTTTTATCAATGGAGCGTCGTTTTCGGTGCATATGTGGTATCACCATTTGTTGGCCTAGGCAAGGCGGCATATTTTGTATTTGAGGAGTCAGATGCCATATACGGTGCATTATTAATAGCTCCAGTATATTTGATTACAAAGGAGATATTTGGGAAAAAAGCCGGAATAATGGCTGCCCTTTTATATACAATAATGCCAAGCAATCTGACATCAGGTATATTGACAGATGGCAGGGCACATACACCAGAATTAATATTTGCATTTCTTGCAATTTATTTCTTTGAAATGGCAATAAAAACTGCAAATAAAGGTCAAATAATAAATAAATTGACCGATTTCAGGTCATATTTTAAATCTATAGGTAAATATTATCGTGAAAATAATCTTTCCACTGTATACGCATTGCTGGCCGCTGTATCACTTGGTGGACTCATAGTGATATGGCAGGGTTATCCATATATAGAAGTTATAATACTGATATACGTTGCAGTACAGTTAATTTTTAACATTTTAACAAAAAGGCCAACTGGTTATTTAACCTATTTGACAACATTATTCATAGCGTTTTCTTTCCCATTTGGATTTTATTATTATTATTCAACCCATATGTTAATGCCATGGTTTTTCCCTCCATTGGCGATGGGGCTTCTCATTATAGGCTTTGGATTGCTTGTGAATGTTGTGGGTAGGAAGCCCTGGATAATTACCATACCATCGATGATCCTGGTAACTGCAGCAGGCTTGTTTATATTAAGCAAGACAAATCCAGTTATACTGAAGGAACTTATAACTGGAGATGGTTACTTTGTCAAATCAAGGCTTTATTCAACCATAGCTGAAGCCTCAGCACCTGCACTTGGAGGCTATATAGCAGGCTTTGGGCCAGGGGTATTTATGCTTGGTATTGCAGGCATCCCCTATCTAGTATATAAATGGCTTAAGACAAGAAGCGAAACAATTCTTTCAATTCTTATTTTTGCAATATTCTCAATTTTTATGAGTTTTACCGCAGCAAGGTTCAATGTTACGGCCGCACCGGCTTATGCAATCCTTGGTGGCGGTTTGATAATGTATTTTGCAGAACTACTAAAAAAAGGAGAAAATCAAAAAAAGATCAAGCAAAATGTAATGAAACGTTCCCTGAAAACAAACATAACATGGCTACAGGCTTCATTTGTGTTTATAATCATATTGATACTTATAATACCCTCAGGAATGGGTGCTTTATCGGCTTCCGTTCCGTCCAATACCGCCACGCATTATAATAATAAAGTAAGGTCATCCATACCATCATTCTTAAGGCCCAATTCAACATCATACCTTGGAAACTACGGTCTCTTCGTTACCAACAAAACATCATACCTATCCCAATCCTTTTTATGGTTGTCAAAGCAGAATACTAATTTACCTTTGGCCGATAGGCCAGCATATTTATCATGGTGGGATTATGGATTCCAGGAAGCACAACAGGGAGGGCATCCTGCTGTTGCGGATGATTTCCAGCAGGGATACGTAAGTGCAGGCCAGGTTTTACTTGCACAGAATCAGAGTGATATGATATCCCTATTTATTTCAAGATTGCTGGAAACACCAGGAGCATTCAGCAACGGGCATTTCAACACTTCTGTAATGAACACTTTAACCACATACTTTGGTAGTGCGGAAGCAAAGAATATAACAATGACATATGAAAATGTAGAGATTAAGGGGAAGATATCTTCCTCTGATAAAGTTTTACTTGCGGAGAGTGCTTATGGAAACCATCAGGTAAATGTAACGGATCCATCAAATGCATACCATGCACTCATAATGGGCCAACTTTCAACAAAGTATTCATTGAATACTATAGTAAATGCATATTCTGCCCTTGAGAATGTCACGGGCTCTTCAATATCCTATATACAGACACCACATGCCCTGTTTCCATTTGCAGGAAATAATACTGGCACATTCTATGCACCTGCCTATTTAACTGACACAAATACATATACAGCAAGTGGAGAGGTTGTTCCCTACAACTATTATAATATATTTGCAGTCACCAGTAGCGGTGCGGAATATCCATTAAATAAAACACCTTCTGGGGCAAATATTATAACATATGATATATCATACACACAAGCATTCTACAATTCTACAATATACAAATCTTTCATAGGCTATTCTCCATCATTATTTGGGCAAACAAATGGTCTTCCAGGCATTAATTATGGAAGTGGTGCTTCCGCAGCACCGGCATTCAATATGAGCCATTTTGAACTTGCTTATTATACATCATTATGGAGCCCATCAAAACATCCAACATCATTAAATAGTTTCAAACCAGTATCACTACAACAGGCATACAAATATAAACAGGAGAATAAGGGTACATCTATATTATTGCCTCCATTAAAGGCTGTTGCAAATATAGAAGATCCTATAATACAGTATTATCCAGGGGCAGCTATTTCCGGGCATATAAGTGGTTATAATGGGTCCCTATCAGGAGTACACGTTACAATACTTGACCAGTATGGAATACCTCACCAGGTTGTTACAACAAACAGCACAGGCTATTACAACCTCACGGGTTTACCAGGAAATGACAAAATCGTATACAGTACAGGTCCAATAAACAATGGCACCATGGAAGGTTCCAATATAATATCGGAAAAAAATATAACTGTATCAAAGAACCAGGCTAATAGAGCGTCATCATATAAAATACCTCTTGGAAATTACAATATAACAAAAAATGATGTAAATGGAACAGTTGCACTTAATAATCTTACTAAAACATATACCATAACATCAGGAAATCTTATTTTCCATAACAGTACATACAACAAAACATACACTGCAAAAATAGCCTCTTCAGGATATTACAATATACCTGATATGAGAAATTACACATATAATGTTAGTATAAGGAATGCAACATACACAATGAATGGAATACTATATAATGATAAGAACTTTACAAATGTATCAACATATAAGGTCCCGCTTGCCAAAAATGTTACAAACAATGTTTCGGTGAATATGGATAAGCTAACAGTATACCCACTTATCTATAGATACGGTCTATCGAATTATACCGTAACTATAACCGACAAGGCAACAGGTAAATCTTATAATTATAAAACAAATTCCTCGGGTTTAATTAGAACGGGTTTAATGCCAGGTAATTATACTATCAATGTTACACAGACAGAAAATAACCAAACCGCTACGAATTCAACATATTATAATTTCACTACATACAATCAATCAAAAACATTTTATTTAACTCCTGCAATTAATACTCCAACTGGAAAACATAATGTAACATTGTTATTCAATACGACATCGCGGATACCATATAATGGGACAGTATATTTGATAGCCAATAATGGTACACCATATTCAGGAAATATGACATCAGGCAAGGTCACGATTAAAAATGTACCTGCTGGAGTTTACTATACGGGGGTTTATTCAAAGGGTGCATTTATATATTTCAATAAAACGGGAACAATAATCAATGGAACAAACAATGCTCCTATATCAATAACAAAGAATGTTACAACGGAGAAAAAAATATATAACTACACTATGTATGCCAGTTCTAAGGAGTATGCCATTGCAAATGGGAGCGCATATATGCTACCTATATATTTAAACAATACTGGCAATGCACCAATCAACGTTAACTTAAGCATATTGAATTCAGCCAAATTATTTAGTAGTGATAAGGTAAAAGCATATTACTCGAATGGAAAAAATGTTACAAGTGTAACAATACCTGTAAAAACAAATGAAACGGTATATGTTTATTTAAAACCTGCAAAGGGGGTTACATTGAGCAGCAGTTTGGACAAAGTTCAGGTACATTCAAACTATAACTCAAAGGAATATAACCAAACAATTTCGCCACAAACATCCAGCATAAGTTCAACAGTTGGGTCATCTGGTACAGGGGTGACCAATAATTATACAAAAAATCCACTGGATACAATTTACATTGGTATAGGAATAACACTCGGTGCAATATTAATTGGCTTAGTAGGTTCATCAATAAGATCAAGGAAGGGAAAGAAATGATTAAAAATAAGGTACTTGCAATAACTGTCATAATTATTTTGATGGCTTCCTCCTTGGTCATTATAACATCCTTAAATACACCGGAAACCATGCATGCTGCTTCACCCACTTTTAACTCAGCATCAGCATATAAATACACAAATGAAAATTTTCCAATATCAGTAAATAAAACCAAACCAGGATATTATAACTATACTATCAACATATTAATGGGAGCAAAAAATGACACAGGCCTGTCACCCCTGAGCTATCATAATTTCCAAAAAAATAGTGGAAATTTTACTACAAAAATTAGGGCACCATCAAAGGAGGAGAATTTATACGTGTTCATAAGAGAAACAGCAATGAATCCCAAGAATAAATTGACCACAATATATAGCACGGAAACAACATACAATATAAGCAATCCCGTCACATTCAATGCGACTATTAAAACGTCAAGTGCACCTGCAAATAATATTACTGTTTATTTTAGTGTCAATGGGCATTCAATGGGCTCATCCTATATATCAAGAATTAAGGCCAACTCTTCATACAATGACAATATCACTGTTCCTGGGGCACTTGTACCAAGGGGAAAAGATCTTTTAAATATAACCACTAATAATCCTTCGGTTACAGCACCAAAAGCAACATATTTCTATTATGGCCATCCACCCAACTATGATTGGGTATATTATATATCAGCAGCTGCAATAGCTTTTGCAATATTCATAATACTTGTGTCCGGAAAAAGAAATACCGTTAAGGCACCAAAATGGAAAAGGCAAAAGAAAACTAAAAAACCAAAGAATAATACAAAATAATTTTTATGAATAAATTATTGACCTGAGGGTCGTAAATTCTTTTTCATATATGTTTTTTCTACTGAATTTTAATGGGACCCTGTTCACATCATATCTATCATTTATAAGCGAAATTCTTGCAGCCGACAATGCATTATCATGTATTTTATGTGGTGTACTTGTATTCTCTTCGTTTACAATCATCAATGGCGCTATATTTCTGATTTCCTTTATTATTAAGTCCCTGTTTGGTCTATCTCCATTCCCAATTTTAATTGTTATATTTTCATACATATAACTTCTTGAAATATTCAAAACCTCATTTTTAATTTTTTCAATTGATGGGCATTCATATGCCTCAATCAACACATTATCAGCCATTACTGCTATTCCCGGTTTTGGACCTGGATCTATGCCTATTATTATATTTATAAATTTATCCTTATATAATAATAATGATATTGACATCCTTATTGCCTCCAAAGAATTATCCGCCTTTATCTGTTCTGGCAGGTTGAATTGATCCTTGCTAGAACTCATTATAACAGAAATGTCCTTAGGGATGGAATATAAGTTAACAATGCTAAAAAAAGGTATATTCCATTTTTTTAAATCTCTCACAATGTCATGGTAAAATTTAAAGTCATGAGTATAAATTCCTACTCTCCTCATCTAATTTAATAATTATTTCATTATTTATAAGTTTATGCGTCATTATAAAAAAAATATATATGAAATAACAATAGGGTAAATATGGATAGGTGGCAGAGTAGCTATGCGTGAGACTGCAGATCTCATCTACTTGGGTCCAAATCCCAACCTATCCTCTATTGTAAAAGATATCACCTATTTTCGCCGCTTTCCAAAAAAATTTTGTATCCATCAATAATATTTACAAGGATCGGAATGAAATGTATTTTGAAGGTTCCAATAGAGTCCTCATACTCTTTCAGCGAATATAACATTAAGATTTTTCAGAAAACTTGTTACATCGGAATACCGAAAGAGAGACTAACATGGCAAACGCCGCAAAAATCGGAAGAAACATAATAGAGGTTCTGGAGCCGTTAGCGTAATACGTAACCGCCATGTAAAAACCGAAAAATAGGTTCGCCAGAGAGAGGCCAATTCCGCCGAAGAATCCTTGAAGACCAAAATAAAAAGATTTTTAACAACTTTTGCATCATTTATTGGGGATGTTTTTGTTATATGATACATAATTTAACATTACTTTCCCAATTTTAATTTATCTAACAATGTTATTCATATTATTTTAAAAAACTACAAACAATAAAATCCTGTTATTTATAAAAAATAGACTTGTGGAGAGCCTGGTTCAATAATTGTCTAAACAAGAAGGAACCATCTCAATTTCCATAACTATTGCATTTGAGTCCCAACTATACTTTTTGAAATATTATATGAAGATTTATTATTCACAATTAAATTCGTATTATAATGACAGGAGTTTTATTCGATAAAATTAAAATATTACGATTTCATAATTCACTGATTACTAGCTCGCTAAAATCTATCTCCCCGGAATTTTTAACTGTATGCCCGATAGATAATGCAGGTACTTTTGGTAAACAATTTAGACATATATTAGATATAAGAAAGTGCTATCGTGATGCCTTCAAGAGTGGCATTCTTGACTTCTATAGAAAAGATATTGACCATTCTCTTGAAAACGATAAACATGGAATTTTGGAAGAATTGAAAAAAATTTTAGAAGAAATCTTTGCAGAAGTTTCACAATTTGATAGTCATAAACTGGAAGAAAAATGGATTGACAGCACTCCTTCCGTAAGATATCTCGGAGAAGATTATAGAACTATCAGTCCTTTACAAGCAATAGAACTTCTAATAGAACACGAGATATTTCATGAGGGGGAATTGGCTCTGTATTTTAGATCCACAAATATCAAGTTTCCAGAGAACTGGATAACATGGGGGCTTATATGAAATATGGTTTTAAGGTAAATGAGTTTTGTGAGTCTCTTATGGTTTATGCAACGCATAGATGCATACCGGAATAAATATTTTCAATGAGTGAAATCTTACAAGGTTTGTCATTAAATAGAATAATAATTACTGATTATGGTTGATAAATTAATTAACCATTGATTTTGCATAATTACCTATTACCGGCATGTTTATATCAGTTCCAGTGGATGCTTTAAAGCCAACATAAATCCCGTATAGCCATATAATTGCCACAATTATGTCAAATATAATTCCGACTATTGGAAATTTTGGAACAAGGAATATACCTATAAGGCCAAAAATCACATCAAGAACTATAATTACTGCACCCAACAATATTGCCTGCAGGCCATGAAACTTAAATCTTTTATTTTTATCACCATAAATTATGTAAACTATTATTCCCGTTAATAAGGGAATAATGTACGCCAATAAATATATTATTGAATTTTGCTCCTTATTGCTCTCCATTTTATCTCAATAATATATCGGCTATTGTGTATATATATTTTACTATTGCTCCTGCAAATAGTTGTTATGTTAATTTTACAATTTCCCATGTAGAATACAGAGTCATGTGAAATTTTTCTGCAAAATATAAAACGAATCAATAACATAAAACATTAGTCAAATGAAGATGAGGAATGGGGAGAACAGGTTTTAGAAGTTCAGATAAGTGATACCTGTGTATTACAATACTGCATTCATTTTTTTGCAATTGTTGCCTGCACATGATTCAGCACAAATCCAGCAAATACAAGTGATGTATGGCATATTGTCACACTCATTGCCATCAATATAACCATTCTCCAAAAAAATCCGCAGAAAACTTGCCAAACAATTTCAATAATAATGCCGGGTATTGGGAGATACTGACAAATATTTCCGAATGGAAATGATAATTATAATAAACATAGAATTAAATAATATAATTAATTATTGAGTTAATGGTAGATAATGATAAGGAAAAATTTCTAAGGGAATCAAATTTTATTTCCACAGCATCCTTATTTATTATATTCATTGCATACATAATTCTCTCCCAGATAAAATTTTCAATTTTCACCATTATAACCATGGTTATCATAATTTTAACAGATATTGCCATATTTACCTACATAAAATATAAAATTCATATAGAATACAGGGGAAACGATATTAATATAATGGACTATATTTCCAGCGATTTGAGCTGGAGATATGTAATTTATTTATCAATTTTTTTTCTGGTTGTTTTAATTGTGGAAGCGTTCGTTGGCGTAGTCAGAATATATTCAAATTTTATCATACTGAATGCCTTTATTTTCTTTATCTGGGCCATTTCACTTAATAATCCCATGGTTAACCTACTGATTAGAAAATCAAGGAAACTTGAGGATGTATTTATAAATGATGAAATATCAGAATTATCAATGGAAATGGGCATTAATGAACCATCTGTGTTTATACTGGATACTAATAACCGTGTTGCAAATGCGTTTGAGATAAACAGCAAGGAAGCATATGTTTTTATCACAAATTATTTAATGGAAATACTGGACTATAATGAGATAATAGCAGTGCTGGCACATGAACTTTCACATATAAAATTGAAGCACAACAGAAAAACATCCATAGTAACATTTGGGTTGTATATTATTCTGATGAACTTTGCATCATTCGGTTTTCTGATAAATAGCGGCATTTTGTTTATTTTCTCCCCTCTTTTTTTTATTTTTCTTATTTTCTTCATAACCTTTGTAATTCCTGCCCTGAAAAGAAGAAACGAAGTTGCTGCGGATTTGAATGCAGTAAAATATGTGGATAAACAGTATCTTGAAACCGCACTTAAAAAAATATCAAACATTGATAAAATACCAGAGAACACACTGAAGTCATTGGGTCTTGATCATCCCTCAACTGATAAAAGAATAAATTTAATCGAAAAAAGTAAATTATGATAAACAATTACATGCTATGTTAAGACTTATTCTTGCCGATGCAGAACTGGAGACAATACCGGAAAATATGAGAAATGATTACACAATAAAAAAAATGGCATCAAAATTTCATAAGGATCCATCCCTGATGATTCTTGATTCAAATTACATGCACACTTCAATAGATAAATATTTCCCGGGTAAATCAACCCGTAGGGGGAGGCCGGATATCGTATATATCTTCCTTCAGATGGCAATGGAATCGATTCTGAATAAAAATGGCCTTCTTGAAATATATGTGCATACAAGGAACAATTTGGTAATTTCAATAAATCCCCAGGTTAACCTTCCAAAATCATACAATAGATTTATTGGGCTGATGGAAGACCTGTTTAAAAAGAAAGTTATAAACAATAATGATAAGGTACTGTTATCCATTAAATCTCAAAATTTAATTGATTTTCTTGAATCACTTGATGGTGAGAGTATTTTGATGTCTCCAAAGGGAAAGGAAACATCAATACACGATATTGTACAAAAACGTGATATTAACGTAATAATAGGTGGATTTTCTGAGGGTGATTTTTTAACCGATTTATATAAATATTTTGAATCATATTCCATATTTGGCCAGGAGTTAACCATATGGTCCGTGGGAATGGAGATTATATCAGAATATGAACGATTTATTAAAATAGTATGATAAATATATTTTGAAATTATAATTGAATTTTTGTAATCTAAATTCTCGAAAAAACACAAAAGATAAATTTATAGAAATAATATCCTTTAGATAATTATGGCACGAATACATACACGTAAAAGAGGCAAATCAGGTTCAAAAAGGCTTGTATTGAATGAAAGGCCTTCATGGATAGGTAGTGACGATGAAATTAAGGATCAAATTTTAAAATTCAAAAAGGATGGTCTATCCAATTCAATGATAGGGATCAGGTTAAGGGATCAGTATTCAGTACCTGGGGTAAGGCCCGTAATGCATCAAAAAATGTCAAAAATTCTTGAGGAAAATGGCGTAAAGGATGAAATACCTGAGGATCTCTCATTCCTGATAAAAAGGTATAAAAATGTCTCAAAGCATCTCCTGCTGAATAAGAAGGATATAAGCAATAAAAGAGGCAAAGAATTAATTATGGCAAAGATATTGAGGCTTGTAAGATATTATAAAAGAACGGGCCGCCTATCGAAAGATTGGTCTCTTAACAGAGTTCTGTAATGATTGATGAAATACTTGGCAACGATTTATACGAAAAATTAAAAATTGCTGCGGATAAAGTTAAAAATGAAAAATATGTCAGGGTGCTTGCCCATTATGATGGTGATGGTGTCAGTTCCTCAATTATACTTCTGAAAACCCTGGCAAATCTTGATATTAAATTTCACCTTGGTTATGTAAAAAGCCTTGATAATGAGGGATTCAGATCACTTTTCGAAGAAGAAAAGGATGTGTTGAATATTATTGTTGATGCAGGATCATCCCAGGCTGCAGGCATTTCCGACTATGACAATTTTATCATTCTGGACCACCATTTTTATAAAAAATCTGAAATTAAAGGCTTAAATATCAACGCAAGGGATTTTGGTATAAATGGTACAAGGGAGGCATGTGGAGCTACAATGGCATTTATATTCTCTCTTGTTATTGATGAGAAAAATAAAAATTTGTTTCCATTTTTCATGTCTGGTGTTTCTGCAGATAAGCAGGATATTGGTGGGTTATCTGGCTTGAATAGGGATATATATGATAATTTCAGTACATATGAAAACAAGCACACATTGAATCTTGAAGGTTCATTGAATGACGCCATTACGTATTCAATAGACCCATTTTTTTCTGGATTAACAGGGCATCCTGATAATGTGAAGGACTTCCTTGATAAAAATTCAATAAACTGGGAAAAACACATTTTTAATTTAAATGCGGATGAAAATAGAACACTTGCAAATAAACTCGCCCTTAAAATTCTTGAAAATAATGCAGGTGCTGATGCAATAAGATATCTGGAAACCGATACAGTATATTATAATGATCTTGATTTTACATCAAAGGAACTCGTTTCTATTATAGATGGAAACAGCAGAATAGGGGAAAATTCAGTACCTGTGCAATATTTTCTTGGAGATTCTTCAGTAAAGGATGAAATGTTAAACAATGTAAAAATTTACAAAACGAAGCTCATAGATTACATATACAGGGCAAATTCAGAACTTACTGAGGAAAAATACCTGAGATATTTCTATGCACCAGAATCTGAAATGGCTGGACCAATTGCTGGTGCAATAGGGTTATATTTAATGAAACCAGATAAGCCGGTGATAGGATTCAACCGCAGCGATACAGATATAAAGATATCCTCTCGCGGCACCAGATCCCTTATAAACAGGGGGTTAAACCTATCCAGTGTAATGGAAATTGCATGCCAGAAGGCAGGAGGGTCAGGCGGCGGACACGATATAGCCGCAGGTGGGGTCATACCAATTGGAAAGGAACGATTCTTCCTGGAAACGGCAAATGAGATAATTAAATCACAGTTGCATTGAAAATTCATAAATGTATTTAAGTAAAATGATAATAAGGCTATATGGAAGAAGTAGGATATGATAATATTATACTGGATATTTCAAGGAATATCTATAATTTTGCGGAACTTGGAAGTACCGAATATAAATCCTCCAAATTATTAATGAAAACACTAGAAGATAATGGTTTTACAATTACAAATCCATATATTGGAATGGATACGGCATTCAGGGCGGAATATGGAGTTGGATCTCCGGTGGTAGGCATTCTTGCCGAATATGATGCATTGCCTAATGGGCATTCATGTGGGCACAACCTCATATCTGCATGGGCTATTGGAACTGCATTGAAGGTTCATGACCGTCTGAAAAAAGGCAAGATAGTTGTTTTTGGTACACCGTCAGAGGAAGGTATAGGACCCTATGCAGGGAGCAAGGCGATAATGGCCAACAATGGTGCATTCAAGGGCATAGATTTTGTCATGGGGATGCATCCCGATGATATATGGGCGGTTGGATCAAAGGCTCTCGCAGACGCTGAAATGGAATTTGTATTTACCGGGAAGGCAGCACATATGGCTGCATCACCGTGTCAAGGAATAAATGCACTGGATGCCCTGGTAACATCATACGTAGCCATTAACAATATGAGGGATTGGATAAAAAATGATAAGCATTCAGTTATAGGAATGATTATTCGGGAAGGAGGAAAAGCATCAAACGTAGTTCCAGATAGGGCTGTGATGGAAGTGGATGTAAGGTCAAGTTCATCGCTCTTCCTGGAGAAACTAGTTGCTAAAATAAAAAATCTTGTAAAATCCATTTCTGATGGCTATGGAACATCCCTGGAAATCAGGGATTTGATGCCAATGTATACCGAATACCGGCCAAATAAAACCCTGGATCTTTTGCTCTATAATGAGTTACAAAATTTAAATATAGACACATTAAACATAGATACAATAGTCGATGCGGCAAATGGAAGCACAGATGAAGCAAATGTCAGTCTCATGGTTCCAACGGGACATGTAGATATGAAAATAGGGACAAATTTGCCCGGACATTCAGAAGAATTCAGGGAAGCTGCAAATCCAGGCAAGGCAGGTAAGAATTTAATAAAAGCAATCAATGCCACATCCAATGCAATTATGGAAATAATTGAAAATAAAGAGATATTAAAGAAAATTAAGAAAGAATTTAGTGATTATGATGAATAGAATTAAACCAGCAAAATTGAATATTGGTGATGAGATAAGAATAATTGCACCAGCAAGTGCACCGGATATGATCAAACTGTCCAGGGGAATATCAAAATTAAAAAAACTTGGATATAGAATTTCCGTTGGAAAAAATATAAAAAAATTAAATCAGAGAAACGATCTTGCTGCTCCTGCAAAGGATCGTGCTGAGGAGTTGATGGGTGCATTCAAGGATGATAATGTGAAAGCTATATTCTGTGCAAGAGGTGGCTATGGTAGCATTCATATTCTTTCCTTACTGGATTATGATATTATAAGGGACCATCCGAAAATATTGATGGGATATAGTGATATAACCGCCCTTCATCTTGCAATCAATCGCAAGTCAAATATGATTACATTTCACGGCCCCATGGTATCTTCGGATGTGGATGATTTATCAAAACCTTCAATAAAGGATTTTATGAACCTGCTTGGAGGAAAAACGAACAGATTAAATATTCATGAGGATCGCCTGATAAAATACATAATTCCAGGAAAAACTGAAGGACTGTCCATGGGAACAAATATATCTCTTGTTGCTTCTTTGCTTGGAACAAATTACATACCGGAAACGAATGGTAAAATTTTTTTCATTGAGGATACGGATGTTACATCGGGAGATATAGATAGGTATTTCTTCAGCATGAAACTTGCCAGAATTGTTGAGCAATTCAATGGTTTTGTCTTCGGGGATTTCAAGGCCATATTTGACAAAGAGGAACCAATGCCGTCAATTGAGGACGTGGTTCAGAAATTCATGAATGAAATAAACAAGCCCTCATTATATGGGGCGCCATTCGGCCATGGAGAGGAACAGATGGTAATACCATTGAATGCAAGGATAAGAATATCTGATGAAGAACCATATATGGAATTGATGGAGGATGTTGTTGAATGAATATTTATTATCATTATTACTCATGGTAATAAAAAAATCAACAATATTTTTTAAATAATAATACATGTGCGAACAATGAAAGTAGAAAAATTGGTATATGGAATTTATCCAAAGACAAATGATTTAAGATTGCATTTAAGCAGATGGGAAAAAGGCTTATTGCCTGATTCAACCATAAATAATGAAATTATTAAGGAAAAGGAAATCCTCTATGAAAGATATAAAAATTTGAATATTACATACACAGACCCCTTGTTTAACTGGTATGACATATTCAGGCCCATAGTTTTGCTTGTTGATAATATGGAGGCAGGGCCACTGACAAGGTATAAGGAAACAAATACATTTTATAGAATGCCGATTGTGCACGAAATCAATGATATTACAATTGCACCTGAGATTTTTTCACCATTAAACGAGAATCCGCCACTGCCATTATATGTTGAAAATGGCACTGATTTCAACGCCTTTTTGCCATCACCATTATCTTTCTATAAAATGTCAAAGGTTGATATGAAATATGAAACATTCGAGGAAAAATTGTTGAATATATATAAAAATATTCTAAAAAATTTCAAAACAAATTCACTGGTTATTTATGAGACCCTGCCATTCCAGAAAGATGAAGTTCTCAATCTTTCACAGCTAACCGATAAATTTTCTGTGAAGTTGATTACAACTGGAAGGATATATAATAATAACATTCAGGGAAGCCCACATTCAGTTGTATGCGATGATGAATATGAAAACATTGAAATTTCAAAATCCATATCAAGGGTTCCAGGTATTAAATTGATAGATGGGTACAATACGAGAATGGAATCTATAGATAACATAAATAGGGATCTGGAGAAAATTGGTTCAGATGAGGTTATTTTAAGCCATAAAGAGTATCTAGATTTTCTTCCAAGAATTATTGCGGATAAGAAAATTGAATTAATGTCAAGGGTGGGTGAATAAAAATGGAAAGTAAATACTTAATATCACAGGAAATAGGAAGCTTCAGAAAACCAAAATATCTAAGCTCAGTATTTCATAGACTGCAGGACACTGAAAGATTGGAAGAGCTAGCTGGAAAATCCACAATTGAAACAATAGATTTATTCAAGCAAACAGGACTTAACAATATTGGTGTGGGTGGCGAGATGTTTCGCTGGGAAATGTATGAGCATCAGGCAAATAGAATTGATGGAATTACATTCTATGGCCCGGTAAGGTCATTTGATAATCGTTATTATAAAAAAGGGAGCATCACTGGCAGTATGGAAAGGAGGGAACCTTACCATCTGGATGAGCTTAAATTTCTTTTACGGAATAATTTTTCCAATATAAAAATTCCCGTAACGGGGCCATACACAATGATGGATTGGTCATTTAATGAGTATTATAAAGACAGGTATGAGACCGCTATGGAATTTGCAAAACTTTTAAATGAAGACATGGTGGAATTAAAAAAGGAATGGGATAAAAAATATCCCGGGAAAAAACTTGAGATACAGCTTGATGAACCTGCCACTACAACACATCCCGATGAGATGAATATTGTTGTTGATTCATTGAATAAATCAGTCGAGGGCATAGATAATGTGGAATTTACAATACATGTTTGTTACAGCAGGGATTATAATCTTCTGTATGATGTGATGAATGATATAAAAATAGATGGATTGAACCTTGAATTTGCAAACCGCGATACGCTTGAATCTGGTATCGGGGATGATAAAAGGCCAGGATACAATGATTTAAAGTATTTCAGTGAGAAGAATGATGGAAAAAAATTTATGGGACTTGGCGTAACAGATGTCCACATAGATTATGTTGAGCCAGTTAAATTGATTGAGGATAGGATAAATTATGCTTTAAAAATACTACCGCCCGAGCTTATCAGGTTGAATCCCGACTGTGGGCTCAGAACACGTTCTAGGGAAATTGGATATGCAAAATTAAAAAATATGGATATAGCAAAGCAGAAAATTTTAAAAAATATTCAATAGGGGAAATCAAGATCATCCTCTTCATATTTTTTTCTCCTGAATAGAAATTTCACCATTAGTATAATATATGCAATAATTCCCCCAAATATAAGAATGTTCAACCCATAGTAAAGCCAGTTGTAATGTACAACTATTTCGTGCGACGATATGAATGAACCATTACTGCTGAATGCCGATACGACAATATAATATGTTTTCCCTGGGGTTAATCCACCCAGAAATGTAAAATCTGTCCCCCTGTTATATATAGTAATCTCCTTTGAATTTTTCATCAGGCTATTGGTTGAGTAGAAGACCTTATATTCTCCAAAATGGGATTTTGGATAGATGGACCATGAAAGGAAGAGATAATAAAATCCCAGGGGAATAGCATGCTGAATATTGAAAGCAATATTAGGAATGCTAACGTTTTCAGGATTCATGTATATATCCATTGATGAAATATTGCCAGTAACCGATACCGTTTTTGAATAGTTTGCATATAAATATTCTGAGAACGTTAAATTGTATTTTCCCTTTGGAATGAACAGGATATAATTTCCTTTATTGTTTGAATATCCAAGTACACTAGAATTGCTTGATATTCTTGCATTTTTCAACGTATAATTAAATTCCTTGTTGTACACTGTACCGGATACATTGTAATATCCAGATGTTGATGGCATCAATAAAACTTCCTGGTAGATGTTTTTTCCGGGATAGGTTTTAAAAGTTTTTACATAATTTTTAAAACCGGCCTTATGAATGCTTACATTCAGTTCCTGCGGTGTAATATAGCTTATATAGTTTCCGTTGCTCACATTTACCGTTTTGCCATTGAATGTTGTTGTTATATTTCCATTGTAAACAAAAATATCAATTTTTATTTTTTCAGGAGTCATATTAACTGTGTAATTTCCCTGTATATTCTCACTAAGTGTTTTATAGCCATCTGAATTTAATTTAATGTTGTTTTCTCCCGGCAATTCAAATATTTCTGTATGATTCTGATTTGTACTGTTTGTGAAATAATAATCAGTTACCATGTTTATTGAAGCTTTATAATACGAGGGATTTTCATGTATATTCAAGTTATATTCTTTTATACCTGGTATATATATTTCCCTGGATATATTTTTACCATTAATTGTTGTATTTATGGTATAATATCCACCTGGCAGTGAAACTGGGTCATTTAACTTTTTTCCATTTAAATAGAAATTCGTTTTCTGCCCATTGTTTAAGTAAAGATTAACTGTTGAATTCAATCCATATGTTATATTGTAAAGTATAACCGGTTCCTGAGAATTATTTGAAATTGCCCCACTGGTTATATTATTGGATTTCTGCACTGTAAAATGATTATTGACCTTTGTAATATTTATAAGCCCATAGGATGCACCCACATTGCTGTAATGTGTTTCATATATTCCGGTATAATTTATTTTTCCTGTATTATTGTATATGCCTATATCTGAAATTGTAACGGAAGATATGTTGACAAAATCTATTGGACTGTTTTCCTGCTGGGCACCCGTTGCCGCCCTGTAATTTCCCTTAAATGGAATCAATATATTCTTAATGGCCCATATACTTTTATTGTTTGCAGAGAATGTTATATTATTGCCCGTATAATTCAGGGTGATGTATGCATTTTTATTACCCCTTGTTTCATTATTTATTATTACATTGTTATTGTCGATTTTATATGAATAATAATATCCCGTAGAATTTACGCTAATTCCAAATTCTATATAGTTATTCGAGTTAGAATATAATGAAACATAATAAAAAGTGCTTCCATTGTATATATCAGCATTATTTGATGGCGCACTTATCTGTGCTGATATCCTGTTTGCTGGTTCAGTACCGTTGAATATGGCCATTGAACCATAGCTGGATAAAATATGTCTTGAATCATTTGCCAGATTGCTTACATTTGGAGTTCCAAGCCCAGTCACAGGATTCCATCCCGAATGTGCAGAATACCCACCGTTATTTCCTGAAGTTATCTGTGTGAAATCTTCATTATAATATTTTGTATTTGAAATTTGGTAAAGCATTGGATTTACCAGTCCAAGTGATTTATGATTATACTGGTCCAGAATTGCAATTATGCCCGCCCACATTGGCGTGGCTATGCTTGTTCCCCCGACCATATATTGTTCTCCACCCTCAACAACTAAAACACCCGTATTTGGATTTGCATCCATTGAAACATCAGGAACCCCCCTCCCGCTATTATTGTAGCCCGAAGGGTTCTGGTAATATGGTTTTGAAAAATAGGAGGAATATCCGCCACCACTTCCAACTGATTTTCCGTTAATTGTGCATCCCCATGCGGTCTGGGTGTAAGTACCATTTTTGTGGTAATAAAGGCTGGTCCCTCCCACTCCAAGAACATATGGATCGGATGCCGGGAAATTTGTTGTGAGTGAATGCGTTCCATCCTTTGCACCACTATCTCCCGAAGCCGCAACTACCGTTATATTTTTTTCAGCGGCCTGTTTATACACCTGATTGAGTGTGTTGAGTGTTCCCGAACTCATACTTGATTCAGCTGAACCCCAACTCAAGGAAATTATATTTCCTGCGCTATTGTTAACAGCATATGAAACTGCATTTATCAGGCTGGTCCCGGAACTAGGAGATATAATTAATTTTATTTTTGCCCCTGGTGCTATGGCATGTGCCCATTCCACATCAACCGCCGTTTCCTGGGACCATCCAAAGTTGGTGGATGTAACGGTGCCCACTGGATATTTTATGGAAAGATTTATCGGTGGAAGCCCTGTGATGTTATCAAAAGCACTTATATCATACCTTATTGAGGGGTCTCCATAGGCATCAACAATTACTATGGTTGTATTATTGCCATAATATCCCCTGTTGTGTATATTATTTATATTGTAGGCGCTATCTATATTGTTTGGCGAATAAGCACCAGCAAGGAACGCCGATGAATTCACACGATATGGAACAAAATTTGTCGAACTATTGCCAACAAAATGGTTCAGTTTCATTCCATCCACGGTATTATTGAAAATATTATTTAATAACTGGGAATTCCTATTTGTATAATTTACATTCAGTAAATTTCCATAATAGGTGTATTTTATATTATATTGATTCAACGTATTATCAACCTGATAATGTAAATTCGCTGGAACATA
The DNA here is from genome assembly GCA_021835025.1 of Thermoplasmata archaeon. Taxonomy (GTDB): domain Archaea; phylum Thermoplasmatota; class Thermoplasmata; order Thermoplasmatales; family Thermoplasmataceae; genus Acidiplasma. The sequence continues at coordinate 5,002 of JAKBQY010000044.1, read as the reverse complement.
GGCCATAAAAATCCCCTTCGATTGTGGGGTTTCGATTTTTATATTTCCCCCACTGGGATTTGAATTATTAACATAAGCCAGCATGGATGACACAAGTATCATAATGATAACAGCAACTAGTACCTTCCTTAACATATAAACATAAAATTAATCTTTCCTTAAATACTTAATTGTGAATTATAATTTTTTAATGTAAAATAAAAAAAGTTTTAAACCATATTTAATATACGGAATAGAATGAAAAAAATCATTATTGTAATATTACTATCAATGATCATATCCGCTGTGCCAATGATTACAGCCGAAAGTCCGACTATGCCACCTCCACCATCAACCTTGCCGTCAATTTCATATGCATATAATGGCACAAGTTACACAATAACAGATACAAACTGGACAAATTTTTTCACCAGTGTTATTGACAACCACAAATATGTTACATATAACTGGTCGGGTGTAAATACGCAGTATTCTATAATATTTGACCTCAATTACACAGGGTTAAACCCATACGGTGCAGAATTGGTACATGCGCTTTCAAATACAGGCTCTCCAACGGTTAAAAATATGACCATAGCATTTATGGGAATAGAAAAACAGCCATCCCTTGTAAAGGGTTACACAAATATAAAAGCACTTGATACGGGGGCATATCCTGGATTTTCCTTTTCAAAGCCAGCCCTGCAGCCACATTTAGTTGAATATGAGGAATTCGGGGCAATTATAGCCATAATAGCGGGAATGATTGCACTCTATTTTATATTCAATAGGAAAAAATGAATTAAATATCAATAAAGCATATATAAAATATGAAAAAAATAGTTGTTGGTATAACAGGGGGGTCAGGAACAATTCTTGCAGTCAGATTACTGGAAAACCTGAAGAACTGTGAGGTGCATCTTGTTATGTCTGAAAGTTCGAAAAAGGTTATGGAACTTGAAACTGATTATTCTCTTGATTATATAAGAGGCTTATCCAATTATTTTTATGATGATAGTAATATAGCGGCCACCGTGAGTTCTGGAAGCTTTATCTTCGATTCATTGATTATAATACCCTGTTCAACATCCTCAATGGCAAAACTGGCTGCTGGTATTGCGGATACATTGATCACAAGAGCTGGTCTTGTGGCAATGAAGGAAAGAAGAAGAATCATTATAGTTCCAAGAGAAATGCCCCTAAGTACAATTATGATAGAAAATATGCTAAAACTATCCCAGAATAATGTGATCATTGCTCCTGCAATACCTGGTTACTATAATAAACCGGAATCAGTTGATGACATGGTGAACTTTATTGTATCACGTGTACTGGACCTGGCTGGTGTGGAAAATAATTTGTCGAAGAGGTGGAAAAATGTATAAATTTATGGCTGACCATATGGTAAAAAGGGCATGTGAATGGCTCCGTTTAATGGGTTATGATATTTCATATCCTGAATCCCACGATGATACTGATATACTGGCAGAGTGCAAAAGTAAAAATTTAATTTTATTGACAAGGGACATAGAATTTTACAAAAGATATAATAGGTCAATATACATGGATAGCACTGATTTTAGGCAACAGGTAAGGGAAATTGTATCCATGTTTCCACCGGATAAACACAATTTTTTTACCAGATGCCCGGTGTGCAATAATCCTCTTGATGAAATAAGCACTGCCAATATGGACTCCAACAAATTTTCACTGGTGAAAAAAAGGTTCAAGGTGATAAATTACTGTCCAGTATGCAAAAAATTTTACTGGAAGGGGACGCATTACTCAAAAATACTGAAGGAAATAAATTCCCTGATTAAAAACAATACTGGAAATATGTAATTTTTGATGGATATGAAGATCATAGAAAATAATAGCAAGGACAATGAAATATTAATTCGAATAAATACAGTGGATGACCTATGGTATTTGAAAAATTTGCTAAGCAATGATGATTTAATAGTAGTTACAGTTTTTAGAAGAACAGAACAGAATGATGATTTAAACAGGCCAAAAGCAACCGAAAGGAAGAAAGTAAAGGTAAAAATAAAGATTGATAAAATTGATTTCCAACCGTATACTGATAAATTGAGAATATCTGGAGAAATTGTTGAGGGTGAAAACACGGGAAGCCACCAATCAGCCCTTATAGGTATAGAGGATGAAATTAAAATTATAAAAACTCTGGATAATCAGGATATGAAACTTATACAGGAGGCTGAGAACAATTATTACGGCAATAATGTGTTTTTTATCTCAATGGATGATGAAAATGCAATTATATGCAATCTAAAATCGTACGGCATTCAGGATATAGGGATAATATATTCAGGGAAATCCGGCAAATATTTTGATTCTGGATATAATGACAATTCATATCTAGGTGAAATCATCAAATCCATTAAAAATATTAAAAATGTAACAACTATCATAACCCTTGGCCCGGGATTTGAACACTCAAAACTTTATAATAAATTCAAGCTCGATCCCTATTTTAATAAAATTGGCGTATATGATATTGCCACAACAGAAAATGGTAAAAGAGGTATTTATGAGTTTCTTGACAATCCAAAAAGTGATGAAATTATAAAAAATTCGAGATTAGCAAGGGATGAAAAAATAATTTCCGAATTTATGAAGGGTCTGAATAGGGAAAACTTGAGTATATATGGTTATTCTGATATTAAAAAATATGCAGAATCAAATATGATCAAGGATTTATTGATATCAGAGGAAAAATTTAGGTCACCGGAAACAAGATATTTGCTTAGTATTCTGAACGGATCTGCTTCTGTTCATATAATAAGTAAATTTACTGAATCCGGTGAGATAATAAAAAACTTAGGCGGATATGGGGCCATCCTGAGATTTGCAATTTAAACCACCTTTAATTTTTCCGGATACCCATTTCTATTGTAAACCGAATAACTCTCCATGGTGTATGGGTATCCAACTATTATATGCACTGGCCCAGTGTTGGAAAACATGTGTAGATCCGCATCAGATGGCCTTGTATTTCCAGATGGGTGTGAATGCACGGAACCTACATAGCTAAAATCTATTGGAATGGAATACTGGGGGAATATGACATGGACATTTCCGCTTATGGTTCCAGGTAAAAGTGCAATCTCGTAAATCACATTTTGCTCCGCCCTCAAAAAAGCTCCAAACTCATTCGGATAAGAATCTTTAGAAGCCTCCAGAATCATCTTTAATGTATTTTTTCTAATTAACCACATCCTTTATCAATTTCCTCCTCAACCTTTCAAAAAAGGAATCTTTCATTTCAATAAAGGTTAACTGGTCAGCTGATACCCTTATTTCAACACTATCATTCTCAGTAATTACTTTTTGTTTCTGCCCATCCAATATAACAAGGGAATTGTATTTACCTATCGCTTTTATTGTTATTTTACTTTTATCAGAGCACACTATGGGCCTTAATCTCGAACCAAACGGTGCAATATAGGATATCACCATTGCCTTTAAGGATGGTATGAGTATCGGTCCTCCCGCGCTGTAAGAATATGAAGTCGAACCTATTGGTGTGGCAACAATGACACCATCGGCGCTGGTATTCTCTATAAATTTGTCATCTATATAAACACTGAATTTCCTGATCTTTGATATTTTGCCTGTATGTATAACCACATCATTAATGCTTTTCCCAAACAATACACCATTTATGTATATTTCCAGCTTCATAACCCTATATTCGCCGTATTTCCCATGAATTAAATTGTATACAGATTCTTCTATATCACCTATTTCAATTTCCGATAAAAAGCCAAGACCCCCAACATTTATGCCAAGTATCCTTCCTTCAGACATCTGGGCAGTTCTGAGTATGGTTCCATCTCCACCGATCACAAAAATTATATCCACTTTAATATCTCTGAAATTTGATCCTTTTCTGTTGAGTGTTCTGGCAAGTTTGTTTTCAAGAATTATTTCCCAATCGGGCGGTATAATTTCTATTATTCTTCTGGCTATACGTATGCAGGAACTGCAGTTGACTCTCGTAATTATACCTATTTTCATATGTTTCCCCCATGGGCTATATCTGTGAACTTTGAATATCATTAAATATATTAATCTATTGCATGTGACATCCTCCCACGACTAAAGCCGTGGGCTTCCTGCTTCTGTGACCGGAGTTGCCCTTGCGGGTAGTGCCCCAATCTCCACAGGCGTAACTTCGGGAGTGCCCCTCCCTACTTTTTCTATTCCCCTATTGAGGATGTTTATCGATGCGTTGAGATCCCTATCAATCTCAAAACCACAGGAATCACAATGAAATATCCTTTCTGAGAGTTTCAGTGATTTCTTTTTACATCCACAATTTGAGCATGTGCGTGATGTATATCTTGGATCCACCAGTACCACTTCTTTACCAGCACTTTCAGCCTTGTAAGTGGTGTATTGTACTAAGGTATTCCAAGAAGCATCAGCTATGCTTTTCGCTAAATGATGGTTCTTCATCATCCCTGCCGTATTTAAATTTTCAAAAACAATAAAATCATTGTTTTTCACAATTCTATTGGAAAGCTTTTGGGCAAAATCTTCTCTTTGATTTTTTACTTTCTGGTGTTGTTTTGAGAGAATCTTCTTTGCTTTTTTTCTATTTTTTGATCCTTTCTTCTTTCGTGAAAGATTCTTCTGTGCTCTCTTGATTATCTTCTCTCCTTTCCTGAGGAATTTTGGAGGATCAATAACAGTTCCATCACTCATGGTGGTGAGATGTGATAAACCGGCATCTATTCCCACAGCATTCATGGTCAGTTCTGGTTGGAAATCAAGATTATTTTCTTCTACAGAAAATGATGCATACCATTTTCCTGTTTTATCAGTTGAGATGCTTAGTGTCTTTATTTCACCATTTATTTCACGGTGTTTGAACATCCTTATTATGCCGATCTTTGAAAGTTCCAAGTGCCCGTTCTGTAGTATCTCAAATCCTGATTGTGGATAGGTCAGTGATTTGTACTGTCCCTTTCCCTTCAGTCTTGGGAATCCTGCTTTC
>JAKBQY010000034.1 GCA_021835025.1 Thermoplasmata archaeon | reverse complement strand
TCTTCATTATATTTTTTCCAGTTACGTTTATTAACTTCATTAACATTATTATCTTGCAGGGTTGTATTTTGTTCTATCATAAAACAATATTTCAACCCTGCATATATATGTCTTCTTTTGTCAGACTATAAAATATAATCAATTTATATAGTTATGCAACACACCATATTCATACCACCAATTGATGTTTTTTCCATTCTTACAGGAATGAATTTCTTTGACCCGATTTTCGTAAGGGCATCCGGTGCTCCAACTTTATATGGTATTGCCCTTGGAGCAGCATTGATGATGATATTTATCCCATTCAACTATTATGGTGTAAAACAGTTTGGAAAATCCTCCCTTTATACAGGAATTGTTAAGGTATTTTTCTATCTATCAATGACACTTGGCGTTATTTTCTTTATATTTAATTACCAGAACTTATATGCCTACGGGGTGTTTCCTTATGGCCCAATTGCAATATTTGCAATAATGCCCTATGCAATGTATGATTTTGGTGCAATAAGAGTAATACCAGATCTTGCTGAAGAAACCAATATGGTTGATAAAATACCAAAGGCAATAGGTTATGTTATACTTTTGGAAACTCTGGTATACCTGAGTGTTATTATTGGTGTTGTTCTTGGCATGGATTGGTCTTTGCTTGGTGTTATACCGGGACATTTCAATGCTATAGTACCTGCATTCCATGGAGATAACCCATATTTCATACTATCAAAGGATACCGGTGTGGAATATGTATTTCTTGCTGCAATTATTACAGGGGTTATTGCACCAATAGTTACGGGATATATTTATCTAGGCTCAGGAACAAGGGTTTTGTTCTCAATGGGAAGGTCAGGCTATATACACAAATCATTAAAAATGATAGATAAAAAACATTCAATACCACTTGTGTCATTGGTTATATTTTCTCTTGTAGGAGCATTTATTGTATTTATAGCCGCACCTGATCCAAGCATATATACATTTATTGATGATGCCACTGCCGCAGGTTATATTGGGCTGATTACTACTCCGATAGCAGTGATGGTTTCCAGAAGACAGGGAATTACCAAAAAGGAACATATGGTTAGGGGCATGAATGTAATAGCGCCACTGGCAACAGGGGCCACTGGGCTCATTGTTTTTTGGACTGGATGGCCATCGGAACCGTATGCCGTTGTTCTTTTATCATTTGCAGTCATAATTTTTGGTGTCATTTCAAAGGTCAAAGTTGGAGCGAAAAATGTATTATGGTATCTTTTCTTCATTGGGTTCACAACCTTCATGGTAGCAACAGCACACGATGGGTTATCTTCATCAGTATTTCCCCAGTTCTTTGGTTACATTGAGGGGACAATAATAGTATTTCTTGTAAGTGTATTTGTTGTATATCCTCTTGGAATATTTTCAGGATTCAAAAAACAGTTTATAAATAAGCAATTCACGGAAGAACTCTATACAAAAAAAGGTGAAATGGAATGGAAAGAAAATAACTGACCTTCTCATAAAAATATTCTTTATTTTATTTATTTTTATATAAAGTAAGTGAGCATTTTATAAATAGTTTAGAGTATGAAAGCCAGTGTGCTTTGCCATGTAGATAAAGTTTGAAATTTTATATTGCTATAAGCCACAATAAATAATGAAGAAAAGTTTACCTGTTAGATACAGGATAACAGGCCTATAGACATAAAAGCATCTATTCTGTAATATCTTAACATTATTATACACGTACATGTGGGTTTGATTAAGATAGGATACCAAGTAGTTTTGGTATTAGGCAAGTCCAATTACCGATACTATTAAATTACAATATATTATAAACAATAGATTAAAATGCACAAATCTATAATCGTAGGAGAACTTGGAAGAGGCGGTCCATATGCACACGCCACGGTTGCAGGAGATACAGTTTATATTTCAGGGCAAACTGGTTTTAATGAAACCAATAAGGACGATTTCAGGTCACAGTTCATCAATGCCATGGGAAATATAGAGAAAATTGCAAGGTCTGCGGGGCTATCATTAAAAGATATTGCCAAGATTGGCGTTTATATAAGCGATAAGTCATATTTCCAGGAAATGAATGATATTTTTGGGGAATATTTCAATGAATCACCACCTGCAAGAACCACGCTTGTGGCAGGTTTTGTTGCTGACAATATACTTGTTGAAATAGAAGCCACTTTGCATAGATGATTATTTAAAAAATTTTTATTTTATAATATAAGAGATTTTAAAAAATTAATTTTCTTATTCCTGGCATATCTGCCCACCATCTATAACAATTTCAGTACCTGTAATAAAAGACGAACGATCCGATGCAAGAAACACAAACAGATCTGCAACCTCCGTTGTTTTACCAGCCCTTCCTAAAGGTATTTTTTTAATATAATTATCTATCATCTCCTTTGGAAGGCCTGCTTTGTCTTGAAGTTCAGTCCTTATCCATCCAGGACATACTGAATTCACTCTTATATTGTATTTTCCAAGTTCAAGAGCCATAGTCTTTGAAAGAAGAATTATTGCGGCTTTTGATGCATTGTAACTTACAAGGCCCTCCTCCGCAAGTATGCCATTTGTTGAGGACATGTTTATAATGCTTCCTCCACCAGTTGACATCATTTTATTTGAAACCATTCTTGAGGCCATAAATGTGCCCTTCAAATTTATATCCATGACCCTTTGAAATGTTTCCGTATCGGTATCTATAAATTTTTTAAATGGACCTATACCTGCCACGTTTGCCAATACATCTATTCTCCCTCCGGAAAATTGTTTCTCTGCAAAATCCACAAGATCATTCACGCTTGATTCACTTGAAACATCAACTACCTTTGTAAATATATCTCCCATACCCCTCAGTTTATCATACACACTGTCAAGTGCTTTCTGGTTATTGTCTGCAATTATCACACAGGCACCTTCCTCAAGGAATCTTCTGGCTATTTCAGATCCTATTGCTCCTCCCCCACCCGTAATTATTGCATTTTTACTTTTCAATTCCATTGTTATCTAACCCGAATTTACATTTATAAAAAATATTTAATGATTATCATATGCTGAAATTTATTTTAACCCCTCTATTACTTGGAACCTGGGGATTCTCTAACATTCGTATTTTCTTCAGCTTCAGCAACCATATATTCTATTGTACTACCTCCTATACTGTTTGTTTTGACCTTGTATATGATGAATAAAAGTATTACCAGAAGAATTATCACATCCATTATTACAAAGGCAAAGTAAGGTTCAGCCAGATCCGAAATAATTCCAAGATAGAATGTATATATAAAAAGGGCCGTTCCACCAATTGGTAAAGCGAGTCCTATTATCCATTTTCTAAATACTGAATACTTTATTTCGGAATTTTTATTCAGGAAGGGGAAAAGGCCAAATTCTGGAATAAAATGATGGAAATACCAGAGTATTGTTCCAGCCGATCCACACACAAACCATGCAGTGGTTATTGTTGTTAAATTGTATCCATAGAAATGAACAAGAGTGAAGGCTATTGCCAGTGCCATTAACAGAATAATTATGAACTGGAAAATTATTGAATTTACAGGCGTCCTGTTTTTCTTGCTCAGTGTATTTAGCCATTTATTTTTTATAAAGCCATCCCTTGTCATTGCCCACAATAACCTGCTCTGAGCGCCTGCACCAGCACCAAATGAAAGCATGCTTATTGCAACCACGAATAGGTTCAATATCAATAACGCAGATGCGGGTATATAATGTATCCATGTAACCAGTTCTGGTAATGTTGCAGATGAAACACTGCCAAATTGGGATGCAGGCACCGATGCAACCTCAGAATAGGCCGATAAGGCAATGACTATCGCGGACAATCCAAGGCCAAGATAAACAGCACGCCACACATCTTTCCTTCCGTTTATACTTTCTTCAGAGAAAAACAGCGTTGTGCCATAGCCAACATAAAGGAAAAATCCATAAATTGCTGTTCCTGCTGCTATCCCCCTGAAACCAGAATAACTATTTGCAGGATTCAGAAGGGCGACACTGTTGAAAGGGGTTTTAATAATTACATATATGATGAATATAACTACCACAAGAGTGGTTATCGTTGTAATTGATATCAATATTTTACTGAGTCGTCCAGGATGCAAGCCCCCCATAACATTGGTTACCAGTATAATCAATGTTCCAAGAAGTATCCATCCCCATATTGGAATTTTTATACCGTAAAGAACCTGTAATGTGTCAATTGTTATTGCTGACATTGCAAAAAAATTTGTTGCTTGCCAGAAAAGATAAAAGGCATAATTGGTCATTGATGTATACTTTCCAACTGCCCTTCCAAATCCAAGTTCCGCGAGTCCATAATATCCTCCCGCAAAGGTTGTCATCTTTGTATACTCAAGTATTGGCAATGAAACAACCAGGAAGAGTACAAACCCAAGAATAACTGGCCACATTGCCGCTGGACCTGAAGCCCCTATAAAGGATGCGACCTCCATCGGTCCTATTATTGCAAGAACTCCTGCCATCGAAATAATTGTCAGTCCCATCAGTCCTATGGAACCTTTACTTAATTGTTCAGATTTATTCAATTATATCACCTGCCATAATAATGGATAAATGTATCGAGTATAAAAATACCAATATTAAAATATTAATATATATACATATATATGAATAAAAATTATCTCCATTTATAGCAATTTAGCTATGCTTAAAAATCTGCCATAGTTGTTGAGTTCAAACACAAATAGATATTTTTGTAATGCAAAATATTTATGCATTATAAACTTATTTCATATGATATTTAGGTAATTTAAAAATTACACAATGTTATTATATTTCTTATTGATTTAATAATATATGGATTACATGGATGAAAGTTTCAGAATGGTTAAATTTCAGATCAAACTTGAACACAATAACTGTATGTCCAGATTTAAATTCGGTGCCTTTCACGATTTAAAAATGTCTACCATATGTTCAATTCCATTAAAAACAAAAAATTATCTCTTCACAATTCAGGATTATTATAACGTTAATAATGATAGAAAAGCTTCCTTGATAATAAGAAATTTAAAAAACAATTCCTCCATGTATGCTATAAAAAACTGGTATTTAAATGAAAATATTCTGAGGGTATCATTTATAGAAAAATTATCTGATTCGCCCTTCGGTTTATTGAGCTCATTTGATATTTTGAAATATAAGGAATCATCTCAAAATGGGATAGATAACATCTCAACCATAATACTTAAAATTAACGAAAGTGATGCTCTAAATAGCCTGAATTCATTGGGGAATGTTATAGTAAAGGAAAGGGAGGAAATAAATGAGGGACAAATTGGCTTCAATTATTTGCTTTCAGAAATGGAACTCACAACCTTTAAAAAAGCACTGTTTATGAATTATTTTGACAGCCCAAAACAAAGCCACTTAAAGGATATAGCAAAGGAGTTGAATATTTCCACTGTTGCAGCCAACAGTTATATCAGATCAGCACAGAAAAAGATAATAATGAACGAATTCAATAGTTTATATGATTAATTATTCTCTTTTCCCCCTTCCTTGTACCAATAATGTTCTGGAATTGTGGAATTTTGAAAATAGCCATGCATAATCCCAGAAATCCGTTGTTGTGCACGCATGGTATGGAAGCATTACAACCCGGTCTCCTATTTTCAAATCAAGATTTTTTGAGTCAACCACTGTATGTTCTTCAGACATTCCGGTAACATTTCCTGTTTGCCCATTCTCCGTTATTATAGTTGGATAAACCCCCTGATCAAGAGAAATAGACTTATACCCGGCGTCAAGAACAACTCTTTCCTCGGGATCACTGCTTTTGCTCATGACCTGTGAAACTACACCCATGGATATATCAGAAATGGAACACAGATTCATTGCGTTGCAATGCATATCATAGTATACATATGTACCAGGCTGCAATTCATTCACAAAATCATATTTTGCCCATAAATACGCTGTCGGTGTACCGCCAACAGATATTATATTCTGGTTAATTTTATTTTTCATGGAATCTGAAAGGAGTTTTAATTTTACCGATTCAATTTCAACCTCTTTTTCCCTTTCAATATTTATAGGGTTGTGGACCTGCCCATCATATGCCATCCAACCAGAAACATTCAATCCGTTTAGATTTTTCAATGAATTGTTAAATCCCTCAATATTTGATGGGGAAACTCCACATCTGTGCATTCCTGTATCAATATCGAGGAGAACGTCAATTTTTACATTTTTGTATAAAGCACTTTCAGATAGTTTTTTTGCACCATATAAACTATCAACAGCAACAGATATATTGCATCCTTCCGAGGCCAGTTTTGCTATCCTATCTGTTTTCCTTTTGTCTACAACCTCATTGCTTATTAAAATATTGGTAATACCACCATTAAACATTACCTCAGCCTCAGAAACTTTCTGAACACAAACGCCAGAGGCTCCTTCTGATATTTGCCATGAAGCAATTTCAGGGATTTTGTGTGTTTTTGAATGTGGTCTTAAGCGTTTATTGCTTGAATTTGCAATTTTCTGCATATTTTTAATATTTATTTTAGTCTGATCTTCATCGATGGCCATAAATGGTGTTTCTGCATTTATCTTCAATGCGTTGTTCACATTCATACCCGCAAATAACTATACAATATAATAATATAACTATAACTTGGAGAGACCGAACGTATATTATATCTTAAATAACTTTTCAATGTATAATTATTTTTATGAATAAATTGATTAGTGTTATCGATTAATTATCTAAATGAGTTTGTCCTGAATATCAAGAGCAATTTATATTTTTAAAATTCCCCTTTATACTTGATTAATATATTTCTATATTTTCATTTAATTTAAATATAGTTGTTTAAGGAGTATAAAAAATTTTTATATACAAAAATATGTTAAACTATTTAATAATTAAAAAGTGGAAATAAATGGCAACTGAAGAATCAAAACTAAAAAAGTGGTTTTTAAATCAAATATCAATTTTTGACTTTAAATTAATATTAGTTAATAAAGACATATTTATATTTAATGATATAGCGGAAATTATTATATCTAAATCAGAAAAATTTAAAATAGAAAAAATTGAACTCTCAACATCACGACTTGGAATAAATATTAATCAGCAAAGTTTTATAAATATTGGAACTTTTAATGATTTCAAAGTTGACATAGGCAATTTAGGATATAATGATGGAACTACAAGTGGAATAATATCTATAGATAAAAGATCTATTAATTATGATGAAAAAATTATTGATAACGGTCTTGAAACTGGGAAATATATGATCAATTAATTTAAATTAAAAATGAATAATATTAAGACTGAATTCAATATTATACTTAAAATAAATAAGAGCAAACTAAAAAATCAAATATCGTTAAAACTAAAAACAATAAATAATCCCTCAAATCCTATTTTAAGATTTTATGAAGGAAATGTAAAAAGCAATGACTTAAGAACAATAATACCGTGGGTAGATATTGTAATTCAAGAAAATATGCGGACTTCCGGAGAAATTACCATTAATTATGTAAATAGGTCAAAGGAGTTTATAGAAAAAAAACTTATAAGTAACGCAATTGAAGATATTTATAATATACTCACTTATTATACAGAGGAAAGTGATAAAAATGATAAATAAAATGGAATATATAAATTCACTAAATGAAAATTCATTAGAAAATAGTAATTTAGATAGTTCAAATGGAAATGACCATTTTAAAGAATTATCAAATATTCTTACTGAAATAATTAAAGCAATTAATAGCGATTTAAATATAATAAAAGATAAAGATGAAATAAAAGTTTCAGTGTTGGAATTAGAGCAATTTGCGGATGAAAAGGTATTGAAATATTTAAATAAATATGAAAAAAAACAGGAAAAAAAGTTAAATATAATTCTAAATTATTTAATGGTCAGATATGGAGATCAGGATGGACCAGTAATTAAGATATTTAAAGATCCCGATGAAAATGATATTTCATTCAATATAGTTTTCGGAAAATGCAAGAAAAATTATTGGGAGTATATTATCCAGGATTTCTGGAATGTTTGTGAACAAATTAATTTTGATGATTACCGTTTTGGAATAATTTGTGCAAATTGCCTTTAGATCAGTATGAATAAATTATATCCCGAATTTATACTTAAATAGAAAAGAATTTTATAATCCAGATGGTGTGATGATTAGAAGAATTATAAGCTCCATATATTGGGGAGTTTATAATTATATTTCTTATTTAATGCATGATTATAAAGAAGATGATATTAGTTCAAACGATATGAAAAAATATTTAAAAAATTCTAAAGTTAAAGGACAAAATCATTCCAAAATTGTTTCATCATGGGAAAAGTTAACATATGGACGTTTAGCAGCGGATCATCATATAATAAATCCAGTTAAAATTGGAAGAATAAAAATAAATATGAATAAGTCTAAAATGGAGGACATTATCAAAAGCGGCATATTTATAATAGAAAATCTTAAGAAATAAATTTAAAATTTATTTTTATATTTTTCATAATTTGTTTTATATTTCACTGCGTATTTTTCAGCTTTAATAATGGATTCTGTCATGCTTATAAAATTGCCCATATTCTTTCCTGCTATGTCAAAAGCGGTTCCGTGGTCTACTGATGTCCTTAAAAATGGCAATCCAGGATTCATGCTTACTGTATGGTCAAAGTCATAGGTTTTTGCAGCTATATGACCCTGGTCGTGGTACAGTGATAATACAACATCATAATATCCAAGAGAAGCATAATGAAACACAGAATCCGCAGGAACGGGTCCATATACATTTATAATATCTTTAGCCATGTCAATAGCAGGCTTGATCTCATTGATTTCTTCATAACCAAACATTCCGGATTCACCACCGTGGGGATTGAGAGCCGCAACGCCTATTTTTGGATTATCAAAGCCAAGGAGTTTCATGCTCTGATACGTTTCCTGTATTCCAGAATAAATATTATCCCTTTTTATATATTTTATTGCGTCTGATAATGATATATGCTTTGATAAAAATGTTATTCTTAAATTATTAACTTCAAATAATGTAGTTATGAATTTTGATTTTGTTAATCCTTTCAACATAGCAGTATGGTCTATATATTTTGAACCTGCCTTAATTATTGCCCCCTTATTTATTGGTGCAGTTGCCATAGCATCGATTTTATTGTTCATTGCATATTCAACTGCCATTTCGATGCTTTTTATCGAGATCTTTCCAGCCTCCTTACCAACCTTTCCAAATTCAATAAACTCACCATTACCGACATCGATAAACTCCATATTATCAACGTTAGAAAAGTTCATATTGTATTTAGATGCCATTAAATCAAAGTTATTTTTATCCCCAAACAAAGTAACCTTAAATTTTCTATCCTTCATATCAAGCAATGACTTGGCAACAATTTCTGGCCCGATTCCAGCTGGGTCTCCAAGAGTAATGCCAATATTCAACATAATACTTTATTTTTATATCATATATAAATACTGGACTATGTTCATGATAAAAAACTTTAATATAATTCTTGTATATATTGCTGACAAGGTGCAGAATCATGGACTATATATTTCGGGATATTATAACATTTAATCAGGCTCTTGGTATAATTGATGAAAATATTGAAAAAATGAATGAAATGGAAACAATTGATTTGAAAGGTTCAAATGGAAGAATCACATGTTCCGATGTGTACAGTATTAATAATTTGCCCATATATTCACGTTCCCAGGTTGATGGTTATGCTATTATATCTGGAGATACCAAAAATGCAGATAAAGAAACACCCGTTAAGCTTTTATTGTCTGGGGAAACAAATATAGGGGAACCTGCCATTTTACATCCGGGACATGGGAAATGTATAAAAGTGCCAACTGGCGGAACCATACCGGTATATGCGGATGCAATGATACCATTTGAGGATGCTGAAATCGTTAATGATGGCATTATTATTAAAAAACCTATTCCGGTATTCAACGAAATATCCAATTCGGGCATAGATGTGACCAGAAATGAAAAAATAATCAATAAGTACACAATGATTGAACCAAGGCACATAGCCGTGATAGCTTCAACTGGAAGCAATGAAATAAATGTTTTCGTAAAAATAAAAATAGGTATAGTTTCAACTGGCACCGAACTTCTGTATCCGGGTGATCCCTATATCGAAGGAAAAATATATGAATCAAATGGATTATCCATTGAATCCGAGCTATCAAAATACAGTACATTTTCCATTAAAAATTATGGGATTATAGAGGATGATAATGATTCCATACAGAGAGCAATTTTAAAATCAATAAATGAAAATGATATTACAATTACAGTTGGAAGCACCTCAGCAGGTGAACATGATATGGTATACAAAATACTGGAAAACCTGAATCCAGGTATACTTTTCCATGGCTTAAAGGTCAGGCCGGGCAAACCTATGGTTTTTGCCAAATCCGGTGAAAAAGTGATTTTTGGACTTCCAGGTTTTCCGGTTTCGTCCATGATGTTATTGTATTCAATAGTAATACCAAAGATATTTTTAATGTACAATTATAATTTCGAATATCCTGTTATTCATGCCAGAACTGCCGAACAATTCAACCTGCATAGGGGGAATACTGATTTGCTTCTTGTGAAACTTTTAAGGCGCAATGGAGAATATTTTGCATACCAGGTAGGAGGCGATTCGGGATCGATTTCTAGAATAATGAAATCAAATGGTTTTTCCATTTTCTATTCAAATGAAGACCATCTGAAAAAAAGCTCTGAACTTGATGTAATTCCATTCAATACCAGTATCCCTGAGATTCTCATATATGGGCAGTATTCGCCATTATTGAATAAAATCCCCTACAATATAAACTCTAGATCAATTTTCATTGAAAAATCATATGATGATATTGAGGAGTCACTGGAAAAAAATGAAGCGGATATGTATATCATGAATTATCGCAATTATATTAAAAATAATAATTATGAAAACCTAAAATTAAAAATGGAATATGGTCTCATATACAATGTACTTGATTATAATTCAATCTCGGTAATGTATGAGGATTCTGGGCTTTATGAAACATCAAGGGATAAAATAAAAAAATGTGATAATATCATACATCTTGATAATAATGAGATAATATATGATTATGTAAAAAACAAAAGAAGCGATGCGGGAATAACGTATAAATGTGATATTGATAAAGATATTCCATATGAGAAACTTGGTGACATAATATTCTACTTTTATATAAATAAAAAAAGCAGGAATTATGAAGAATTAAGCTTGAGCATTAAAACCTTGATAGATAATTACAGTAATTGATATACGATCTAAAATTCCATTATTATTGTTTTTCATAAAGTACCGCTGCAAATTGAAATACCCAGATAAGTTCTGGAATGAGTATCATTCTTTCCATTCCACCGTCACCTAGGCCGAGATATATTCCTGAAGCAAAGAGTATCAATGCAATAATAGATATTGATCCCATAAGTGACCATTCATATCCCATAAAATTTTTATTCTTCATCATGGCAAAGAAAGAGAGTATTGACGGACTGAGAAATGCAAGTATTGCAAAAAATAAATGTATATACCCGAAATTCTCATTGAATATTCCTACACCAATAGCACCTATACCACCAGTGAACAGTAATATGGAAAATGCACAGGAATATTTTTTCAATAATATTGAGGCGGCAATTTCACATAGCCCGAGAATTATAATGGCAATGTTAAATATATATGAAAGGCTATCAATTCCCAGATGGCTTATGGTATTGTTTGATATACTGTACCCTTTATCAAGAAAAGCAGCAATATTTAAAAAAATGAAAAATTCAATAGCACCAAATAGGAGGAAAATAGCAGCCCATCTATAAAGATTTTTCACCGACACATAACAATAAATTTATAAATATATATTAATTTTATCCGAAGTACAATAATAATTATATTATAAAGGTAAATAATATCATTTCATGGTTAACCTTGAAATGGCGGAAAAATATGCTAATGATGCCGAAATAGCTCTGGATGCGGGAGATTACAAAGTTGCGGAAGAAAATATCGATAAAGCCATAAATCTTGATTTCAGGAATATAGATTATCATATAACAAAAGCACATATATTGAATAATCAGTCAAAATTCAACGAATCCCTGAAGGTACTGAATTTCGCCGAAAATCTTGATAAGAAGGATCCTGTAATTTATTCATTGAAAAGCCTTTGTTATGGCGGAATGGAGGATTATCAAAATTCGAAAATCGAAGCTGAGAAAGCAATAAAAATTGACCCGGAATATCCATTTCCCTACCTTAACCTTGGAATTGCATTGAAATTTCTTGGTGATATTGACAATGCAATAAAAGTGGTTAAAAAATATGAGAATATGGAACCTTCAGATCCCGATGGGCATTTTGAATTAGCAGAGATATATTTTCAAATAAATGAGTATAAAAAGGCAATTCAGGAAATCAATATTGTCTTAAGGTTCGATAAATCCAATATGGATGCCCATGACATGAAAATTAGGATATTATTTAAGCAAAAAGATTTAAAGGAATATCTAAAAGCAATTTACAATGCATTTATTGTTTCATATGAATTTAAGTATTTGATTCAAACAGTTGATGCCTTCGAAGTTTTGGGTAAGTATGAGGCCGCCATTAACCTATTGAAAATATACATTAATTCGGGTATTGATTCTGTACCTGCATACATGGAATTGGCACATATATACATTGAGAATAATGAGGATGGACTGGCATTCGAAAATTACGGGAAGGCATTATTACTGGATAACAGTGAAAAAAACCAATACGATTGGTTTTATTTTTTGCTTAGCTATGAAAAGTATGATAAGCTGTTTGAGGAAATTGATAAAAGTGGCATAGATAATAATATTGTGATGGAAATTAAATATGAGGCTTTCGACAACATGGGAAATCATAAGGAGGCGCTTGATATTGCAAAAGAATTGATAAAATATGATGATGATCCACATTATGCTGCTTCTTATGCCAAGGAATTAAGAAAGTTGAACAGGAATGATGAGGCGTTTGATTTTTTGAAAAAATATATAGATAAACCTGAAACAGAATATGAAAAATTTCTATTGCTTTTACAGAAAAAAGATATTGATCCTGCTATGGAATCATTGGCATCCGTAGCCAAACATGTAATGGAAGATGATTACATTGTTGAATTTCTATTGATTGAAGGGATATTCACGTTGATTGGCAATTCCAATCTTGAAACAGTCAACGATTTTCTCAAAAAAATAGAGCATTATGAAGAACGCCAGAATTTATTAGACATTCTGAGGGGTATAAATTATGGTGTAAACTGTGATTATGAAACTGGGAAGAAAATGATTATTGAAATACAGAATAAAAATAAGGATCTTGACATATGCTATTATCTAGACGATTTTAAGGATACGGAGGATAAAAAATGTGGTGAATTTATAGATAAACTTATAAAGGAATACTGCGATAATGAGGACATTTAACAAAATTGAGCAAGGAAGCCCCTTTCGAAAGATAGGGAAGGAAGTCACATTCATCATGGTAAGGTAAATAATCACGAAGTTTCCTGTTATGGAATATCCTAAACTTTCCTGGCTATCATAAGCTCAAACAGATATTTTTTTCTGATTTTACCATGATATTTCGTTTCAATTAAACGTGCAATACAATCAAGAAATTCCTGCCTTTGTTTCTTATCCATGAACAAAACATCTGAATAAGTGTTGAGCAGCCCAATATAATTGGTTGAAGTATATGTTTTTCCTCTTGGTAAAACCTTGAAAATTGAATATGGAAGCGCCCATTAAATTCACTCCCATATAACCTTGGCTGAATATCGTTTATCTCTGGCAAATGGTATTCACTCTTTGTGTTATTGTCCCGCAACCTGTAACAGTCCTGTGAGTCAGCAAAGAATTCCTTTGTGCCACCATTCACATGGTGTGTTTCTATAATGGCCACGCAGCCATTATTCCGCAATACAGAAGAAATAAGTTCTACTCGTCTTGATGGGTCCAACCATTTGTAGGAAGTCGCAAAAACAATGAGGTCATAACTATCAACATCTATTTTCATTGTTTCAAAATCACCGGTCTCTATGGTTGCATTTATGTAGGGGAAAACTCTATGTGCTGTGATTTCTGCCAGTTTCCTTCCAATCTCAATCCCATGCAAGTTTATGCCTCTCTTAGCAAGTTCAAGCGTAAGTTGTCCCGTACCGGTTCCAATTTCTAATACTTGACTATTAGCCGTAATTCCCGTTTTAAAAATTAAATTATTTACAAGACCGCGGGGATATGATGGCCTTGTTGCATTATAATAATCTGCAGCCGAATCAAACAGTGAACGTTTAAAAATCCGGTCTTTATCCATGATATCGTATAGTGATTTTTGCATAAAAATTTATTTGTTTTAGCTATAACGGCATCTATAAGGTATTTTTCGATTTACTGTTTCAGAATTGAATTCCCAGCTCAATTTTGTTAAAATTACACGTAATAAAAATTATTTATATACATTTGGAGATAAACGGGCTTGCCGGGATTTGAACCCGAATCTTCGGCTTCGAAGGCCGTAAGGATATCCTAGTTACCCCACAAGCCCACATCCATATTGATTAATAAGATAAAATCATAACTGTATTTTATCTACTTTATTTTCACTGTGGCTCCTGTGGGATTTAAAGTTAAACGTTGTAGGAATGATGCCTGTCAGTGCTATAATGGCAGAGAATATGAGGTAGTATCGGGTAGAATTGTATATCTTTATAGATCCATTGATGAGAAATATATTTCCAATCGATAAACTCACGTGCGAAAATAATAAAATAAATACTGGTAACATCGAAATTGAGATCATCATTCCAAAGTTTCTCAAAATAAATAGTGAATTGTTTGCCTGTGTTCTATATCTTGACCCAAGTACATCTGTAATCATTGTCGTTGATGGTGACCAAAACAGTGAACCTCCAAACCCAGCAATAAATAGGAACAGTGGTATAAAGGATAAAAATATTCCAGTTATTAAAATGTTTATAGCCTCAATTAATATTCCAAAAATTATAATTAATTCTCCATGTCCATATTTATCATAAAGTATTCCCCCAATTGGGCTTGATATTATTGAACCGAGGGGATATGTGAATATTAAAATTCCAGATTCCAGTGGTGAATATCTTAAATAGCTTTCAAAGTAAAGGCTCAGGGAGTATATTACAGCAAAGAAGGCAAATGACTCGAGGAGAGATGTCAAGGATATATAAACAAATTGCCTGTTTCTTAATAGAGTTCTTGAAATAAGGGGATATTTACGCTGAATGTAAATAAATAATGGCAACAACGCAACTGCAAGTATAAGGTATTTTAAGCTGATAAATGATATACCAATCAATAATGGAACTATGAAAATTACCATTGATATAGGAGATAAATAATTGATTTTTCCATTTTTTTCATTATCTTTTTTAATGAATTTTAAAGCAAGGCTTATTGCTATTATCCCTATTGGAATATTCACGATAAAAATATATCGCCAGTCATATGTAACCAGAAAACCACCCAGCAGAGGACCCATTAATGTTCCAACGGACCATGAAATTGAATTGAATCCAATAGCTTTTCCCTTTTCCCCGGGTGGAAAGGCATCCAGTATAATGGGTATATCGGTTGAAGTCATGATGCCAGCTCCAATACCTTCCACAAATCTATAAATAATTGCATATAACACATTCGGAGATAGGGCAACTCCAAGTGATGATATAATGAACAATCCAAAACCTATGATGTAAAATTTTTTGTTGCCAAATTTTTTTATGATTTCTATTCCAGGAATAAGCATTGCAGTTGATGCAATTATGTATGCAAGTATAATTAACGTGAGAAAAGATATACCAGAATTGAAAGTCCTCCCCATTGATGGCAGCGCAAGATATACAATTGTGGAATCTATTGCAGCCATCATTGTGCTTGTTGTTGTAATTGCAAGTATATAATATTTGGAATTCATTCCATCCATTATGCTTTCAAAATATAAAAGAAAAAGCAATATACATTATATATTGTATATAGATTTATCACTGTGAACGGGAAAACCCACACCATTTATGGGTAGAATAAAATCGAACCCTTTTATATCACAGGAGAACATGATTCCGGTCCACTGGTAGACATAATGGAAAAAGACCGAATCACATATAGCTCCATGCGTGCCTACGCCCGTAAAGTCGAATGGTTGAGCATGGAGGGCAAAGTACCTTCGGGCCGTGGGGAATGCAAGCCTGTGGAGACTCCGCCAGTAGCCCTTGAAGCAGGAAGCCCACGAATGAATTCGTGGGAGAGGGTCACACTGTGCTTTTCCACAGTGATATTTTTTTGAAGTTATTGTTTGATAGAATAATAAGTAGAATAATAACTGGTACGAGAATCAAGAACATATACCTGAATCCAATCATGTTCTCCATTATCCCTCCCAGAGCGGGAATAATGATTGATATGAACATCATCACCGAGAAAAAATAGCTATTTGCTGTATTTCTATATGACATACCAAATGTTCTGCTTATCGATACAAGGGATAGAGGATATGTGACACCATGGGGAACACCAAGCATTAAATATGCAACTATATATATTATATCATTGTAGCCAAAAAATAAGAGGATCACACCAATTAGTGTTACACTCATAGCTGTGAAAAGATAATGCCATAAATTTTCTGGAGTTCTTATGGAGAAAAACATTCTTGATGAAAATGAAACAATAAAAAACCCTGTGAATAATAATGCAACATCCGAATATGAGAAACCCAAAATGCTCCTTGCATAAATTCCACCAAATGTTATAAGAAGGGCGAAAACAATATTGTATGCAAATATTGCAAATATGGCTACCCTGAATCCAGGCTCAGAAAATATCTTTATTTTTTTTGATTTGGCTTCATCCTTTTTATATGGAAATTTCAGGAAGGGTGATAGGATTGCGGAAACAATTCCAAGCGGGACAAAGAACAGGAATATCTCTCTCAAGTGATAAAAATTCAGAATATATGATTCAAATGCGGGTCCAGCGATTAAACTAACACTCAATGACAGTGTATATATTCCCAGAACTCTCTCCCTGATTTTCTTATCAGATATCATTCCTGCAGATGTCATGATATTTGGCATTATTGCACCAAAGGCAAATCCAGCAATGAAAATAAATGCCCAAAATGATACGTAATTTGAAAACTGCATTATCCCAAGGATAATTGTAAATGCAATATTTGAGATAATGAACAATATCCTTCTGGATCCAGGATTCAACCTTGAATTTACCAGTGCTGTTGCAATAAATGTGGATAGCGCCATTGCAGATTCTGTTAAACCAACCTCTATTTTGTTAAAAAATAAATCATACTGTGCAAATAATGAAATTGTGGTCATCATCATATTATTTGATGCCCTCACAGCAAAGGTTATAAGAATAATGATAAGAATTGAATACAAAATATATGTCTTTCCCAAAATTTTCTGGTTTGCCATATGTAAGGATAAGTTAATTATCTATAAATAATTTATCCATCCTTTGTATATAACATTTATGAGGAAAAATGAATTAATATTAAAGGGGACAATTAATCTTTTGATACTTACTGAAATTGTCAAAAAACCAATGTATGGATATGCAATAGAAAGAAGAATAAATGGAATAATCAATTCTAAACTGCCAACCGGTACCATATACACATTACTTCACAGCCTTGAAAATAAAAACTATATAAAATGTCATGAGGGGAAAAATGCCAATGGTAGAATATCAAAAATATATGAAATTACTGATAACGGAAAATCATTTCTTGAATTCCATATAGAACCATTAAATACCGTTTCCAATATTATAAATTATTTAATCGATGAAATACCAAGGGTTTGTGGCCGTAAACAATAAAAAAATCAATTACTTATAATGTATATGGATTTAATCAAATATCTTATTTAATGTTCAATATGGTATCCTATTATAGTTGTAATTGGTAGTTTCCGGCTCAATTATATTAAAAAATTATGAGACACTTTTTAATAATCTAAAAAAGACGATTTTTTATTCAGGATAAACATTTGTGAAACACATATTTTAACACTTTTTTATATACTCGCCATTTAAGAATTAGATAACTTTGTGAGTTCTTTAAAAAAGTCCATGAATGAAAGATATTTTATAAAAGATGTCCCATTTTATCCTTCTTGGTTTCCAGATAAAATTTATCAAAGTCCGTTGGCTCTATTATAATAGGTATTCTCTTTCCTATCTTTATCCCATTTTCTTCAAGGTATTTGATTTTCTGGGGATTATTGGTTATAAGATCGATGGATTTTATCTTAAAATAATTGAGCACATCCACGGCAAATTTATAATTTCTTGCATCTGCTGGTAATCCCTGTTCTACATTTGCCTCAACGGTATCAAGGCCGTCGTCTTCGAGGCTATATGCCTTAATTTTGTTTAATAAGCCTATGCCTCTGCCCTCCTGCCTTAAATATATCATAATCCCATATTTACACTGCCCGATCATTTTTAGAGATGTTAATAATTGATCACGGCAATCACACCTCATGGATCCAAAAACATCTCCGGTAAGGCATTCACTGTGAATTCTAACCGGTAAAGATTCTCTATTGAAAACATCACCCTTCACAAGAACCGCGTGGTCCTTATTTTCTTCATTTTTAAATACATATATTATAAAATTTCCAAATCTTGTTGGTAAGTTTGCCTTTGAATAAAATTCAATCATTTTTGTCAAATATAATTACTTTGTAATATAAAAATATATTTTAAATTATTTTTTAACAATGCGAGCGGGAAATCCAACACCATTTCTGGATTGAATTAAATCGAACCCTATTATATCACAAGAGAACATGATATATGCCCGCTCGTAGACATAATGGAAAGTAGGTCACATTGCACTGTATTCCCAACGACTAAAAATTTTATTTATGGTTTTAACATTCTCGTGTTAAAATAAGTGCATCCATATTTTTAAAAATGTAAATATTTAAATTTCCACTTAATTTTTGCTCAATGTAATTCTTCATTCTGTAATACTCGGATGTTTCAATGGAATATGCAAGATATATATGGCCTGCATTGGCTTTTCTTAACATGTCTATAAGATTGCCCATCTCGGATATTTCCAGAACTCTAAATTTTCTTCCAAAAAAATCAGGAATAAAAGTATCCGAAGAAAATATAATCCTTTTTCCGTCATTATAAACATGCCTGAAAGATGGAACAATAACCATATTCACAAGGCCTGAATATATCAGCGATATATCGGCCCAGTAAATATATCTTTCATTGTGATATTTCTCAATAGGGGCATAAAATTTCTTCGATGTTCCTGTAATAAATTTATTTTCTGGAAGCATCACCGCTTTTGTAATATTTCTTGATATTGATTCCGAGTAAATTGTCAATCTGTTAATTCTTCCATTTATTGAGATATACTCCTTTTCACCAAGAAGTTTTATGTTTTTCCATTGCATTTGGGGAGGTATATCAAATGCATATCCCTTGATACTCTCCAGATGTGCCAGTATATTTTCCGGTGAAGGTATTAAATCCTCCATTTTTCGTTCCTTTGCCCTTTCAGGCCTTAATGGATCTGAAAAAATAATGGCATCATCGATTTCAACACGATAATTAAAAAAATCTGAATTGATAAATTCAACATCTGAATCATATAATCTTTTATTCAGAATTGAAAAAATGTATCTCATTTTATCTTTCTCTATTCCAACAACGTGGGAATTCATGCCAAAGAATATTGATTGCATTCCCGCTCCCGAACCGATATCAATGATTGAATTCCCCTTTAATCTCAGGGACCTATAAATTCCAACAATTTCTGGAGTTGAATATCTTGCAGAATAATTGTCCATAAATATCTTGTCATATGCCGAAAATTTATTTTTTATCCTGATTCTTGACCTGGCAATATCGTAGAGAATTTCCATATTTTTATATTTAACCCTTTTTTTAATGGAACTTATATCATATCCATTTTCAATATATTTGATAATATCATTTATCTGATCGTTGATTTTTTTAAGATAATAATCATCATTTATTAATTTGAATAAAAAATTGTTAATATTCATTTTACTCAATACTTAACAGAAGAATTTATTCAGGCAAAAACTGATTTATTGCTTCAATAAGGCTATTCATTTCCATCAATGCTGGTGAACCATACATCATTACAGTTACATATCCAACCTCCATAAGTTCTTTTTTTGTTGCCCCCATCTTGATGGCAGTATACACGTGGTATGATATGCACCATTCGCATTTTGCAGCTATTCCAAGAGCCAAAGCTATATACTCCTTGATTTTACCATCAAGAGCACCATCACCCATTGCGCCTGACATAAAATTCATGAAAGAATCTTGAAATTTTCCGTTATCCTTCCCAATTTCGGTCATTATTTTATTCACTTCATTTAATTTTTTCATTGCATCCATAATGTTACCTTCAACCGATTTTAATATAATATTTTAACGATTGTGAATAAGAAACTTCCTTCTTCAAGGGCAACTCCGGTCACAGAAGCGGGAACCTACCTGGAATAACAAGGGAGGATATTATCTATTATAGACAAAAAATATCCTTTCAAAAATTCTTTAGATAACCACCTTATTTATACATTATTTGCATTTAATACCAACAATAACTTTTTCTCTTTGATTAATATTAAATATAACTTTTTTATAGGTAAAAAATGGAGAAAATAAATGCTATCATTTCCAATAATCCAACTGGAGGAGTTAAATATGCATCAATTAATGCAGGCATTTCGAATGGTCAGAGCCTCAAATTAAAGCCTTTATATACAGGTTTATGCGGGACTGATCGTGCCGAGGTTTCAGGAAGCCTTTCTTTTACCTATAATCCACCCAATCAGGATTATATTGTTCTGGGGCATGAAGCGGTATGCCAGGTTATTGATGTTGGCCCAAATGTTTATGAAATCAAGGCAGGAGATTATGTTGTTCCTGTCGTCAGAAGACCAGGTAAATGTGTGAATTGCAGAATTGGCAGGCCTGATAATTGCTCCGATGGCGAAAATGATATTCATGAAGCAGGTGTGAGAGGGATAAATGGATTCATGCAGGATTATTTTTATGATAACATAAAAAACGTGATTAAAATAAATGATAAATCTATGGTCAAGGTGGCTACATTAACGGAACCCACAAAAAACGTTATGAAAGCCTTTGATGTTTTTGATACGGTTTCAAAAAGATCCATATTTGAAAATGAGGACTCAACTTATCTAAATAAAAACTGTGTTATTATAGGTACTGGAGGCGAGGCTTTTTTGTATGCATTTATGGCCAGAGAATACAGAATGAATGTTTTTCTTACAAACAGGCATGATATAGACGACTACAAGAAAAAAATTATTGATACAATACATGCTAAATTTTACGATTACACAAAGGAAAAAATGTCGAATAAAATTGACTTTTTAATTGACACCAGTGGCGATCCAGGAACAATAATAAAGTTTGCCGAACAGTTAAATTTCAATGGCGTTCTTATTTTATTTGGTACCAATGGCAAGGCTCCATCCGGCCAATTAAGTGGTGAATTGATAAATTATATTGTTGAAAGAAATATCACTGTTTCTGGATCAGTGGATGGTGCTAAAAAGCACTATCTAAAAGCAGTAGAATATCTGGAAAAATGGAATTATTCCGAAAACAGTGTGATAAAAAACCTTATTACAGGGGAATTCAGACCCGATGATATTGATATATTCAATAAAAAACCTGCTGATGAAATTAAATCCGTGATTAAGTGGTATTGATGTTGCTTGATGGAAATGTTATTGCAAAATCTAGAATGGATTATATAAAGAAGGAAATTGACTATATAAAAAATAAGCAGGGGATTGAACCGGAGCTGAAACTGGTACAGATTGGAAATGACAGTGCATCGACAATATATGCAAATGCCAAAATCAATCGCGGCAAAAAACTTGGAATAAACGTGACCATTGACAAATATGATACAATGGATGAAATAGAACTTAGCAGGATTATAAGAAAATATTCGGAAAATGTGGATACACACGGGATAATGATTGAGTCACCACTACCGCGAAATCTTGACTATAACAGCATAGTAAAAAATATACCCTATTATAAGGACACTGACGGATTGAATCCATATAATTTGGGAAACCTTGATTTGAAAGATGAATCCATAGCTCCTGCTACTGCCAGGGCAGTTATAGATATACTTGAATATTACGGGATAGAGAACAAAAATGTATGTATCATAAACAGGTCTGCAGTAGTTGGAAGGCCACTGTCAATGATGCTTCTGAATAGAAATTACACAGTAACCATATGCCATAGCAAAACTGCCAATATAACGGATATATCATTAAAAAGTGATGTGATAGTTGTGGCTGTTGGGAAAAAAAATTTCCTAAATGAAAAATATGTCACAAATAAATCCATTGTTGTGGATGTTGGGATAAATTATGAAAATAATCATATTTATGGTGATGCAGATTTTGATGGTATAAATAAAATTGTAAATAGTATTACTCCAGTTCCGGGAGGTGTTGGACCAGTAACTTCTACAGATATTTTCCTGAACTTTCTGAACGGCTTAAAAATTCAACTTGAACTGGGATTCAGATAAATTTAAATGTTATGTTGAAATATTCACAAATATGATAAACATAGAGGATTACGTGAAACCTTATGTTTCTTCATCGTTTTCAAATGGTGAAGTAAAACTTTTTGTATTAAATAGATTTTATGACTTTTCAATAAATGATGATATTTATTACTCAATTAATATGGTTGAGATAAAGGGCAATTACATAATATTGCACGATATTAATAAAACTGTAATTAAATCATATATTGATAAAATAAATTATTTCAAGATATATTTAAATTATGAAAAAATAAAACTGAATCTCATTAAATACCTTTTATATATGGGAATATCATCCATAATGATAAGTAGATTATTTTTGATTGTTGTGCATTGATATTTACAATATGTTTATAATCCTATAAGTTCTTAAAAAACATTATCCGTTTTAGCAATAATAAAATCTATAATGAGGGAAAGACTATGGCGGCATTTTAGTGTTAAGTTGCTTTCGTATATTTCTTTGTGTAGCTCCTCTTAAAATACCAGTTTTTGTACGAAATAATATACTCATACACTATTTTTATGATTATGTAACATAATTCAGAACTTTTAGGTCTTGAGTCGGATCTGTTCCTATAAAATGTCAGAGTTAAAAATTGAACATTATTATATTACCCCCAATATTGTAGGATGAGCCGTATACATATCTCAAAGGAAAACTCAAATTTAAAATTTCTTATTATACCTTCTTATTAAGAAAAATATTATCATAATTATAAATATTGAATACATAATATCGGGTATTAAAAAGAATGATGAATTTTTTATGGATAAGTTAAGTGATGCAATCTTAGTAAAAGAGTCAAATTCACCATGTTTAAATGAATAAGAAATATAATGTTTATCTATTAAGGGATAAATAGAATTATTAATAAAATCTGGGAAAAGATATAATTCAAAGTTTACTATAAATCCTTTTAAAGGAGAATTTACACCGATATAAAAAATTTTAAAAATAAAATATTTATTTATTTTATTTAAAAGAGAAGGAATAACCAATATCAAAAATATCACAGATAAGAAAGATGATACCAGCGAAAATATGGATCGTTTATACAATAATGTAAATAATACTGCAAGAAAAGACCAGAATAAGCTATAATCAAATAAAATTATTATGATAAATAAAAGTTTTATTTCACTGTTAAAACTGTGTTCCGTGAAATTTGTAATAATAAACATTGGTAAAATAAATGATGCTGAAATCAAAATAGATAGTAAAATTGAATTAATTATTAATGTTAACATTATATTTCTATTAAAATAAGGTTCAATCATTAATCTTTTGATTGACCCACTCTCATATAAGCCTGAAACAACATCATAAAAAATCAATAATATAAATACAGGTATAAAAAGTATTAAAATTCCCTGATAATTTCCATTATTAAAAGCATAAAGCTGATTTTTTTGATTAAGTGAAAATAATATTGATATTATTATGCTTATAAATAGAAAAATGTATATGAATTCTTTTTTAAATTTAAAAAATAATAATGAAGTGTTGATTACATTATTCCTCAAAGATATCATCCTCTTTTATTTCAAGCGTTTTAGGTCTGGGATTCAATTTATAAAAATCTTCTTTATTTATTATTATGCGATTTCCTGAAATATTATATGGTAAGTTATTCAATAAATTATAGTATTTATCTGAAATCACTATATAATTTTCTTTAAATTTGTTTAATATTTCTTCAAAATTGCCTGTTATCTTATTTTTCCCATTAACAATTAAAATTATATTATCTGCTTTTTTTATAATATTTATATTATGTGTTGCGATAATTGCTGATTTACAAAATTCATTCTGATTTTTTATTTTCGATATTAAAGATTCTATATATGATATGCCAGGAGGATCTATAAAAGCGGTTGGCTCATCCATTAATAATATTTCAGGTTTTTTTAAATAATTATATGTTATTTGTAATCTTATTTTAAGCCCCGTAGACAATACAGATATTTTTCTGTTAATGTGTTTAAGCAAATCAAATTTTAAAAGAGTATCTTTTATATATTTATCATCATAATTTATTTTATCTAACGCAAGGAAATATTTTAAATTATAAATTAAAGAAAATTCTTCAAAAAATGGAAAGTTGTATGATATTATACCTATATTCCTAAAAAAATTATTTTTATATTTTTTAATGTCTTTATTGTTATAAATAATATTCCCGGAATAATGTCCTCTTATATTTAATAATGATTCCAATAAAGATGTTTTTCCGGACCCGTTTTTCCCGATAATTGTAATAATTTCATTATTATTTAAATTGAATGATATGTTATTAATCACGGAAATATCGTAACTTAAATCCAGATTTCTTACCTCCAATTGCATGGTTATCTTCTCCTAAATTTTCCACGATGATTTTTTTTATTTTTTTTATAATATAATGTAATTAATAATATTATAGAAATAGGTATTATAAATATAGCGATTAAAATATATTCAAAATGAGGTGTATGATGAAAATTTGCGCTAAATGTTCCCCAGCTAAGAGTAAGACCTACACTCGATGTAACCATTACTGTAATAAAATCAATTCCATTAAAATTTGGTGTTGATAAATTTGCATAAATCTCACTTTTATTATTTGATGTTGCTATTTTATTTAATATGGAATTATATAATACCATATTATAATTGGCATTTTCAACAACCTTTAATTTTTTATAACCGTTTATTCCAGTTGCTAATGCAAAAGTTGTTGGCTCATTTATATGAAAATAATATGAATAACCGGGAGTTTCGGTATTCAAACTTAATAAATATCTACCATTATCAGTTGTATTAAAAAAATAATTTCCTGAATGATTTATTGATAAAACATGATATTCCCAATAATCGCTATAAATTCTATAACTAAAATTTGTACTGTTAATATATAGATAAAAATTATTTTTATTTAAATTATTAGATGCTATTGATATTCCATAGGTTCCGCCATGAATATAAAATCTAATTGAAGAATTTGAAACTTCATTATGTAATATAAAAGGGTCGGTTAATTTATAACCATTACTGTTATTTTCGTGTTCATTATTAAAATGATAAAAATTCAAACCGAAAGAATTTAAAATTATCACAACGCATAATAAAAAAATAAGAAATATTATTTTATTTTTTTTCACTTTATCTCACACTGAATTAGGATAAGAGACATAACAAGATGCACCACTATCATATTGTGCAGATAACCAACCTGAATCTCCAGCCCAAGGTTCCCATCCATTTGTATTCCACATATAAAAGGAAATACTTGTATAACCAGAAACCTGTGCATAACTATTTGAGGCGGATACTTTTCCCATATAAGCACCGTTTAAAGTGTTCCATGAATTTTGATCTGCTATAGTTGTTTCATGATTCCATACCATACCACCACAATAACCATTGTTTCCACCAACTGAAGATCCATGTGAATAACCATTATAATCAAGAGGGACAGAAACCCCTGGACCACTACTCGTAATGCCGACACTCACTGTTCCGCCGGATAATGGATTTTTATTTATTGGTGCATATGCAACATTCCAAACGTTATTGCTATCTAAATTTATACACGTTGAAGTACCGCCCAAATTAACACCATCATTTGCCCTGTATATCTGAACAGATATTACATACCAATTATAATTTGGGTTTGTTTCCCCGCCCGGTCCATAAGGAATATAAAAATAATATACAGTACCAGTAAATACATTTTGACCTTTATAATTGCCATAAAAACTTTCAGTATTATATAATGTAATATCAGGCATTGTATTAATACTGTCTGGAGTGACTAAATTGTGACTATTTGTTTTTGGTTGATAGTAAGCAAGTCCTGTAAAACCAGCCATTACCATTATTGTTATAATAACTATTGCTATAATACTTTTTTTCATATAACTTATAAGATATATATATATAAATAATTTTCTATTAATTCTATGCTGGCAATAAACTGTTAGGATTTTTAAATTATAATTACGATTAATCAAGTAAAATATTTGGTCTGCGAATCAAAGTATTGTATGAGCATATTATTCCATACCAAAAATCGATGTTCCAACCTCTGCTACACTGAGAAATGTATGAAGGTAACCTAACGGACTATTGCCATCATAGGAAAAGGAATAAAATTTTAATCCTTTGTAGCGAATATGCAGAGAATTTATTAGTACCAACGACCATGCATGTTAAACTATCTTTCCCTAATAATTTCTTCAACAAATATATTTTTGCCTTCCTTCAAAATAAGATCTTCAAATGAAAGTATTTCATATATATTTCTATCTATTGCAAGCATAGTATCCTCATTATTGTAATAAAATAAATCATTATTCTGGCAGGTTTCCTTTATCTGAACCGTAAAATCCCTCGAAACCTGGCATAATCCAAAATCGCATTTGGGTGTATAGTTCTCCATTTTTATAACTGTAAATTTGGATTTAACCCTGTTTATAAGGCAATCTGAAATACTTATTTTACCTGAATTTATGTTGAATGTTATCATGTTTATTCAAATAATTTTTTATATTCCTCCATTGATTCAGTTATTTCCTTCTTTGCATGTTGTGCATCTTCCCAACCCGTGACCTCTGTTTTTTTATTCTGCATTGCCTTATATGTCTGGAAGAAGTTCACAATTTCATCCAGGATATGTTGGGGTATTTCCTTATAACTGTTGAAATTACTGTAAACAGGATCGTCGAGGCAAACACACATCATTTTATTGTCTATATCTCCAGAATCAACCATCTTCATCATTCCTATAGGCTTTGCCCTCAAAACAACACCAGGAAATGTGGGTTGTGACATGAATACCATTGCATCTATTGGATCTTTATCAGTATAATAGGTTTGTGGAATTAAACCATATTCAATTGGATAAACATACGAGGAATAAATAATTCTATCAAGTTTTATTCCAGGAAACTCCTTTCCTATTTCATATTTGTTCCTAGTTCCCTTTGGTATCTCCACTACAACATATACCTCATCCGGTGGATTAGGACCTGCCGGAACCTGATGCCAGTAACTTCCATTCTTTTCCATTTTTAATAATTGCAGGATTATATTTTAATTTTTGTCAGTGGATAAACGTGACATCCTCCCACGATTAAAACCGTGGGCTTCCTGCTTCTGTGACCAGAGTTGCCCTTGCGGGTAGTGCCCCAATCTCCACAGGCGTAACTTCGGGAGTGCCCCTCCCTACTTTTTCTATTCCCCTATTGAGGATGTTTATCGATGCGTTGAGATCCCTATCAATCTCAAAACCGCAGGAATCACAATGAAATATCCTTTCGGAGAGTTTCAGTGATTTCTTTTTACATCCACAAGAAGAACATGTTTTAGATGTATTTCTTGGATCCACCAGTACCACTTCTTTACCAGCACTTTCAGCCTTGTAAGTGGTGTATTGTACTAATGTATTCCAAGAAGCATCAGCTATGCTTTTCGCTAAATGATGGTTCTTCACCATCCCTGCCGTATTTAAATTTTCAAAAACAATAAAATCATTGTTTTTCACAATTCTATTGGAAAGCTTTTGTGCAAAATCTTCTCTTTGATTTTTTACTTTCTGGTGTTGTTTTGAGAGAATCTTTCTTGCTTTTTTTCTATTTTTTGATCCTTTCTTCTTTCGTGAAAGATTCTTCTGTGCTCTCTTGATTATCTTCTCTCCTTTCCTGAGGAATTTTGGAGGATCAATAACAGTTCCATCACTCATGGTGGTGAGATGTGATAAACCGGCATCTATTCCCACAGCATTCATGGTCAGTTCTGGTTGGAAAGCAAGATTATTTTCTTCTACAGAAAATGATGCATACCATTTTCCTGTTTTATCAGTTGAGATGCTTAGTGTCTTTATTTCACCCATAATCTCACGATGTTGGAACATCCTTATTATGCCGATCTTTGAAAGTTCCAAGTGCCCGTTCTGTAGTATCTCAAATCCTGATTGTGGATAGGTCAGTGATTTGTACTGTCCCTTTCCCTTCAGTCTTGGGAATCCTGCTTTCTGTTTTTTTCCTTGTTTTTTTTCATTGTTCCTCCTGAAAAAGTTCTTATATGCACGGTTTACTCTCTGTGCAACATCCTGCAAAACTTGTGAATGAACCCCTTTATATTCTACAAAAGTGTTCTTCAGTTCAGGTATCTCATTTGCCTGATGAGTGTAATTCAAGGATATGTTATTTCCTTTATATGCGTATCTTCTTTCAATAAGAAATGAGTTAT
>JAKBQY010000006.1 GCA_021835025.1 Thermoplasmata archaeon | reverse complement strand
GAATGAACCCCTTTATATTCTACAAAAGTGTTCTTCAGTTCAGGTATCTCATTTGCCTGATGAGTGTAATTCAAGGATATGTTATTTCCTTTATATGCGTATCTTCTTTCAATAAGAAATGAGTTATACAACTGTCTGCAGAGTTCTATCTGGTTGTTGAGCTTCATTTCCTGCTCTGAAGATGGGTACAGCCTGAACTTGTATGCTTTCATGTATATTATTATATACATTATTTCATTATATTTAACTCTTTAATTCGCTTTCATCCCACCCATAAATGGTGTGAGTTTTCCCGCTCACTGTGATAAAATTTATTAAATCGATATAAATAGATAACGATGAAAATTTCAGTTTACAGTCCTTTAAGGATTAGTTTTGCAGGAGGAGGTACTGATATTAGCCCTTTCTTTGAAAATTACACTGGTGCCGTGGTAAATACTACAATCGATCGTGGCATTCTTATAAGATATACGGATGATTGTTTACCCCTGGAATTATCATCAAGGGATTTTTTAAAAAGTTCCATAATATCATCTGGTAAAACATCAACAGAAGAGAATATAATACATTTATTTATAAAAAATGGAATAAAAACAGGAAAATTGATAATTAATGGTGATGCACCTCCCGGTTCAGGTCTTGGATCCAGCAGCTCCCTGATCAATGGTTTATTGAAAATTATACATACAATCAAGAAAGAGAATGTAAATGCATATGAACTGGCAGAGGAATCATATAATCTAGAAAAGGATGATTTTAACATAATTCTGGGTAAGCAGGATCCATATGCAATTTCACTTGGTGGATTTAAATTCATGAAATTCTTCAGAAATGGTGTTTTATCAAATAAATTTGAATCAGATAATGATTTTATTTTGAAGCTTGAAAAATCAATTTTACTTGTTTATACAGGAAAAACTAGAGAAAGCTCAGAGGCTTTAAGGGAACAATCATTAAGGTCATCGCTAAATGATGAGGGTACAATAAAAAACCTGAATTTATTGAAGAATCTAGCATATGACCTTAAGTCGTCAGTTAATAAAGAGGATTTTTCGGGTTTATGCGATATTATCAACAATGGTTGGAAGATTAAAAAATCTCTTGGAGAAAAAATTTCCAATGAAAAAATTGAGCACATTATGAATTATGCTAGGTCAAAAGGCGCTACAGCCTCAAGACTCCTTGGTGGAGGTTCGGAGGGGTTTGTGCTTCTACTATCTGATCCAGAAAATATTGATTTTCTGCAGAAATCCATGTTATCAATTTCAAATTTCGTTATAAGGGTTAAATTTGACCCTTATGGAACAAGAATTATATCACCATTTTAATCCAGTTATTTTTTCGTACATATTCATGTACATTGATGATATCCTGCTAACCAATTCAGCCGGCAATGGTGGTATATCTGGTTCTACCTCATTTTTTTCTCTTGCAGAATATAATTTATCGTGATATCCTGAATCGCGGTAATACTGCCTGACCATTTCCTTGCTCAATTCAGTTATTTTTCCATTTTCATATTCCTTCCTATCCCAGAAACGGTCCTCATCCAAGGTTCCAAATGTGTCAATGATCACGGGAATTCTGTGAATCCCAAGAGCAAATTCCTTTTTTCCATCTGCATGTATAAGTCCTCTTTTATTTACCGAATTGTTTATTCTTCTGTCAATTTTGAAGATAGTTTCCATTATTTCATAGATTTCTGATTTATTTAATCCAGAAACCATCTGTGCCTCTTCAAATGTCAATGGGCGGTCAAATTTTTCGAATTTTGTTGTCATTTCAAAATATGGATCGGGGAATTCCTGGCCATATTCAGGCATATTCTTGAATCCAAGATTATGGTAATCTATAATTCCCGATTTTATCCTATCGTAAAATGTTCCGGCAACATAATACCTAGCAATGAATTCAAGGGGAATCATATAATTAGAATAATATTCCCTTCCTTTATTGTATATGCTGTATTTTTTGACCTTCATTTCATTTTTTCCCATCAACTGGATAAAATCAGTTTCTATGCCGATCTCCTTCACAATTTTATACCAGTATGTTGATGTTCTGCACAGTGATTCTCCCTTATAAGGTATTTCGTCAGGTATAATTTTATCAAATACTGATATTCTATCTGAAAATTTGAATACTAAATAGTCGCCATCGTCATAAACATCCTTAACCTTACCCTTTCTAATAAGATCCATAAAGGTTAATATATTATCTAAATATAATTTTATTTGTCCATGATTTATTATATACAACCTCTCACGACCAAGGCCATGGGCTTCTTGCTTTGACGGTTACTAACGGAACATCCACAGGCATGGAATCATATGTGATCCAACCTACTTCATCTCTATCTACTGCTTGGAGGATTGTTGCTACTCTATCACTAAAATAGGTTTCGCTTTCATTCCACACATAAATAGTATAGGATTTTAACACTATTTATGAATTTATTTTGTCAACAGATCCTCAGCAGATTCCTTCAATATTTTTGCTCCATTTATTAATACTGATTCATCTATTAAAAATTCTGGACTGTGGTTTGATACCGCTTCGTGGTTATTAAGGCCTCCGCCAAGTAAATAATATGCACCTGGAGCCTCATCCATGAAATAACTAAAATCTTCACCTCCCATTGCCGGTTTGGGGTGCAATACATTACCTTTGCCAAGAACATTTTCAGCGTTCTTTTCAAGAATTTTTGAAACTTCTTCGTTGTTTATTAAAACTGGGTAACCTTTTAAAAATTCATATTCATATTTTATTTTATATGTTTCCTTTAACCCATTAAGAATATCCCTTATTCTTTTTTCTATCTTTTCCTGTACCTCCTTGGAGAATGTTCTCACTGTCCCAGTTAATTCTGCATGTGCTGCTATAACATTATTCCTGTAACCAGCGTTTAAAGTTCCCACAGTAAGTACAGCGGGTTCCTGTGGATCTATCTCCCTTGATACTATTGTATTGAGCATTTCAACCAGATGGGCTGAAATATAAATTACGTCTATAGCAGATTGTGGTCTTGATCCGTGTCCTCCTTTTCCGTTAATTTTTATTGCAAAATGATCTGCATTTGCCATCATCTCATGGTAGTATATAGCTGCCTTTCCAGCTTCTATATCACTTATTATATGTTGTCCTATGACATAATCTACATTATTCATTGCACCTTTTTTGACCATTTCTATAGCTCCACCCGGAGGATTTTCCTCGGCTGGTTGAAATATTAACCTTATGTTTCCCTTCAGGTTTTTTTCCTCAGAAAACATCTTTGCAACTCCAAGAAGCATTGCTATGTGTGTATCATGCCCACATGCATGCATGATGCCTTCATTTCTTGATTTATATTCAATATCATTTTCCTCCTTAATTGGCAATGCATCTATATCGGCTCTTATGGCTATAGTTTTATTTCCATTCCCCTTGATATTGCATATTATTCCTGTTTCAGTTATTCGTTCAGGTTTTAATCCAAGTTTCTTTAATTCTTCCTCTATTTTATCAGCTGTTTTGTATTCCTTAAAACTCAATTCAGGGTATTCATGGAAATACCTTCTTAAAGATATAATATATTCCTCTGTATTCATGTAGTCAGATAAATCATTCATATATAATTATATTGGAATTATTTTAATTATATATCAAAATTTAGATAAAAATTATTTATTGTATTTATAGTGTTTTTGCTATCCTGAATATATTTTAATATTTTATGGCAATAGCCATTCATGAATATAGGCATTTTAAACATTCAAGGAGACGTTTTCGAACATTATTCAATGATTAAAAAACTTTCAAAGAAATTTAATATAAATCCTATAACCGTAAATAATGCAAAAACTCTGTCAAATCTTGATGGACTTATAATTCCTGGCGGTGAAAGTACAGTTATTTACAAATTTTTATTACAGAACGATATTTATGATAGAATAACTGAAATGGCAAATGAGGGGATGGGTATTATGGGTACCTGTGCTGGCGCAATTATATTGGCAAAAAATACAAATGATGATAGGGTAAAAGGAATGAATTTAATCAATATGGATATAAAAAGAAATGCCTATGGAAGACAGATAAATTCATTTATTCAAAAGATAGAGATAAAAAATGTAGGAAATTTCGATGCGGTTTTTATCAGGGCTCCGGAAATAGAAAATGTTCATGATGCGGATATTTTGGCAGAATACAATAATAATCCAGTAATTGTTAAAAACAATAAACGCAATAAAAACATTATTGCCATGACATTTCACCCTGAATTAACCGGCAATACAAAGGTGCATGAGTTTTTTATAAATAACTTAAAATAAAATTTTACCTTACTTCCTTGTACTCAATTATTATATTATTTAATTCCAAGTTATTACTTTTATTTTGTTTATTCTATAATTCCCCAGTTGTCAAAGTTTTAATATTTATCAACCATGAACATTCATGGATTCACTTTCAGATTATGTTAAGGGGCTAAAGCTTCCGCTGTATTTTACATCAGTTGCACCAGTAATATTTATTTGGGTATATAATAATTTTAAAAGTTCATTTTATTTTGTATTCCTTCTGATAATAGTACTACTAATGCAGCTTGCCCTGAATCTTGCCATGGACTTCTATGATTATCAACATGGAATACAGATAGTCAACGAAAGTACGGTTTTTCCTGTAGGTCCCTATCTGGTGTATAAAATGCATATTAAACCTGAATCCATAAGAAAGGCATTCATAGTTTCAGCTTTAATGGCAGTTATTTTTGGGTTATATATAATCTTCGTATCTGGCGATTATTCTCTTATTATTATAGGAATTCTGGCAGTTTTTGTTTCATTGATATATGTATTGCCACCTTTCAGACTTGATACCAGGGGATTGGGCGAATTTTCAACATTTTTTTCATTTGGGCCGTTTATTTTGATAGGTTCATCAATTCTATTCAATATAAGGATAACATTCTTCATAATATCGGTTTCAATACTTTTTGGGTTGCTTGCTTCGGCAATAAGATTTTTGCATCATATAACTGAGGATAATCCAGAAGGCACAAGGGTAAAGAATTTCAGAAAAATATATGCATTCATATTGCTTTTTGGATTTATTATACAGGCTTACAATCCTCTTTTGTTTTTATATATGATACCACCACTGGCAATTTCAATTATTCATATAATTATGATAAAAAACAATACGTTAGAAATTGCCGCAAAAACTTCTGAAATTGTTGCTATACAGCTGGTAACTACAATCCTGCTTGTTCTTTATATTATATTTTAAAAATTATGGGTAATATGTCCCATACAATAACCAATGGCAATATACCTTATTTGTTAAGAAGGTCTTCTGCAGACTTTTTAAGAATCAATGAACCTTTATATAACGATTTTTCGTCTACATTCATTGTCGGGCTATGATTCGGTGAAAACATATTTTTTTCTCTATTACCTCCTCCGAGAAAATAATATGCTCCTGGGATTTTCTCTAAATAGTATGCAAAATCTTCACCACCCATATCAGGTTTTGGATAAACAATATTATCCTTGCCAAGAACTTCTATGGCATTCTTTTCAATAATTTTTGAAACCTCTTCGTTGTTTATTAATACTGGATAACCTTTTAAAAATTCATATTCATATTTTATTTTGTATGTTTCCTTTAACCCATTAAGAATATCCCTTATTCTTTTTTCTATCTTTTCCTGTACCTCCTTGGAGAATGTTCTCACTGTCCCGGACATCTCTGAGTGGGAGGCAATCACATTGAATCTGTATCCTGAGTTAAATGTACCTACTGTTATAACGGCCGCTTCCTGTGGATCTATCTCCCTTGATACTATTGTATTGAGCATTTCAACCAGATGGGCTGAAATATAAATTGCATCAATTGCGTCCTGTGGTGCCGAACCGTGACCGCCTTTGCCATCTATTTTAATCTCAAACCTATCTGCATTTGCCATCATCTCATGATAATAGATAAATGCTTTACCCATTTCCTTATTTCCCCAGATATGCTGGCCGATTATATAATCCACACCATCAAGACACCCATTTTTTATCATGTCAACTGCACCACCTGGCGGTGTTTCCTCGGCTGGTTGAAATATTAACCTTATGTTTCCCTTCAGGTTTTTTTCCTCAGAAAACATCTTTGCAACTCCAAGAAGCATTGCTATGTGTGTATCATGCCCACATGCATGCATGATGCCTTCATTTCTTGATTTATATTCAATATCATTTTCCTCCTTAATTGGCAATGCATCTATATCGGCTCTTATGGCTATAGTTTTATTTCCATTCCCCTTGATATTGCATATTATTCCTGTTTCAGTTATTCGTTCAGGTTTTAATCCAAGTTTCTTTAATTCTTCCTCTATTTTATCAGCTGTTTTGTATTCCTTAAAACTCAATTCAGGGTATTCATGGAAATACCTTCTTAAAGATATAATATATTCCTCTGTATTCATGTAGTAAGATAATGGTAATACTAAAATAAAGATTTTGATAAAAACATTGAACCCTGTATGGATATTATATAGAATAGCATTTTAACACTTTGAGAGGTAAATACGACTTTTATGTGCGAGATAAAAACAAAACCTATTTTAGTGATAGAGTAGCACCAATCCTCCAAGCAGTAGATAGAGATGAAATAGGTTGGATCATATATGATTCCATGCCAGTAAGGTCAAATAGTTTAGCATTGAATATGGAGTACCCTTGGATCTTGGAGAATTAGGCCTATGGAGATCACGGGCATAAAAATCTATAAATAATATGCATTAATGAAATTATATGAATGCTTTGGAAGCATATGGAATTAAATTTGCCGGTGAAATCAATTTATCTGATAATGGCGTTTATTTTACAGTAAAGAAAATCGAAAATATGGAATATAAATCAAACATATACCATTTTAATACGAATTTAAAAGAAATAACCCACAGTGGATATGAAAGATCACCAGTTTATTTTGATCATAAACTTTATTTTATAAGATCCGAAAAAAATATGGAAACATTGATGTGCATGCCTGATAATGAGGACCCATATAATATATTTACAGCATATAAAATTAAAAAATATCATGTCGATGAAAAAAATTTTCTCGTAATTTCAATGGAAAATGGAGATAATGAGAAACCATTTATTACTAATAAATTGAAATACAGATTCAATGGCGAAGGGTATTTAAGGTCTCGATATTCACTTTATTCAATAAAGGAAAAACAGGTTAAAAAGATATATAACGGAAATTTTGATGTAACAGATGTTAAGTGCAATAACAGTGAAATATTCATAACCACGACGGAAGAAAATGACGACATTGGCATTGGGTATTCCAATATTTATAGCATAAATGAAAATGGCAAAAAAATAAAGAAAATAAATGAAAAACCTCTTACAATTTCAGATTTCGCCATATCTGAAAATGGGGATGTGGCCTATGCTGGACACCCAACACCAGATACCTCAGAGGTTTACAGGATATATCTGAATAAAGGGGTGGTAAGCATTGGAAATGATTCAGCTCCAAGCATCATATCTGATTCATTTATGTCAAATAATAATAAACTCAAATTCGATAAAAATATATTGTATGCAATAGGGCAAACAGGTTCAGATACCCATATATACTCAATATCTGGAGATATAAAGAGACTCACTGGAAATAATATGGTTGTGAAGGATTTTGATGTCCTGAATGGGGATATATGTTATATTTACTCCACCCCTGAAAAACCATGTATAATTAATTATAAGGGAAAAGATTATGACATAAATCCATCAATTACTGGTAAAACACCTGAAAGAGAAAAATTTGGCAACGGTGAAGGGTTTGTAATGTTCAGGTCTTCCAATTCACCCACATTATTATTCATACATGGGGGTCCCCATGACTCATATGGAAACAATTACTTCATAGAATTTCAGTATTTCTACGAAAATGGATACAATATTGTGTATACAAATCCACCCGGAAGTACGGGATATGGGCAGGAATATGCAAAAAAATGCGTTGGTTCTTGGGGGAGTCTTGATTTTAATTTCGATCTTGATTTTCTCAAAAAATTTATTAAGGATCATGATGTAAAAAGCAGTTCAGGTGTAACGGGAGGCTCATATGGTGGTTTTATGACAAACTGGATTGTAACGCATACTGATTTTTTTAAATGCGCAGTCTCTGAAAGAAGTATATCAAATATAATGAGCATGGTTGGAACAAGTGATATTGGCTTCTGGTTTAACACTCTTGAACTTGACATTAAAGATCCATATTCTGAAGAAGGCCAGAAAAAATTGATGGATTATTCCCCGATCAAATATATAAAAAATGCAAAAACGCCCACAATGCTCATAACTGGTGAAGAAGATTATAGGTGCCCAATAGAACAGGCAGAGCAATTTTTCACTGGATTAAAATTAAATAATGTAGATACAATGCTTGTTAGATATAGAAAAGATAATCATGAACATGCCCGTGCGGGTATTCCATCAAACATGATTGACAGGCTTGAGAGAAAACTTCAATGGTTCGATAAATATTTAAAAAAATAATTCAACATATAAGAAAATTTTTTAATCCTGTCTCATTTTAATATATATGAAAATTTATAATAAATTTATGGATATAAAAATTAAAAAATTATTTTTTATTTTTCTCCTTCGGGCATTGCTTTTGCGTTAATATCCTTTAGAATTTTAATTTTTGGAGTGGATGTTATAAATATGAAACTCAATATCATTGGTATTACCATTACATATAATCCAGCTAAACGGTAACCAACAAGGGCTATAGCACCACCCATTAATGTACCACCTATTAACGCCCCTATATTGAAAATCAAAAACATAAATCCAACAGCCGAGCCTCTCCATTGATCTTCAACGGTTTCCTGGGAAAATGCACTTACATTGCCATATATTCCATATCCTGCACCAAATAGTATTATGCTTACAACCATCAAAAGAAATATTGGAGTGTGCACAAACATCAATATATTTGCTATTACCATAATAATAGTTGACCCTATTATAACATATTTCCTTTTGAATTTATCACCAATAATACCCCCTGGCAGTGTTGCTATTAACAGGGCCAAACCGAATGATGAAAATGCCACAGCCGCAGAACCTGATGATAAACCATACGCCTCCATATATGGAGTTGCATAGCTTTCAAAGGCAAAAAACGATATTCCGAAAAACAAGAATGAAAGCGAGATAAATATTAATGGCAAGTTTATAATTTCAAACATATTTTTTTCGGGCTTTATATATGTTTTGTACTTTGATGGTACCAGGATAATAACCACTATAATCAGCAATGCACCAGCAATACCCGCTATTATAAATGGTATATCAAAGGTTGCCAGTGTGGAATATGCTGCAAATATA
This sequence comes from Thermoplasmata archaeon, assembly GCA_021835025.1. GTDB lineage: Archaea > Thermoplasmatota > Thermoplasmata > Thermoplasmatales > Thermoplasmataceae > Acidiplasma. The sequence continues at coordinate 20,439 of JAKBQY010000006.1, read as the reverse complement.
TAGGGAGCAACAAATAAACCAAGTCCAAATGCAATACCCTCAGAAGCTATTACGGTTTGCCTCATTTTTGGTCTTATATCTCCAAGGAAAGCCACTATTTCTGGCTGAATCATACCTGTTCCAAATCCAACAAGAAAACGGTAAATTACAAGCTCATATTGATTTGTAACAAACCCCGTTAAGGTAGAGAAAATTGAAATTATTGCAAGAGAAATTATTATTCCATTTCTTGTCGTGATTTTATCGAATATATATCCGCCAATAATACTAAATATTGCGATACCTGCTGCAAAACCTGAGGAAGCTACGCCAATATAAAAGGGATTTACTTTTATTATTTTTGTAATAAATGCCCCACCAAAAAAATATAGATCGGCGTCGAAACCCACAAGAAACATTCCCAAAGCCACAGGTATAATTACCTTTAGAGCTCCTACGGCTGTTTGTGCTTCTTTAGCAACTGTTGTTTGATTGTTATTATCAGTCATACACTCCCAGTAATATTTACTATTTAATCTTTTTTATTACACTTATGGTATTTAATTGCTGTTAGGTTACATTCATACATTTCTCCGTGCAGCAGAAGCGGGAACACCATTTTTTTGTATCGCAAAATTTTCTTATATTATACAATATTTTATTTTGTGGATCCTGATTCCTGGTTAATTGATTTTAATTATTATTGAATGGTTCCAACAATATATATCGGTATTCTATTCTGGGGAGCTCCTCCCATGAATGAATTCATGGACTTCCTGCTTCAAGGGCTACTGGCGGAGTCTACACAGGCTTGCATTCCCCACGGCCCTTGGGCACTCTGTTCTTCATGCTTCTTCATGCCCAGCCATTCGACTTTACGGGCACAGGCATACATGAAGGTATGTGTGATCCGACCTTCTTTCATTATGTCTACCTGTGTTCAGGAATCATGTTCTCCTGTGATATAAAAAGGTTCGCTTTCATTCTACCCATAAATGGTGTGAATTTCCCGCTCACTGTGATAAAAATATGATAACCCATGCATGGTCATTCAATTATCAGAACAATATTATACTACACGATATGCCGGAAAAGTATATAAAAAATGGCTATTATGTACAGATATGTTCCATATTTCCATGTGGTGCAATTTGTATAATATGTTCATTATTAATTCCGTTCATTAATATAATAAATACAATATTAAAAATACGTATATACATATAATTAATATATTTTCATGGTAGATTTAAGCAAATTAAATTTCGGTGATGAGTTATTGAAGCGTGGCTTTGCAAAGATGACTAAAGGTGGGGTTATAATGGATGTTACCACCGCAGAGCAGGCAAAAATAGCCGAAAAATCAGGTGCAGTTGCTGTTATGGCTCTCGAGAGAGTTCCCTCGGATATAAGAAAGGAAGGTGGGGTTGCAAGAATGGCAGATCCATTGAAAATAAAAGAAATACTAGAAGCAGTATCAATACCAGTAATGGCAAAGGTCAGGATAGGCCATATAAGCGAGGCATATGTGCTTGAAAATTTGGGTGTTGATATGCTGGATGAATCTGAGGTTTTAACGCCAGCTGATCCTTTTTTCCACATTAACAAAAAACTTTACAAGGTTCCAGTTGTTTGTGGTGCCAGAACTCTCCCAGAAGCCGTGAGAAGAATATTTGAGGGGGCAGCAATGATAAGAACCAAAGGCGAAGCAGGTACTGGAAACATCATTGAGGCAATGAGGCACATAAGAACAGTTGAAGATGGAATCAATACATTGAAAAATTTAACAAATGACCAGTTATACAATGTTGCAGAAAATATATCAAAGAGTTATACAATATTGAGGGATCAAACATCAATAGATCTATTTGGAGAGGAAAAAAGAATTTCATCATCAAATGTTTACTATGAAATGGATTCAAAAACAATAGTTGATTCCTTATTTAAAGTAATCAAGGAAATAAAAAAAATGGGAAGACTTCCACTTGTAAATTTTGCTGCCGGTGGAGTTGCAACACCTTCTGATGCTGCACTCATGATGAAAATGGGCATGGATGGAGTTTTTGTCGGCAGTGGGATATTCAAATCTAGAAATCCCGAGAAAATGGCAAAAGCTGTTGTAGATGCAACTGAAAATTATGAGGATTACAAGCTGATTGGGGATTTATCCTCGGGTTTGGAAGGTATGGCCGGACTTGAAATAGAAAACATAGAAAAACTCCAGAATCGGGGCTGGTAAATTTTATAAATTTTTATTTTATTATTAATATCACTGGTATTTATTAAGGCTGCTACCTCCTTCAAGTTATATGAGTTTTGCAAAGGATGCGATGTTTTCATTTTTACCATGGTTATTTTTCCATTTGCAAAAAGATTCAATGCCCTTTTTCATATATCTTTGGTATTTTGAAAGTTTTGGTAATATAAATAATTTTTTTAAACAGTACATTTTTTTATGCCAATAATTGTATTCAATTCCAAGGTATTGCAATAATCTTCTAATTCTTGAATAAAATTATAATCAAAATTTTTGTAATAGTATAGATTATAACTCATTAAATTCATTCAATGAAAACACCGGATTATATTTTTTGAATTCCTTTCTTAAATCTGTTATACTGATAAAATCAGGAATTAATTCCGCAATGTAAACATGATTTACGAATTTTTTATCCTCAGGATTTTTTTTAATAATTATATCCGTTTTATCCCTGAAATTATCAGGATTTCCAAGTATATTGATCTTGCCAGTTCCCTGAACAATAATGGTCAGCAGGCTCTGGTCTATGTTGAAGCTAACATTGTTGTTTTTTTCAATATTTTTATTGGTGAGGCTGTTTTTTTCAAGAAAGAAAATTATTCCATTATCAAGGGCATAATAAACCTTGGAAACCCACAATTTAATTCCATCTGTGGCAATATTCATAAAGCGGTTTTCCCTGAAAAATTGAATTACATCTTTATCCATATCTGTATAATTGTGCTATAATATTTATGGGTTTTCCCTTATAGCTTGAGGGTTAACAAGCCGTTTAAGTAATATATTATAACGTATGCAGTAAAAGATGAAAAAGCAAAGAACAAAGTGAATTTGGCCGTAATTGCATCAAGGATGTTCATGTGTTTTTGTTTGTTCTCGACAACATACCTGCTTATCCTGAATGCTATTGGAATGGTGATGAAAGCCGCGAGAACAGGGTAATACATTGGAGATATAACATATGCCATGAATATTAAAAGGTAAGGAATCCACAAAAGTGCGAGATAATATATTTCAGATCCTTTCTGTTTGAGTAAGATTGAAACAGTTTTTACATTATTTTCTGAGTCATCCTTTATATCTCTCCAATTATTACCATGAAGAATGTTTGTTGTCAAAATACCTATGGACAATGATATGAGTATTACCGATGTATTTATTATTCCTCCCTGAATAATGTAACTTCCTAGTAGTATACCTGGCCCCCAGATTATCAATATTGAAAGGTCACCAAGGGCAAGTCTTTTAAATCCATATTTTGGCATACTGTAAATTATGCCCGACAGGGTACCTATTGAAATGAAGACAATTAAGAGTGGATTGTAATAACTCAAATAAATTCCTATGGCTCCGGCAATGAAAAGCATCACCAGCGACATATTTATGGCCTTCTTTGAATTTATTATTTTATCTATAAATACGCGCGTGGATGTCATTGATGTCAATGTATCATTACCAGATTTATAATCATAATATCCATTGATTATATTAAAAGCTCCCTGAGCAAGTACAACTGCTATAAGAGACAAAATAAAATAAATAATGTTTATATGAAATGCGAGTATCGTTCCAATCAGTACAGCGGCAATACTTTGTTGAAAGCTCCAGGGCCTGGTTGACCTAAAGAAGGGGTGTTGTTTTTCTTTCATATTTTCAATTATTTCTGATGAATATGAAAAGGATCCAGACGAAAGTTTATCAGGAATAATTTTATAAATTCTAGCAGTAGATCTTCCGACAAGATGAGTTTCCTCTGGATTTTTATAGAGAATTATCCCCCTTTCTTTATAGTTTTTTATGGGATCACCGGCAGAATATATATAGCCAGAACCATTTATGACAAAGTTTTTTCCAGTTATTTTAAAGTTGATATTTCCAGAATATTCATGTTCAGATATAAAAATAATTCCCCTATCTAGTGCATATAATTCTTCAAATTTATCATCGATTGTAATTTTTTTGCTTTTTCTAAGCAGCCCTATGATTTCATTTTTATCAATCAAAGAACATCATATCTATATAACGTATCAATATATTTATTTTGTTAAAATAATTTTGAAAATTATATAATAAATTATCTTTAATTTACAGATAAGGAAAAGTAGGAATAATTTACCCCCGTGAGTAAATATATTTCTTTAGGGCATCGAGGGTAACATGGAAGGTGGCAATATAATGGATATGCAGAGTGTGAACATTATAGATATCCTAGCAATATAAATCATCGGTTTCGACTACCTATCTTTTAATTTTCCTTCATCTTCTTAGATTAATCGCACCTTACTTGCGAGAGTTAAAATCGCTTTTAAACCTGCGTTATTTCAGTTGGAATTGGATTTGCAATTGCATACAGTGCCGGGCAGGCCTTTTTTGAAAGTTCAAGTATTTCCTTTATATCCTTATCAGCTTCAACATCTATTTTCAGTGACTTGATTATTGGAAAATCAGAAATTGAAACCACCGGACCCACATCGTAATATAAGTGGCCCTTGAATTTTAATTTTTTCAATTCAACACCATTTTTTGCCGCCTGTATTGCAACTGTTGAGGCAAAGCACGACATAACTCCCATCATTAAATAATTCAATGGTGTGGCGTGTATACCTCTTCCACCAAGTATTCCCGGTTCATCCGCACCAACAATAAATTTTGCCTTTTCTGACATTAGCTCGGCCGTGAACATGGGACTACCATCAAAATGAAATTCTCCATCAATGTGTTTTTCTGCCAAAAAATGTCCATTTTCTCTGGCAACCTTTCTTGTTGTTTCCTCAAGAATATCCATATTTATGTTATTCACGTAATTCACCATAAGATATCAAAAATAAAATGTGTTTCGTTATTTAAATATTTGTATTTAAAAAATATAAAAATTTAACTGGTATCAGGTGTTTTTTTCCCCTGTTTTTTATTGATGTAATTTACACTCTTTACCCCAAGATTTACGCCAAGCACATAGAATATCAGGGTCACTACAATAAAGACTACAGAATCATATGGGAAGGGTATGATATTGGTTCCACCAAAGAAGCTGCTACCAATATATGACATGAACAATATGAAGAGGAGATAAATAGGCATCCATATTCCGTATAAAGCATATTTAACATCAAGTTTTGTGTACTTGTTATATACTATCACGAGTAAAATTCCTGCAAAATCAAGTGGTATTATAATTTCAATTGCACCCCATCCAGACCAGAAAACAAGCAGATTTGCAACAACAAAGGCTATCGGTGCAAGTACCTTTGCAAAAGGCAGTTTAAATGGCCTTTTAGTTTCTTTATCGGTTTCCCTAAAAACCATCAAGCTTATTGCACCCGGGGCGTATGATAAAAGAAAGCCATCAACCATAATCCCTATTATTGTTGCAAGCGATCTCCCAAGTGCAACGAGAACAATGGTAATAATCAATACCAGTATTATTGAATATATTGGTATGCCCCTAATATTCATTTTATCAAACACTTTCGGAAGAAATTTATCCTCCCTAGCAAGTATTTCTCCAACCCTTGCAGTTCCGCCATAATAAATTACACCATCCTTGAAAGTGGCAATAAGTGCTACCACAATGGCTATAATAACTATGGCCGGCAGAACGAGAGTCTGTGATATGGTTGCATATGGAGAACTGTATGAGAAAAAGCTTTTCCATGAACCTGAAGAAATACCGAATTTCGAGAAGTTAACGGCACCAGCAAATGCAAGTGATTCAAGAGAGAATATTAAACCAGATGCCAGTAGGGCAACTATTATTGCAATAGGTATACTTCTTCCTGGATTTTTAACCTCCTCGGCATAATCCACAGGTTGCCTGAAACCACCGTATCCAAAAACGGTTAGCGTAATTGCACCAAATAGGCCTGTAAACCCATAGGGTGTAAATCCACCTACGCTTGGTGATGTGAGATTTGATGGCTTGAAAAAGAGGAATAATGCACCAATAACAATTCCAACAAGAAGCACTGTCACCACCGTAAGAATTAAATTTATAGCACCCATATGCCTTATTCTTAAAACGTTTACAATGAAGACAAGTACAAGTACTAACTCGGCAACCAGAATTCCAAGATAGCTAAGTTCTCCATTTACATAAAGAGGTGGAAAATAAAAACTAAGATATTCAACCACAGCGAATACTATAACTGGGCCAACAAAAAGATAGCCCACCATGGAGGACCATCCATTTATTGCACCAACAATTGGGCCATTGCTTTTTGAGGGGTAATATGCAACACCTCCTGCTTTAGGCCACGAAGTCCCCAGCTCAGCAAATACCAGGCCGATAGGTATTATCATTACCATTGAAATTGGCCATGCAAGAATGCCGACTGGACCGGCATATGCCAAAGTGTATACTGGTGCATATGCTATTGCTGGACCAAGGATTCCGCCAAGGGCAAGCATTATAACGCTCCAAAGCCCAAGGTCCTTCTTGTAATTATTCTTTCTTTCAGTGATTTTTTTATCAGGATCAACCATAAAAAGTGAATAACAGTTAGTATTTAATGCTTGTGATTGTTTATCATGGGTATTCCAACGTATTCTAAATATTCCTTGTGATGCCTTGATAAAAATTTAGCGCAAATGAAATGTTGTAATTGTAATCGCATAAATACAGATATGTACAGTAAATATTATATATTAAACGATTATTCTTTTTTATGGAAATAAAAAAACTTTTTGATCTAACGGTGGATATTAAAACAAATATGCCCTGTTGGCCAACAAACCCACTGGTAAAGGTGGATCCAATAGGGGTTCTTACGAGAGATGGATACAGCGTTGAGAAATATGAATCGGTAACACACACGGGAACACATATAGATGCACCATATCATATGATAGACAATGCTATGACAGTGGATCAAATACCATTAAAACAGATTATTGGTGATGCCTACTGTATCAGACCTGAATTTAAAGGCGATGAAATACATGTTGAGGCATTTGAAAAAGTTTGGAAAACCCAATTTGATAACAGTATAATTTTAATAAAAACTGGATGGGACAAAAAAAGAGGATATACAAAGGAATTTCAATATGATTTTCCTGGTCTTGCAGATGATACTGTTGAATTTTTTATAAGGCACAACCCAAAGGTTATCGGAATTGACTCACTGGGAATAGATCCATACAGCCATCCTGATTTCAGGGTACATAAAGCATTGTTGTCCCATAATATAGTTTTCATTGAGGACCTTGCAAATCTTGATCAACTTGAAGAAGGCAAGAAATATACGGTTATTGCTCTTCCATTAAAATTACATGGTGCCAGCGGGTCAATGGCAAGAGTTATTGCCATGGATACAGAATAATCATGAAACCGGACTATAAAAATGAGATTTTGAAAAACATATTTGATTTTTTCCAGTATTACAAAAAAGGAGACAAGATAATATTAAGCCAAGCACTTGATTTAGTTGAGTATAACAAGTCCCATATTATTTTTCACGATACAACATATGAAATTGGTGATAAAAATACCGAAAAAAAACTTCTTGGATTCTTTCTTGCAAATTTGCCCATGATATTGATTGAATCAAAAAATGATGTAAATGAACTTACTCCAAAACTCATGAAATTAAAGGAAGATACAGCAGATTTGATCAGTCTGAACAGGTTCAACGAACTACCAACCCTCGAAATGTACCTCCTGCTTGAGATGGGGTTAAGATGCTTATATTCCAAATGGTTGGGGCAAAAGGTCGTGATAGCAAGACGGAATCATAGTGATGTGATTCTTTACAATCAGGACTACCGAAGGATTAAACTGTTTTTAAGGCTCAACAGAATTGGATATCATGATATAAGGGTAAATGGCGAACCATTTCCAAATTCCCAGAATTCACTATTGTACTGGGCTGGTAAATTTCTTGATAGAAATTCCGATCTGTTATTCCGCCTAGCAGTAAATGTGCGAAATCTTCTGGCGCATGGTGAAAATGAATGGGAACTTTACCCAACAATTGAAAGCCTGGGATCTTCCGTTTATATTGTTGGTAGATTAATTGGCAGAATACATGCAGTTAAAAACTGAACCGTATTTAAACGTTATATGTAAAAATTTATTAATAAAGTTAAAATATAATTTGCATGTTGAATTTTAATGGAGATTTTAATGTAAAATCAGACATTGGGAAAGCCTATACATATATATCTACCCCGGACGACATAGCCAAATTGGTTCCTGATTTGATTGATTACCAGAAAATGGATAATAATAACCTAAAATTAATAGCAAAAGCGGGTGTTTCCTTTATAAAAGGCAAATTCAACCTTGAATTAAATATAAATGATTCCGAAAAATATGACCACCTGATACTCAAGGGAAAGGGTTCTGGCACGGGAGCCAATGTTGATTTCACCGTTAATTTTTATTTCAAGGACAATGATGGCGTTGCAAACATAAAATGGAATGCAGATGTAAACATTGTTGGCAGTGCAGCAAGCATGGGGGGTAAAATGATCAAAAGTGCTGCAAGCAAATATATCAATAAACTTGTTGACAAATACAGAGAAACTCTTGAAAATGGACTTTAATAAAATACCCTTAAAAATATTTAAATAATATTTTATTCTGACCTTTTATGATATACGAATTTGAAGGCAGAATTCCGAAAATTAGCGATAGTGCCTATATTTTTGAAAATGCTACGGTTATTGGCGATGTTACAGTTGGAGATGATGTGTGGATTGGCCCGGGTGCAGTTTTAAGAGGAGATTATGGTAAAATTATAGTCGATGACTATACAGCAATTGAAGACAACTGTGTTATTCATGCAAGGCCAGGGGAAATAACGTATATTGGAAAACATGTTACTGCCGGGCATATGTCCGTGATACATACGGGCACCATATATGACTGGGTAGTACTTGGAATGAATTCCACAGTATCAGACTTCGCCACCGTTGAAAAATGGGCTGCGGTAGGTGAAGGAGCTGTGGTAAAAAACATGGATAAAATAGATGAGGAATCTATAGCCGTTGGTGTCCCTGCAAGAGTTATTGGAAAGGTCAATGAGGACTATAAAAAACTCTGGACTGATTACAAAAATAATTATAATACATTCTGCAAAAGATACAGGGAAAATTTGAAAAAACTTTAACAAAGTGATCAGGAAATCCCACACCATTTATGGATGGGTGGAGGCCACTTAAATAGATTTCACCACTCCTCCATCTATCTGTATATTATCTCCTGTAATGTATGATGCGAGATTCGAACAGAGGAATGCAACAAGATTTCCAATTTCTTCTGGATTTCCAAACCTTTTCATTGGTATCTCATTTTCAATATTTTTTGTTGCTTCCTCAATTGTTATTTTCAATTCGTCTGAATTTCTTTTTATTATATTCTTCAACCTGTCGGTATAAAAAAACCCCTGCGAAATAGAATTAACTGTTATATTATTTTCAGCCAGTTCTATAGATAGAGTTTTTCCAAGAGCAACTATGCCAGATCTCAACGTGTTTGATATGGAAAAATTTCTCAAGGGATTTTTTGTTGTCATTGATGTAACTAAAACTATTCTACCATTATTTTTCTTAATCATGTCCTGTATTCCCATGCGGATCAAGTTTATTGTGGAAAGAAGCATCATATCTATGCTGTATTTCCATTCATCATCTGAAATATTTATGAATTTATCCACCTTTGGGTCACCATAATTCATAACAAGTATATCTATGCCACCGAAAGCTTCATGCGCCGATTCAACAACTTCCACAATATCCTTATTTTTGGAAAGGTCTCCCCGGATAATATTGATATCCTTGCCGGTTTTCTCCTTAACTTCCTTCTTAACTATATTGAGTTTTTCAATATTCCTGGAGAATGTTGTAACATTTGCACCATATTCAGAAAGTATATTAACAATTCCCCTGCCAATTCCACTGCTACCAGCACATACAAGTGCATTTTTTCCTTCGAGTGTTAACATATTTTTGTATCTTTTAAAATTATTAAAAAGTTATGATTAAAATGCATATATACCGCAGATGTTTTTATCAACTATTATCCATTCTGCAAATATTCACAAATATTTTATCATTTAATTTCATTAAAACAGCAAAAATATGGAAATTTCCTGGGTTCAAATTCATGTTTAAATTCAAAAGGCCCGGTACTTCTAAATGTTAAAAATAAGCTGTTAATGATTAAAAAAAGTTCTGCTTTCCTCAGGTATCTCATTCCAATTTTCGTTATAATTTATTGCACTTTGTATTGTATCCGGATTGCCCATGATCTCTTTTATTATACTGTATGGAAATGTTACAGCATCAACATCAAGCCCGGCATATATCATTTCCAATGGATTCTTAATTGAAGCAGCAAGTATTTTTGTCTTTGAATTTTCACCCTTTATCATTGTCCTGATAGATTGCATAACTCCAATGGGATTTCTATTTATATATTCATCCATCTGTATTGTGACGTATTCCGCATTATTTTGTGAAGCCATCATCGCCTGTATGGGGTTATATATTGATATTGCATTGAACTTTATACTCTTTTCACTGAGTGTCTTCATGGCTCTCATTCCCTCCGGTGTAACAGGTATTTTAACAATTATATTCATTCCAAGTGAATGTATGATTGATGCCTGCTTTACAATATTTTCATAGTCAAATGCCGTAACCTGAATGTGAACCTCCCCATTGACAAGTTTTATAATTTTATTGATTAAATCCTTTGTATTATCTCCTTTTAAAACCTCTGCAGAAATAAGAGATGGATTGGTGTTTACGCCATATATGAATCCATACCCAACTACTTCCTGTATTTCCTGCAAATTTGACGATTCAAGTAGAATTTTCATAGTACCCAAATAATATACAGTTAAGATATATAATTATTTTTAAAGATCTATTAATAAATGGCATTTCTAACAATTAATTACTAATACAGAATAAAAAATTTTTCCTAAATTGAGAATTTTTTGAGAATCGTATGATTACAACTTCCTTAACGCAGTGTATGCCAAAAAATAAGTATTATTTTAACATGAATGTTAGTGAAAGACTATACAATCAAAGACAAAAACATTGTATTAAAAAATCATTTCGAGTATGGATATCTAAAAGATTTTATAGAAATAGCAAACGATAAGGAATTTGAATTCTTATTAATGAGCCATAATTTCCCATATTCATATACCGAGGAGGATGCCAATTTTTTCATAAACAAAAACAGGGAAAATGGAAATGAAATATTCGCAATTGATTTCTATATTTTTTATCATGATAATATAGCTGGAGTAATTGGAATCAGCAATATCGATTATATAAACATGAGGGGGCATATTGGCTACTGGATCGGCAAAAAATTTAGGAACAAAGGTATAGCAACTGAATCGGTAAATATAATGATGAATTTTGCTAAAAACGAATTAAGACTGCATAGCTTGTATACCACTGTGTTAACGGATAATGTTAAATCCATAAACGTTCTCTTAAAAAATCATTTCGAGATAACGGGAATTGACAAAGACACATTTTACTACAGGAATAATTTCTATTCGGCCTATCTTCTTTCCCGGATTCTGTGAACTATGTACCACCTCAAGCAAAAACTGCATGTTCCACTCCAATCCCGATTATTCCACGTAACGTGGTTATACAATTATCCCTCAATGGATACACCTCCCCAATTCATCTCCTCCCTAAAGAATGATTTTTATCGTTTTAACCATTGTAAGAAATATCTACCATATTTTATGTATAAATATCAATTTCCATTCATTTTTAAAATTTACGAATAAATAATATCATGATTTCGAAACATAAAAAATGGAAAATATTAATAGAACCATATAATATATAAACCATGGATATTGAAAACCTGAAGGATGTTAAAAACGTATGCCTGAAAAACATAAAGGACATGTACGGTGAAAAGATAGAGAATTTTACCGTAAATAGCATAGTCAATAATGGAAATACGTGGGATGTATCCACTGAATTTGATTTTGAAAAAAATCATTTTACTGTTTACATAAGTTTAAGTCCGGAAGGTGACATTATAAAATTCAATCAGGTAAGCAAAACAAAGATTGCCTAAAATTTTTTTAAATTTTTCACTTTTTGACCAGATTAATTAAATTCTAATATTATTTTTTAATTTAAAAGCTAAAACACGATATGTAATAATTATCCATGCATTCGCTCTGCATTGCTATCAAAATATCTGGATTTTCCTGTTATATACGCTATAAGCACAAATAACGATACAATTATTGCAAGTACAAGAGTGTTATATTTCAATCCTATGGCTATTAAAAGAAAGCCACCAGCAAAGCCACTTGAAGCCTCAACAATTTTATTTACCATATAATTCTGGCCATTTGCTGTTCCCCTTATCCTTGAGGGGATAAATGAATTCAATACAGCGTTGTATGCCATTGGCCCAGCGTAGTTAAAAAATAATATGGCCGCTGAAAGAGGAATAATAAAATAATCTGGAAGTGCCTTTGAAAACACAATAAAGAGCAAGAATAATGATATTGTGGCTATTATTGAAGGTATTACACTTCCCTTATAAATTCCGAATTTTTTGGAAATGTGTGGGGAAACAATTGCACCAAGAAATCCAAAGAAGTAAATAACGGCATCAGCTTCGAGTATCTGCCCAAATGAAATGAAATGTAATATTGTAAGCATATATGTAATGTAAAATGCAAACCCCCACCCAATAAATCCAACTATACAGTTGAGTGAATACGTAAAAATAATCTCTTTGTTTAGGCCTGACCTGTATACCCTGGCAATATCCATTAAAGAACGTTTCTGTTTATCCTGTTTATCAATTATAAGGGTATCGCCATAAACATCCTTTATTGTGGTTTCTGCCCCCCTTGAATCTCCATTATAGTATAACCATATTGGCGTTTCCTTCAATTTTGATCTTAGAATAAGTATTATGGCGGCAAATATCCCTCCTATTACAAAGATATATCTCCATATAATTATATTATTAATAGATCGATACAAAAGAAACACGGTAAGAACCGCCATCAAAGCAACAACCGCAAATGAATATGCCCACAAGGAATAAAACCTGGTTCTCTGCCTCAAGCTTATGTATTCATATATATATGAAAATCCTGTGGCCACATCTGCACCTATTGAAAATCCCATTATAATTCTGAAAATTGTAAATTCATATAGATTTGTGGATATTGCAATCAAAAATGCAAATATTGTAAATACAACCATATTATATATCAACATTCTTTTTCTTCCAAGATAATCAGTTAAATATCCCCCAAGTATTGCGCCTGCTATTGCCCCCACATTTGCACCGGCAACGGATAAACCAAGTAAGATGCCTGTGGGCAAAAATGTAGCTTTAAAAAATGTAAGGACAAAGGAAAATGCCGTAAGATCCCATACATCCAGAAAAACACTGGCAGATACAATAAATACCATATAAATGCTTTTAACATTATCGTGCTTCAGGATATAATGGACAACCTCATTATTTTCCATTTATAATTTATTATAAACAAATTAATAAATCTTGTCGTAAAATTAATAATTCTGTTTTTATGCCTATGACATTTTCTATTAACCTAAAAAAATGATTTTTTTATTTAGTATAAACAATTGTGAAATACACATTTTAACGGGTTTTGTATACACCTAATTTAAGAATTAGATAAATTTGTTAGTTTTTTAGAAAAGGTTCTATAACTTAAAAAATCAAAATATTCTAAATTAATGTGTTTTAAAAATCATATATAGATGAATTCAGCAAATATACCATGCCAACAATATGTCAGGATTTTTTTACCTATTCTATTGTTGAAAAAGAAAATAAACGATTTTTGTAGCAAGCATAGTATCCTCAAAATAGGTATACATAAAATATATTTTACACCATGTGTTACACACACAACCAGTGAAAAATGACTCTCTCTTACCATCATTGCAAATATAAAAAAGGTTAAATATTGATTTAAATTTTATCTCTATGCTAGAATTTAATAATAAATACAGGTATGATCTTGATCTAAAATTTGATCAGGTCAAGAGAATTATTTTTGGACAGAATAAGTCAAAGGATATAACAGATGAATTGAAAAGAATAAACAGCAAAAAAGTTATGATTGTAACCGATCCAAATGTGAATAAATTCGGGCTGTTGAAAAATGTCGTTGGCTCATTATCCGAAACCTCAATAAAATATGAAATTTATGATAATATCTCAAACGAACCAAACATGGATAACATAATAAAAGCGGTAAATTTTGCGAGAGAAAATAATGGATTTGATGCAGTTATTGGCGTTGGTGGGGGAAGTGTGCTTGATACAAGTAAAATGGTTGCCAGCATGATTACAAACGAAGGAGAACCAGCTGAATACCTGACTCCTGTTGAAGATAAGTTTATTAAGGCTGCGGTACCCAAGATTTTAATACCCACTACAGGTGGAACCGGTAGCGAGGTCTCCAACATGTCCGTTGTAATTGATAAAGAAAGTATGTATAAAACCTGGGCTGCCAGTAGCAATCTGCTTGCTGATACTGCAATAATAGACCCGGTATTGAATATGAGCGCTCCCCCGAGAACCACAGCAGCAAGTGGAATGGATGCATTGGCACATAACGTTGAAGGGCTCATAAGCAAGGAGGCCAATGCAATATCTGATGGCATCGCAACAAAGGCGGCAACATTGATTTCGCAGAATCTTAGAACAGCATATAATGATCCTGGAAACATTGATGCCAGATCCTCAATGTCAATGGGGGCTATGATGGGAGGTATGGTTATCACATTTCCATGGGTTGCTGGCCCATCGATATTGGGTCATTGCCTGGGAGAGGCTTTCGGACCTAAATATGGGGCTATTCATGGTGTGGCAGTCGGTTTATCCTTGCCATACATACTTGATTTCAACATCTCAGCGGCATATAACAAGATAGCATCACTTGCATCCATTTTTGGCATAAAATACCACGGAGAATCACAAAGAGCAGTTGCTTCAAAAATACCGGATGCAATTGTTACACTTCTTGAGGACCTTGAAATGCCAACAACGTTGAAAGAGATAAATTTCCCAAAATCTGATATAGAAGCATTTGCAACATATGTTTATGAATCGAGGCAGAAGCTTTATGATCTACCTAGATTCAACCCTAGGAGACTCACAAAGGAGAATTCAATCCGTCTTATTACAAATATGTATGATGGTGTGTTTGAAAATTATAACAACGGGCACAGGTGAAATTTATGGAAACATATAAAATGTACATAAATGGAGAATGGGTAAACTCATCGGATAGAAAATTAATAGACGTCAGAAACCCTGCAACTAATGAAATAATAGCACAGGTCCAGTCTGCAAGTACAGAGGATGTACATAAAGCTATAGCATCTGCTAGAACATCCTTCGATTCCGGCATATGGAGCAGGATGCCTCCGGGAGATAGGGCAAATGTTCTCTTGAAGATTGCCGATTTGCTTGAAAAAGATAAAAATACCTTTATAAATCTGGAGGTGAAAAATACTGGAAAAAGCATAAAACAGGTATCAGAATATGATATACCATATACTATAGATAATATAAAATTCATGGCCGGGGCATCAAGAATTATGGCAGGAAAAGCAATGGCAGAATATGTTACTGATGGCACAAGTGCAATAAGAAGAGAACCAATAGGTGTTGTTGGTATCATAACCCCATGGAATTATCCACTGATGATGATTATATGGAGGGCATTTCCCGCAATAGCAATGGGCAATTCTGTTGTTGTGAAACCCGCAAGTTATACTCCCCTAACGGCAATTAAACTTGCAGAATTGATGGATAAAGTAGGAGTTCCAAAGGGTGTATTCAATGTTATCACCGGACCTGGAAACACGGTTGGAGAAGAACTTGCAAAAAGTAAGGATGTTGAAATGATAGCATTCACCGGCAGCACCGAGGTTGGCAAAAGGTTATCTGAACTTGGTGCCTCAAATCTTAAGAAGGTTTCTCTTGAACTCGGCGGTAAGGCTCCATTCATAGTCTTTAAGGATGCAAATATTGATGCAGCCGTTGAAGGTGCCATAGTGGGTGGACTTGTGAACAATGGCCAGGATTGTGCAAATTCCACAAGATATTATATACATGAATCAGTATTTGACCAATTTGTATCAAAATTGAAGGATAGGCTCTCAAAACTTAAAATTGGAAATCCAGAGGATCATAATACCGATATGGGGCCAATGATTTCAGAAAGTCAAAGGGAACGAGTAGAATCATACATTAAAAAGGGAAAAATTGAGGGGGGCCATCTTCTTATCGGCGGTGGCAGGCCTGATGTGAAAGGTTTCGAGCATGGTTACTATATTGAACCTGCGGTAATTTATACCGAAAATGAAAGCTCGGTCATTGTAAAGGAGGAAATATTTGGCCCAGTTTTTACCATTTTAAAATTTAAGGATTATGAAGATGTAATTAGAAGAAGCAATGATGTGACATATGGGCTAGGATCTTCCGTATGGACATCCGATATTACGACAGCAATGAGGGCAACCAGGGATCTTAGATTCGGTACAGTATGGGTAAATGAACATGTTGTAGTTCCGTCGGAAATGCCATGGGCAGGATATAAGCAGAGTGGGCATGGGGCATCCCTCTCAGCATATTCTCTTGAGGAATTTACCTATATAAAACATGTATATTTCGATCTTACAGGAAAGGTAAGAAAGGACTGGTATTTTCAGATATTCAAGGGATAAAAAATTTAAAAATTTTTTTAATCTGTTGTTATAACCTCCTCAAAATCGCCCGATCCGGCTTTTTCAAGCTGTTCCCTCTTATTTTTATATAGGTATAAACCAAATATAAACGCACCCGCAATCCATAACGCGGCAAATATAGGAGATAATATATATGGCCATGTTAACTCATCAAATGCAAAAATTATAATGGGAATCAGGACTATAAATGACACTACCGGGATTATTCCATCCTTCAATAAACTGTATTCAACATTTTTTGCCTTTCTTGCAAATCTCACATAGGCAAGGCTTGACATGGCATGTGCCATTACGAGACCTATGCCTGCCATTGCTCCTGTTATTATTGCAGCTATAAATGGTCCGAATGGGAAGGATAATGCCAGGGAAACGAACACTGCTATAAGTGATACAAGAATAACCGCTCTATATGGTGTATGATATTTTTTATGTGTTACTGCAAACCATTTTGGAAATACGCCATCTCTCGACATTGAATAAATTACCCTTGACTGGACAATTGGGTTTGCAACGGTATATGCTATATATCCATTTAGAATGAAAAATAATAGTATCAATTCTCCTGGAAGGCCAAAAAACCTGTGCCATATAATCAATCCTGGATCTGGCGAGGTTGCGTATGAAGCCATTGAGGTGGGGCCCCATGCTACGGTCAGTGCGTACATTGCAGATATCAGTGTTGCACCTGCAAGTATGGATGCAATAATTATGGCTCTTGGAACGTTATATTTTGACTTTTCAGTTTCCTCACTTATTCCTATTACAGTACCGAGGCCCCCATATGCTTCAATACCATAGAGGAGTGCAAAGAAGAAGGGTATCGCATTCACTCCTGATAATGTAAATACGCTTACGGTATTTGAATGGCCAACGCTGAATATGATATACCAACTTGTTGATAGCAAAAAAATAACCTCTATTGATGCTGTAATAAGCAAATAAATAAGTGAAGGCCTTATTCCAAAATAATTGAATGAAAGACCCGTAGCAAAAGGAATCAATATTAATGGAATCCATATATATGGTATGCTAGATATGGTTGGCGATAGAAGATATATTACTGATGCAAAGCCAAGAAGGCCGAAACTAGGATAAATTATCATCTCATCAAGGAGATATATCCATCCGTTCATGAATCCATAAAATCCTCCCAAACCATGACCGCCGATTGCATAATAACCCCCGGCGTGTGATACTCTTTTGGTGAATCTATAATTGGTATTCACCATTAGAAGGTATACAACCCACGATAACAGAACTGCAAGGGGAGATGCCCCAAGGGCAAATAAGGCAACTCCTGTGAGCAGTATACCAATATCGCCGGAAGGTGCAACATGGGTATATGCTTGAAAAACAGCATGCCATTTTCCCACAGCATCCTTCTTTAATTTGTAACGCTTAGAAAGTTCAGGTTCTTTTTTTTCAACCATATAAGACAAAAATATAATAATATATTAATATTTCTATTAATATAAGAATGGTGCTATATGAAAAATAATTTTATTAAAACTTTTTTAAAACAGCAAATTGATATAAAATTGTTGAAATAATATATTTTTGATAATTTATACGTGTAATTTTGGCATTAATTTCTTTTAGAAACATTTTCTTGGAATGAAAATATATATTTATTTTCCTTAATCAATCGAAAAAAATTCAAAAAATTGGCAAAAATCTAAATAAATATAATAATATTTAATGGCTTTATAGATTTTCAAGAATGTGGCAATGAATCATTAAATTTTAGGTTCTTGAAAGATACCTCAAATAAATTACTAAATATTTCTTATGGCAAGTTTAAAGGCTTTAATGATGAAATACATATGGATTGGTTTTTATAAGAATCTTCCATGCAAGATTAAAAAGTGAAATAAGATTTTAGGGATTGTATTTAAATACGATTTTTATATTATTGATAAATTTGAATTATATATTGGATATTTAAAAATGAAAAATTCAGTATGTAAAAATATAAAATTAATGAAATAAGGGGGTATAAAATGTCATCTGATAAAGATAATATTGTAAAAAATACATTCGATTCAATAAGTGATAAATATGAGCTCATTTCTTCAATAATTTCATTCGGTATGGTGCAGAAATGGAGAAAAGATATGTTAAATGAAGTTAAACCGCATGGCAATATTCTCGATTGCGGTGCTGGGACGGGCACACTAACGGAAACAATTATTAAATATAGCCCAGACTGCAATGTTATTTCATTGGATATAAATAGTAATATGATAAATAATAGGCGGAATAAAAATATTAAATTTGTTACGGGAAATGCAGAGGAAATGCCATTCGATAACAATACATTTGATTATGTGGTTTCATCATATCTTACAAGAAATTTAAGCAATATAAATAAATTTTTTTTAGAATCGTTCAGGGTTTTGAAACCAAATGGCATTTTTGCAACGATTGATGCATTTAATCCCGAAAATAGGGCTTTCAACAATTTGTATTCCTTATATTTTTACCATTTTATTCCTTTTATTGGCGATATAATGACATCATCAGATGCATATACATATCTGGCAAACTCAGTAAAAAATTTTTATTCCCCCGACGAAATATCTGATAAAATTCAAAAGTCAGGTTTCAAGATGTATAAGTTAAAAAAATATATTTTTGGTATTGTGTCATTACATATTGCAAAAAAACTGGAATAATTTCTTTTAAAGTGATTGTCTAAAACATCTTTGCATGGATAATTAAATATCAATTTATCTTTATAAAAATATTAATAAGCATCTTAATTTTGTATATTCATGGGAATAGATGAAAAATATTATACAAGAATATTTGAAAATAATATACCTGGAGAATTAAAAAAAATCGATCACTGGGTAAACTGGAAACCATTAATTATTAAAGGAAATATTACAAAACCACCTATAAATGTAAAAGGTTCATTTGCTTCAGTTACAGATAAAAATACATGGTCTTCATTTGAGGATGCCTATAATAATGCAGTAAAGAAAAATATGGGAATAGGCTTTGTCCTAACTGGAGATTATATAGGCCTTGATTTTGATCATGTTATTCTTGGCAATGCATATAAAGAATGGAGCGTACCAATTATTAATTGCCTTGACACATATTTGGAAAAATCCCCAAGCGGCACTGGAATAAGAGGCCTTTTAAAGGGGAAAATACCGGAATGGTTTGTTAATAGAAATATAGATGAAACCTCGAGATTTGAAATGTGGGATAACAAAAGATATATTACAATTACCGGGGATGCAATAAAAAATGAAAAAATAAATTATGTTGATCTTGAATCATGCGTAAAAAATATAAGGAATAGATATTGAATACTTATGGGTGAACTATCTTATCTAGAATTGTGAAGTTTCCTATGTCATACACAAAACTTGACTGTATGATCAGAATGCTTTTCAAGTATTCCAAAATAAAAGTAGAGATTTTAGTGTCCATGAGTGTAT
>JAKBQY010000046.1 GCA_021835025.1 Thermoplasmata archaeon | reverse complement strand
GATGATTCACCTTTATTTTTCTGATTTATAATGTATTTTATTTTCTTATTGTTTAATTTCATCTTTTCTTTGATTCTTTTGTTTATATTATAATGTTTATATAGGAACTCAATTCGGGATATCATAAAATATATAGTAATAAAATATTGTTAATATGTAATAAATATATAAGCAGTCAAAGCGGTTATATATTACCTTCTGAAGATGATATATTAAAAAAGGGTGAATATAATAAGAAGAAATACAACAGAAAGAAAATTGCTAAAATTGCTATAGTTTTAGGAGTAATAAGTCTTTTCTTTGGAGCATATACCATTTTACCCTTAGGACAGATAGGCAATGAATTTGGTATGGCAACACAATATTTTGATAAAACGGGTAATACTAATGCTGTCACCTCAGATTACGCATATTTTTACTTCTCTCCACTGAGTCCTTCATATAGAAATCAACAGAAGTCTATGATTAATGCCATATATGGTGTGGGATTGGGTTTTATTATTTCAGGTATAGCTGCATTAGTGAATAAGGCTGTCGGACATCAAACCTTGAAGGGGGAGAGCGCTGTCGCTTTTGTTGGAGGATTTCTTCTTGGATTATATGGGGGAGTTTCAGGATTTACCGCCGCGACAGAAGCTGCGGCAGAAGCAGGGGTTGCTATGACTGTAACAAGTGCACTTGTAGCTTCACTCATGGGTATAGTACGAACATATTTAGGTGCCATATTTGCAGAATAAGTAAACTGGTGAAAAGAATGGAAAAGTTAGAAATTAAAAACAACAAACTATATATAGAGGATAAAGAATATTCAATGCAAGATATTGAGATTTCCATTTTTTTGAAAAATAAAGTTATAGGTAAGGCTAAGTTAATGAGATTGACTTTATTTTCTTTCATTGGTTTATTTTTTCTTAATTTTTTGATTTCGTTATTTACTTCACAAATATCTCCTGGTTTATTTTTTCTTACTTATTATCTTATTAATTCATTAATAATTCTCCTTCTCATTATTTACCCAGCAAGAAAAATATACAACAAATATTATACCGAATATGTTGTTATTGATAGGGATGGGAATAAAATAGTTCGTTTTGGATACTCTGGACTAAGAAAGGATTTAGCTGATGAAATATTTAAAAATGCAACCAATAAGAAAATTGTACAAGCGAATTTAATAAAATGAAAATAGATAATTATAAGGGATATATATAGGTGCTTTGTTAGCAGAATAAATAAAAATAAGCAAAGGTGATAATAATAAATTTAGAATTAAAAAATAATAATATTATATATTGTAATGATGATAAGAATAAAGAAAAAAAAATATATTCCATATCTGATATTAAAATTACAATTTTCTTAAAAGATAAAAATAAAGGTAAAAAAAGGTTAATACAACTTGCTATTATTTTTATTATAACAGTTACTCTAATTAATATTTTTGTTAATCAAGAATTTTTTTCTAATTATGGTTTCTTTATTATTTTCCCAACAACATTTCTATTTCTTTACAGTTACTCAAAAATATTCATGAAATATTTTTACGAATATACCATCATTAAATTGGATAAAGATAAAAAAATAAGGTTAAAATATTCTGGAATAAAAAAGGATTTGGCCGATGAAATATTTAAAAATGCACCTGATAAGAAAATTGTACAATCGAATTAATAAAATGAAAGTAGATAATTATAAAGCATCTTCATATTTTTTTCGATTTATGTCATATATAATTAATTTAATAATTATATTTTCAATTGTAAGCATATATATTACAATTGTTTTCAACAAATTAGAAACAATTTATTTATTTCCAATTTATTGGTTAATAACACATAATTCTCTTCATCATTTATTATGGCACAGATATGTTTGATTGTGTAACTATTTTGCTGTTTCCTTAATATTATTGATTATAGCTTCTTATATAGAGGCTTTTATTACACCGGTGTTGCTTAATGCTTATTATTATATTAAAACCGTATGAGTTTAGGACATTGCCCGAGTTTAGTTAGTTTTTTTATTGATGCAAAGCTTCGCATGCTTTCATGCTAGAATTTCCTGTAACCCTCAACCAAGAGTTGACAATATCTAAAATTAAATAAAAAATTTTTATGGGTTATTTTAGAATCATGCCTGAACTGTTTTGATAATTCCCTGACCTATTTTCATAGTTTTTTTCTGGAGTATTTATTTGATAGAATACTATCTGTGCAATTTTTTCATGCTTTTTGAAGATAATTTCATCTCCTGCATTGTAAAACGTAAGTGTTAAATTTCCCTTAAAGCCTGCGTCAACAAATCCGAATGACGAAAATATACCTTTTCTTGAATATCTGGATTTAATAAAAAGTGAACCTGTAATATTATCAGGTAAATTTAATTTTTCATATGTTGAAACAAAGAATACCTGATTTGGCATTATTTTATTGCCTGGTTTAATGTCTTCAATTCTAAGGTCATATCCATTCGGAGTTAATGAGGAGTCGTCATAGTTTTCGGATATTATCTGTTTTTTCTCCACATAACTTTTGATTTCAATATCATTTAACATTATCCTAAATCTGTACTTTATTAATTATTTTTTTTATTAATGGGTATAGGATAATGGCAATTATAAACGATATATAATAACTTATATCAACACCACCCAAAAACAATTTTGATATTATTCCTTCATATACAACTCCTGGATCCATAAATGGAATTGATATTATCAATGAAAGAAAATATGATACAATACCTGGTTTATTGAACCCAGGTATATTTTTTAAATCAAATTTCTGATTTTTATTTATTATGAAGAAATCGGCTATCATTATGCCAATCCAGGGAGTGATCCAGTAATCAAGTATGAACAAAAAATCCTCATAAAAGGAATAGAAATGGGAATACATAAATATTGACAAGGAAAATGCAACAAGAATTCCTATAATAATCGTGGTTATTCTTCTCATTTTTATTCCAGTTGCCCGCAATGAAACGGAATTTGAATAGAGATTTATTGCATCAGCTGCTATTCCTCCAAGGAATATGGCAAATAGGCCGAGAATCCCATATGGTCCAAGAACCGAATATAAATCAATTGCGGGGTTTCCAGATGGATTTAATGATAAAATGGCAACAAATACACCTGCAATTTCAGCCCATAAAGATGCAACGAAACCGCCAAGGAACGTATATAAAAATATATTTTTCCCGTAATTATATCTTGAATAATCAGCTGCATATGGACCCCATGACATTATATATGAAAATGATGAGGCAAGGGTGATTCCAAAGGCAATGCCAAAGCCATAATATATTGGTTTATATGCATATATATCTGATATTCTTGTAATGGAAAACAAAATTATAAAGGCAAACATGACGCCCAGAACCAGGGACATTATTTTTTCAAAAATTGATATAATCTTTCTTCCTGAAAATGAAATAAAAAATATAATGGTCGATATAACAAAAATTGATAGTTCGTAAAATGGAATGTGAAATGCAAGAGTGAATGCTATGGATGCCAGGACAATATTCACCGTGAGCCAGCCAAGGGTATTGATCCATTGAAGCGAGGACATAAGTACCCCGAACTTATTTCCAAATGCTCTCCTGCCAATTATCATCTGGGGTAATCCCGTTCCCGGGCCTGTTACGGACATGAATCCAACAAGAATGGACCCCAATACATTACCCAGAACTAGGGCAATCACAATCATTTGAAAACTTAAACGAAGTATAACTGGTATAAATCCAACGGCAAAATCACCTATTGTAAGATTTGTTGCAAACCAGAGTGTGAATAATTCAGATGACTTATGTACACGTTTCTCATCTGAAATCTTCAAATTACTATCTCTTTGAAATAAAGTATTTACATTTTTACCGAACATATGTTCTCTATCCATTTGTTGTGTATTTAGAAATGATATTAAGTTTTTACTATTTTTTAATATTCGAATATTTTAAAAGAAAATTTAAATCGTTTTTGCATATATCCTTCTATGGAAGAATTATCCAGGAAGGTCGAAGCGATACTTTATTCTTCAAAAAATCCATTGAAAATATCTGAAATAGCAGAATATCTGGAAACAGACAACAATACGGTTTTGAAATGCATAAGAGAAATAATAAGAAGCTATGAAAATATTAACAGTTCTCTAACCCTGGGTCAATTCGGAAACAGATACAAGATAAAACTTAATGATGCTTTTATCAGTGTGGTCTCTCCGTTTGTAGATAGGGAATTTAACGAAAAGGAACTGTCCATGCTTTCCTATATTTATAAAAACCCATCACAAATTTCCGGAACTTTAAGAGAAAAATTTGGATATAATTACAAAGACACACTGGTAAAACTTCAAAAGGAGAAAATGGTAATGTCAAAAAAATACAGAAATACGCACAAATATGAAGTAACGAAGGATTTTTACAAAAAATTTAATATCAATAAAAGAAGTATAAAAAAGGAGGCAAAACAATGAATATATTACTTATTGGAAGTGGTGGGCGAGAGGATGCAATAGCAAGAAAGATCAATGAAAAGGATACCTTGTATTCTGTATTACTAAATGAAAATCCATCAATTATAAGAATGTCACACAAATACATGTTTTATGAAAGGAACAACGATGAAAAAATTGTTGAATTTGCCAAAAAAAACAATATAGATATTGCTTTTATTGGACCAGATGATATATTGAATACAGGTTTGAATGATACATTATTAAATAATCACATTCCAACGGCATCACCATCACGAAGTGCAGCAAGAATTGAAACATCAAAAGAATATATGAGATATATAATGAATAAGTACAACATTGCCGGAAATGTTCCAAATTTTATTTTTACAGATGCCGATGAGGCAAAGAGTTTCATTAAGGAGAATAATAAAGAATATGCAATTAAACCCATAGGCCTTACAGGGGGAAAGGGAGTAATGGTAATGGGAACGCAACTTAAAGATAAAAAGGATGCAATGGAATATGCCGAATACATAATAAAGAAGGATGGAAAGGTTTTACTTGAGGAAAAACAAAACGGTGAGGAGTTTTCATTGCAGGCTTTCACCGATGGAAAGACTGTAGTATACGCCCCGATTGCACAAGATTACAAGAGATTGTATGAAAATGATCTGGGTCCCAATACGGGAGGCATGGGATCGATAACAGATAAAGATTTTTCACTTCCATTTATAAGAACTGACCAGAAGAAAAAAGCCATGAAAATATTGAGTGATATAGTAAATGCATTGAGAGAGGAGGGAAATCCATTCAGTGGTGTTATTTATGGCCAATTTATGGTTAATGAAAACTCACTAAAGGTCATTGAAATCAATTCAAGATTTGCAGATCCCGAAGGAATAAATATACTTACATTATTAAAAACAAATATTGTTGATATATTTCTGGACATATACAGTAAAACATTAAAAAATGATATAAAATTCGATAGTATGGCGACTACATTGAAATATATTGTACCTTTTGGATATGGAATTAATCCAGTTGAAACGGAGCTGTTAATCGAAAATAACATTGAAACTGACAGTTTAAAACTGTATTATGCATCGGTATCCGGAACAATGAATAGGGTTAAAACAACACATTCAAGGTCGCTGGCATTAATTGGAATTGCAAAAAGTATCTATGAGGCGTCCGATATTGTTGAACAGAGTATACACAAAATATCCGGAAACTATTATATGAGGCACGATATAGGTTCAAGGGAAATGGTTGAGAGAAAAATTAAAAATCTATAGTGCCAAAAACGCGTGGTACAATGTTATTGTTCGCCAATACAATATTTTTCTTTATTACTGGTATTTTATTTTCAAACATGATTCTGTCGTTTTCTAGTTTTCCTCTTTGATATCGCATCATATCAGATAGAAAAATCTCATAATTATCTGATAGTTCAACCTTGACCGTACTATGCACATTTATCTTGCCCCGTATTTCATTTTGATATTCAAAGGGTTTATCAGATAATATCATGCCACGATCCATGTCTGATGGGTCAATGTTTTTCAGGGCCAGTCCAACTCTGGATCCTGCCGCTGCAGTATCAACACCAATATCATTCATCTGAATGGACTTAACCTCTATCTCCCTATCAATATCCGAGACTATCATTTTCTGACGTTTCTCGATTTTGCCGGATAACACAAATCCAAGAGCAACTGTTCCTACGCCCTTCACCTTAAAAAAATGGTCAATTACAGTATAGTTCTTATCTGTACTTCTTTTAATTTTTATTTTTTTTATTTCGTCTATAAGTTCCATTGGTTTGCCGGAAAATAAACTGTAATCTTTTAAATTTGTATTTGATATTATTTTTTTAACCATTTCCCTCTTTTCATCATTAACTATTATAATTCCGTTATTTTTACCCATGAGGTCAAGTGATACAATAACCTCACCAAAATTCCTGTCTATATTGTTTGCGTTTATAATTGAAACATCAGATGGAAATATGGAATCAGTAAGTGATGATATCTTTTCAGGATATTTTATCGGTTCAGTGAATGTTAAGATATCATCGCCATCCTTCCTATGGTATAAAAGGATGTCACTGTTTGTTCCAACTTTTGCCACTTCCTTAACATAATCGGTTGAATTATAGGTAAAAACATTGATCGAGTTCATTATAGTATATCAATTAAAAATATTTATTTTTATAGATTTTTCATTATCACATTTTTTAGAAGTATTACAAGTTCATCCGAGGAGGAGGGTGTTTCAACTCTTCCATATTTTATTCCCAAATTTTCAATGAATTCCCTGTATTTCACATCAAGATCGTATAAAATTTCAAGATGTTCATATAAGAATCCTACTGGTATTATAAGCAAATTGTCAATTTTTTTATTCACTATCTGGGATTTAAGGTCGTATATAAATGGTGGTAACCATTTTCCATATCTATTATTTCCATAGAATCCCTTGAATACGTTGGAAGGATTAAAAAGTTCGGAAAGTTCATCTATTTTCGTAAAAATTGAATTTTTATATTCGGTTTCATCGTCAACCAATGGTAAACTGTGAGCCGCAAAAAGAACATTTTCAAAATCGTACATATATTTTGATATATTGTGCATCCAAATATAGTTGAACATTTTGTTATCAAGTCCATTTATAAATATTGTATTTGCCCTTATGTTATTTCTCTGAATTGCATCCATAAATGGTATTTCATATGATTTCTTGATATTATTGCTTTTAAAAGGGAAGAGTGGCAAAGCTATAATGTTTTCATATTCATTTTTCATTGACTGTATTCCGGCAGAAATATCTGGTTTCCAGTGCTTGTAGACAATTGTTACATCAAAATCGCCATATTTTTGCAACAATTTGGATAATTTATCCCTAATATTTTTGATAATTTTATTCGATGGAGATATTCCATTTACCATCCTGTATTTTGCAAGATTCTCTTTAAATACCTCCTCAGGCACTGCCCTGTTGTTGAATATTCCGCTTAAATATTCTTCAACATCTTCTACTCTTTCTGGACTGCCGTAACTCATTAAAAGAATATTGTTCATGATCAGTCATATCTTTTTTCAATTTAATATTTTTTTAAAAAATGTTCTTCACACTTTCATGTAGGCAATTTATGTTATCCCCGATAACCAAAAAATATTATTTTTTACTTAAGCATATCTATAATGGATTTATAGTCCCTTATCGATGAATCAATACCGTTCATCAGAGGGTTCATTTCATTTATCAGTTTATTATTTATTTTTGACATATATATTTTATTTTTAATCATGAATATATTTATAGTGGAAAGTTCAAGTAGGAAATTTTCCATCATTTTCATTCTTCCCTTTACAAGATAATCATGATATTTGAATAATGAAAGGTAAAATTTCAATGCAAGTGAGTTTAGCAATATATAACCTTCTATTGACAGGTTGTCCTTTAAAAATGCCCTGTCAGAGTATAAACGATATTTTGAATACAATATTGTGAGTGAAAGAAATCGTCTGGTATTGATTGCTTGATAGACCAAGTTATGATTTATATCCATATTTGTTATTGCAAATCTTATATTTTTAAAATTTTTCAGTTCAATACTTTCAGCATGGATATCATGATCAAGAAAAAGAAAATACCACAACCCATTCTTATGCAATTCGGCATGAAAAAGGTATCTTTTTAGATGTTCATTGTATCCTTTTTTCAGGACAATTTTATTATGTAATAATTCATCCTTCAATTCATCAATTATTTTGTTTCTATTTAATTCCATGATAAAATTTTTATCCAGTTTTTTAAGAAGTTTTATATTTTCTTTACTGTAATAACTGTCCTCAAGTATCAGTATTCCTGAATTTTCTGGTTCCTCGGACAAATGAATAAATCTTTCTATTGAATCAAAGTTATCTATTATATGTTTTGTCGTGATTATATCCATAGTTATTGCATCGATAAAAATATCAAGTATGGCATACATATTGTTTGAATTCAGGCTTGATGGTATCGACATTCCAACCTCAATATGCAATAAAAGTACACTTTCATCTATGCTTTTCTGGAATTCATAATTTTCCCTGTTCAATGCGAGAGTTCTCAAAATTGGAATCATATTTTCTGCATTTAATTTCAATCTTGGCCATATATAGCTGATAAATGTTTTCTTGTAATAATATTTTGCATTATACAGCGGTGATCGATATAATGCTATGATCAGAGATAGGGCAATAATTTCCTTATTATATTTTGTCTTATCACTCAATATCCTTTTTATTGAGTCACGATTGAGATTTATAATCAACGACATATCACCATATTGGAAAGTTTTTTCAGGTATTGCGAAATCCTTCATAATAATTAAATTATCCTTAGATTTTCCTAAGTATTTGCTTTTTTTAATTTCTTTTTTCTCCTTTTCATCCCAGATATTCGTTGATATATATGCATATTCGTTGCCTTTAATTTTTTTTATTTCTATATATGCTTTTCTATTCATTATAATTATACCAATTTTAAATTATTAATTAACTTTATTATCTGTACAAAATATACAAACAAGAAAAAAAATTGGAAGGTATAACTTTTCATTTATAATATTTATATATATCCTTCCCTTATTAATATAAAAGGTGATAACAATTGCCAAAAACTCTTGTAAATTCCAGAAAAGTAATAAGTAAAAAAATTAATATTATAACGTCGACTATAATTCTAACATTGAATATGAGTGGTGTTACAGAATATTAGGTAACAATGAGCGAAGTGGTGATAACAAATATGACTCTTACAAAATATGTGACATCCTCCCACGACTAAAGCCGTGGGCTTCCTGCTTCTGTGACCGGAGTTGCCCTTGCGGGTAGTGCCCCAATCTCCACAGGCGTAACTTCGGGAGTGCCCCTCCCTACTTTTTCTATTCCCCTATTGAGGATGTTTATCGATGCGTTGAGATCCCTATCAATCTCAAAACCACAGGAATCACAATGAAATATCCTTTCTGAGAGTTTCAGTGATTTCTTTTTACATCCACAAGAAGAACATGTTTTGGATGTATTTCTTGGATCCACCAGTACCACTTCTTTACCAGCACTTTCAGCCTTGTAAGTGGTGTATTGTACTAATGTATTCCAAGAAGCATCAGCTATGCTTTTCGCTAAATGATGGTTCTTCACCATCCCTGCTACATTTAGGTTTTCAAAAACAATAAAATCATTGTTTTTCACAATTCTATTGGAAAGCTTTTGGGCAAAATCTTCTCTTTGATTTTTTACTTTCTGGTGTTGTTTTGAGAGAATCTTCTTTGCTTTTTTTCTATTTTTTGATCCTTTCTTCTTTCGTGAAAGATTCTTTTGCGACTTCTTTATTCTCTTCTCCCCTTTCCTGAGGAATTTAGGTGGATCAATAACAGTTCCATCACTCATGGTGGTGAGATGTGATAAACCGGCATCTATTCCCACAGCATTCATGGTCAGTTCTGGTTGGAAAGCAAGATTATTTTCTTCTACAGAAAATGATGTATACCAATTCCCTGTTTTATCAGTTGAAATGCTTAGTGTCTTGATCTCACCATTTATCTCACGGTGTTTGAACATCCTTATTATGCCGATCTTTGAAAGTTCCAAGTGCCCGTTCTGTAGTATCTCAAATCCTGATTGTGGATAGGTCAGTGATTTGTACTGTCCCTTTCCCTTCAGCCTTGGGAATCCTGCTTTCTGTCTTTTTCCCTGCTTTTTTTCATTGTTCCTCCTGAAAAAGTTCTTATATGCACGGTTTACTCTCTGTGCAACATCCTGCAAAACTTGGGAATGAACCCCTTTATATTCTACAAAAGTGTTCTTCAATTCAGGTATCTCATTTGCCTGATAAGTGTAATTCAAGGATATGTTATTTCCTTTATATGCGTATCTTCTTTCAATAAGAAATGAGTTATACAACTGTCTGCAGAGTTCTATCTGTTTGTTTAATTTTTTTTCCTGCTCTGAAGATGGGTACAGCCTAAACTTATATGCTTTCATGTATATTATTATATACATTATTTCATTATATTTAATCCTTTAATTCGCTTTCATCCCACCCATAAACAGTAGACCAAAAATCACCTTCAAACAGGCTATTTGACGGAATTAAACTTGTAACAAATGGATTAATCTTACCAGTGATGCTGATACTAAAGTTTTCATCACATTAGATATTATCCCAAATGCTGGTGATGATATTTATCAGAACCCAGAGATTGTAATGCAGGATTGCAAGATAAAAGTAGAGGAACTTAATGCATGGCTTCTTTGATGTGATTTTAGCAAAGAATTTCCTGGTAATCTTGTATCCGGTTTCGATCCTTCACCTCTTCGTAAAGAATTTCAATATATCCTTTGATTACAGGATTGTGTTTGTTGCAAATATGTACAAAATTCCGCTCTTTTTGTTTCTATCACACAGAGAAATGTTGCCTGGCTAAATTTTTGATCTACTGTAAATGGTGTGGGTTTTCCCGCTCACTGCGATAAATATATTATAGAGAATGTGTTATAAATTATAGAGATGAATAATATAGACCTTGAAGAAATATGGAGGAATCATTATCCACAATGGGTACGCAGGAAAGTGGACATTCCTGATATTAGCATCTACCAGGTCCTTGAAGAGGCAGTTAAAAAATATAGTAAACTTACAGCAATAGATTTTATTGGAACAAAAATATCATATGAAACATTGAAGGACATGGTTGACTCCACTGCATATAGGTTATCAGAAAGGGGCATAAAAAAGGGAGATAGGGTTGGTATGATGCTTCCGAATATACCTCAGTATATTATATACTTCTTTGCAATTTTAAAGCTTGGAGGGGTAATTGTACAGGTTAACCCCCTATATACAACAAGGGAACTTGAATTTGAAATAAAGGATTCCGGTGCTACTTCCCTGATAATAATGGATGATTTTATTGATAAGGCAATGCCTCTTTATCCTACTATACTTGGCAAAATTTTCGTGGCAAGGGTGCAAGATTATTTACCGCCCATTATTTCTAAAATATATTCTCTAATTAATATAAGACATCATGTAAAAATACCGGCTGCGGAAAACATATATATTGATAAGCGCCCAGGAAAAACGAATATTATCCAAAAGGAGGTAAGTATAGATAAGGAGAATGATCCGGCAATTTTCCAATATACAGGTGGAACAACAGGAACACCAAAAGCCGCTGTGCTAACGCACAAAAATCTTATTTCCAACGCCTACCAGATTATAGAATGGCTTCCGCCTGAGTACAGGAAAAATATTTCCTATCTTTCCTCAATCCCATTTTTTCATGTTTACGGAATGATGACCGCCATGCTTACTCCATTGATACAGGGGTCAAAAATAATACTCGTACCAGACCCCCGAAATACAAAGATGATAATTTCAAATCTTGAAAAGAAAAAGCCAGTTGCATTTCCGGGCATACCATCAATGTATCACTCTATTATTAATTATAAAAGTGTGCAAAAACATAATTTAAAAAACGTAAAAATCTGTATTTCAGGTGCAGCATCATTGCCTGCTGAACTTCAAAAACAATTTGAAAATATAACTGGATCAATTCTGGTTGAAGGTTATGGGCTTAGCGAATGTTCACCGGTTGCAAATGTAACTCCTCTTGTTTCTGAGGATAAGGAAAAATGGCGCAAGATAGGTTCCATAGGTTTGCCTGTTCCAAATACATATGAAAAAATTGTTTCTATAGAAGACGGTATAACTGAAATGCCCATTGGTGAACCGGGGGAACTCCTGATCAAGGGTCCACAGGTCATGAAGGGATACTGGAATAGAGAGGAGGAAAATAAAAAAACACTTGTTGATGGCTGGCTTCATACAGGCGATATTGCAAAAATTGATGGGGATGGATATGTGTTTCTTGTTGATAGAAAAAAGGATATGATCATAGCGGGAGGATACAATATATATCCAAGAGAAATTGAAAATGTAATATACGAACATCCAAAAGTGTCCCAATGTGCCGTCATAGGTGTCAGGGATGAACATCGTGGTGAAACAGTTAAAGCATTTATAGTGAAAAAGGATAATTCACTTACAGAGGGAGAAATTATTAAATTCTGCAGGGAAAGACTGGCAGTATACAAGATACCAAAAATTGTAGAATTCAGGAATGAATTGCCTTTAACACTTGTGGGAAAGATAGATAAAAAACTTCTTAGGGGGAATGATTCAAGTGGTAAATCATAATTTAATTGCAATTTTTCCGTTTTAATTGTAGTTCTCATTAACTCATCATTTATTGTTTATGTAAACAATCAAAGCACATCAGTGGCTAACAATAATAAGGCATCAAAATCATCATTCTCCAGCGACTTTACGGGCACAGGCATACAGGGAATCGTATGTGATCCGGCCTTCTTTCATTATGCCTGCCAGTGGACAAGAATCATGTTCTCCTGCATATAAAATGGTTCACTTTAATTTTATTCATAAATGGTGTGGGATTTCCCACTCACTGTGTTAAATAATCCTTTATCTTTCTTCCTTGTGCCATCTTCCTTCATATTTTCGTTGGTATCCTATGGCGCCTATAGGAATTACATTCAATGGTTTTCCAATCATTTCTGTTTACCCGTAGATCGCCAAGTATCATTTTTCCAGAATGGCACATCGTTTGACCTGAAGAATTGCATTGATACAGTAAGAATCGGTTATTTAATGAATCCGTCTCGTTCATATAGAGCATCGTTCCTTACTGCTTTACAAATAATCTATAGAGATTTGGTAGTATCCCTTAAAATAAAACCTTATATAATGCTATTTAATAACGACATTATGACGATATATCAAGGTAAAGGTACAAAAAAATTTACTGGTGGAAAATTGAGAAGCAACCATTCCAAAAGAAGATACGAACTTGGAAGGGAGCCATCCCTTACTAGAATTGGTGAAACCGAGAGGAGAACGTTAAGGACAATGGGTGGCAACCTCAAGAATATACTTTTAAAAGAACAGTATGCAAATGTTTACAATCCAGAGGATAAAATATCAAAAAGGGTCAAGATTGTTACGGTAAAGGAAAACCAGGCTGATCCACATTATGTACAGAGAAATATAATGAATAAGGGCACAATTATTTCAACAGAAATTGGAAATGCTAAAATAACTTCAAGACCGGGGCAAGACGGAATAGTTAATGCAATACTCATAAAATGATAACAATATATTCACAGTATTTTAATCCTGCTATAAGCCGCAGGATGGGTAGAAGAATAAAAAAAGATAAGGCAGTAAATTATAAGGATGACAAACTTGAATCCATACTTAAATCGATGAACCTAAAATATGAAGTAAGAAAATGTTATTACCCCAGAATACCCTATGAAGAAACGAATATGTTTCTAATTGAGGGGAATATTAAAAAAAGTACCCTATTGAAAGTAATAGAAAACAGGTTATGATTTTTTGCTTTTTTTCTTGACCTCATAGTACTGCAGGGGATGTTTTATTTTTGGGCATAATTTATCGTCCCCCATATAACACAGGTGGTTTGATCTCAAGGTTGCACATTTTGGGGGACTGTATTCAGTACCGGATATTTTTCCTGTTAAATGATTAATCTGGTATGTTGCGCTGTTCTCATCAAAATCAGCTGTTCCTTTGAATGTTTTGACAATATCTTCATTTGGCATCCCAATATGGTGGAGAAATGTAGCAAGTGTAAGTCTTGCCATGTGTGAGGGGTTGCCACCATCACGAATTTCAGTAATATATGCCTTGATGCATGGTGGGAATATAGAAAAATCAACATCTCCAAGATTTATTTGATTTTTTGTATTGATTTCTTTAAATGTTTCACGATAATTTTCTATTTTATCACCGTACTGCCGGAAAATGGTTTGAGCAGAATTTTTATTGATTTTGTTGTATATGTCCATAATTTTTTTGACAAAATACTCTCTCAAAATGTGTATGAGCTGATCCATTTCAAGATATACGTATCCCGATTCAAGTTTCTGGTAAATCAATCTGTACTTGTACCCGGAAATCTTTTTATTGTTTGAAATAAAAAATTCAAATGGTGTTTTGAAAAGATTATCAACTATGGAAACTTCAATGCCAAGCATATTGCAATATGTGGATATATTCTCATTCTCTTTTTTACCCTCAACGGTTAAATTATATTCCGTGACGTCTCGCTGGTCTATAATAAACCTTGATGTGAGAGCATTTTGATTTATGGCTTTCAATGTCCATAATGTTATTGCAAAAGCATTTTGACTCATTGAAACGTTATATTTCTCATTGTTGGCATATTTCTTAATAAGACCATTCAGATAATTATCTGATTCAATTATATATTTCCTTTCACCTATAGAATTTACAAGATTTTCAAGTTTCTCTTCCGATTGAAGTAGATTAAAGTCAATAAAAAATTTTGAATGTATCATTTATAATTCAATTAAATCCTTTGGTGCTGTTGTAATTTGTTCGTATCCATCTTTTTTAACAAGCACATCATCTTCAATTCTCACTCCACCAAAACCGGGAATATATATGCCCGGTTCATCTGTAACCACCATATTGCTCTTGAGTATAAAATCGTAGGAAGGTGAAAGTGCAGAATGGTCGTGTACATCCATGCCTACACCATGACCAAGACTATGTATAAACCTTCCCTTATATTTTGTACTGTCAATGATATCTCTAGCTATTTTATCTATGCTTCTGCCGTTCTCATTTTCCTTTATGCTTTTCATACTTTCACTTTGGGCCTTTTTTACAGTTTCATACATCATTTTTTGTTCCTCGCTGGCCTTCCCAAAAATAAATGTTCTGGTAATATCTGAGCTGTATCTCTGATACAATGCACCATAATCAATCAATACAAAATCATTTTTCCTCAATTTATACTTTCCAGGTGAATAATGTGGTATGGCAGAATTCTTCCCAAATCCAACTATCGTATTGAATGATTCGCCAGAAGCGCCATTCTTCATCATGGCATATACCATCTCCGAAGCCACCTCAGTTTCTGTCATCCCCTCCCTTATTTTTTGCAATACATCTTTGAACGAGTCACTTGCTAATCTTGCAGCTTCCCTGATTTTTTTGATTTCATCTTCCTCCTTGATCTTTCTTGCTTCAAAAATGGATTGTGAAATGTCTATAAATTCCTTATCCGGGATAATGTTGAGTATATCCTTATATAACTCAAGGGTAAGTGATGAGTAGTTTATTCCTATAGTTATGTCTTTTTCAAATAATTTTTTCAGTATTTCACTAAATTCATTTCTATTTTTAAATGTAAGTATATCAAAACCTGTTTCTCTTGCTGCAGTTTCCTCTAGTTCTGATGTTATGATTTTTATTTCACCTGACTTAACATACAATGCTGAGTCTTCAAATATTCCACTTTTTGCTTCCGTCAGGTAAAAAAAGGTTTTATCTATGTGATTTTCTCCTCCATTAAATATAAGCGCAACGTTGACATCTCTTACATAATCGAAGATTCTTTTGCTTTTCATTGTTATTTATTTTAATTTTGAATATAACAGTTTCGCTTGAATATGTGTTAATATTAAATACGCATTTTTAATTTCTCTCCATGTATGATATTGTATTTTCAGGTAAATTTTATTATAATGGAAGTTTTCAAGAACTTGACATAGGCGTCTCTGATGGAATTATCATAGAAATAAAAAAACATATAAGTTATAGGCATAAAAAACTGAAAAATGCAATTATTCCCTCGGGTACTGATACGCACGTTCATTTCAGAGATCCTGGTGAAACTGAGAGGGAGGATTTCAATACGGGTACAGTATCTGCAGCATTTGGTGGAACCACAACAGTGTTTGACATGCCAAATAACAGGATAAAAATAGACAATTATGCAGCGTATAAAGATAAACTGGAAATTGTCAGAAGAAAAGCATACTGTGATTTTGGATTGTACTCAATGTTCAATGGAAATAATTCTAATGTCATCAGCAAAGAATCTTCTGGAATAAAAATATTTATGGGGAATACAACAAATGTGGATTCAAATATTGATACAAACAGCGATGAGGTTGCGAATATAAATAACATGAATATTCCAGTTGTATTTCATGCTGAGGATAAATATTGCCTAGATAAAAATTTCATAAATGCAAGAAATATGAAAGAGTACAGCAGATCAAGGCCAGTATTATGCGAAGATATAGCAATAAAAAAAGCCGAAAATATGAATTTCAAAAATGGGGTAATAGCACACATAACTCATGTATTGAATACAAAATATATAAAAGAAGCAACACCGCACCATCTTTTATTGAATGATGAAATGTCACTAAAATCCTATGGGAAAGTTAATCCTCCTTTGAGAGGCCCGGAAACACAGAAATATTTACTTGATTATTTTATTAATGGCAATATTGACATTGTATCTTCTGACCATGCTCCACATATACAAAATGAAAAGGAGGATTTTCAATATGCCTCCGCAGGAATAATTGGGGTTGAAACCAGGATACCATTGATGCTTGCACTGGTTGAAAAGAAAATTATCACATTTGAAAATTTTTACAGAACATGCATCTACAATACTGCGAGACTATTCAATTTAAAGAAGGGAGTTATTAAAAAAGGAAATTTTGCAGATTTCATGACCGTTGATTTTACAAAAATGAAAAGACTCAACGATAACAGGCTTCATTCTAAAAATCCCATATCACCATTCAATAATTTTGATGTTATATTCCCTGACGATGTCATCATAAGAGGCAATAATATAATAGAGGGTGGAGAGTTGATAAATGACCATATGGGAAAATATGTAAATAATTTAAAATAAATTATATTACATTGTAATATTCGAAAATATCCACTATTTCACTGCCATATGGATATTTTGAAACATATTCACTCAAATTTTTTATATTCTGGGAAGCGTTTGAAGGCGAAGCCTTATGGACATCCAGCTCAAACATATTTAGATCATTATCAGAATCTCCTATAACAAGTATATCAGAATTATTTATACCATATAATTTTTTTAAATGTTCAACCGCAAATGCCTTATTCTGTCCCTTGTTCATTATGTGCCATGCAAACTTGCTATCAACTATGTACAGACCACTTTCACTGGCTTTTTTTAACACCGTTTTAATATCTTCCTCATCCATTGTAAACGCAACGGAAGTTTCACGCCATTTATTTGTAAACATTTCTCTTGCGCTTGTTGTTTTGGAAATTTCATTTAAAAATTGTTCAGGTAAAGTTTTGTCAAAGAAAGGAGTTATTTTGGAATCATTGAGCATTATACCTCCGTTTTCCCCAAATACCGGACCATTTATACCAATATAGGTTTTTAAACCGAACATCACTGGAATAACATTTCCACTTACAAGTGATACAACAATATTATTGGAAATCGCTTTTCTTATATTTTCAATCGCATCCAGTGATATTTTTCTAATTTTATCCGTCAATGTACCATCTACATCAAGAACAATGAGTTTGATCATTTTTAGTAATATTTATAAAATTTATAAACATTTATAATAAATGAAAGATCAGAACTTAATAAAAATAACCAATGATAGAATAGATAAACTTTTTAGGGAGGCACAAAATGCAATAAATATAGAATTTTCCAGAAGATATATTATAATTATGGAAAACTTATCAAAAAAAATGAACATAACTCTACCGGCAAATATAAAAAAATCATACTGCAAGAAATGCAAGAATCTTTATAAACGCCCGAATTTCAGAATTAAAAAGGGATTAATAATAATCAAATGTGAAAACTGTGGAAATATAAGAAGAATACCAATCAATCAACAGTTTCAATCTCAAAATAAATTTTAAATCCCTGTAATGTTGCCTGTATTTTGTCAGCAAACCATATAGCATCCTCTGCTGTTGCTGAATCTGGCCAGTCATATACCATGTCATGTTCTCCCTTTATTAAAGAAAATCCAAGGGATCTTAATCTATCAACTATTTCACTGGGTTTTGTTCCCTCGCTATTGAATATCACCTTAAGGAATGTTTTCATAGTACGTAGATAATAGCATTGTATATATTATTTTTCTGTATTTTTCATTTTTGAAGGCCACCAGTTATATTTGTCCAGGAGTAACATGATTGTTGGAACAAAGAACATCCAGCTTATAAAGGTATCCACCAGAACCCCAAGAGCCAAGCCAACACCTATTTCCTGCATGATTGGTATGCCGCTAAAGTACAGTGCACCAAATGTTGCAAACAATAAGGAACCGAGTGTTATTATAACGCCTCCATTTTCCACTATGGAGTTGGCTATTGCATCATCATTTGATTGGCCATTCATTACATCTTCCTTCACCCGCGCAACCATGAATATATCGTAGTCCAGGCCAACGGCAAGCAAAGTAATAAATACAAATAGTGGCAGGAAAATAATCAATGGTAGATGCAGCATATAATAAAATATTATATATGTAAATGAAAGAGCCATGATAACAGCCGCCATAACCATAAGAATCAGTCTTACAGGAGTGAAGGCAGATGATAGCTGTACAAGGAGAATTGCAAATATGGCAATTCCAAGTATTGGAACCAGTTTTATAAATGAAGATAAAGTGAACGAATAGGCGTCATTTAGATATGAAGTTAAACCACCAACGTATGCTTTATAATCACCGCCACCAGATGAAACGCTGGAAGTGAGATGAGTTATGTAATTCGTTGATTTTGTGCTCCATGCAATATTAGATAAATATATAACAACTTCAGCGTAATGGGAATTATTTCCGATATATGTATTTGTTTTACTAGTGTAATCCTTAGAATAGGCTGCGCTGACATTCAATTGACCTGTAGAATTCAATGATACTGCCTTACCGAATGGATATCCTATTCCATAAACCGCTGCAACGTTACTTGAATTTTTAATGTTATTTTCCATTACAAGAAGATGGTTATACTCTGTTTTATTATATACTCTACTACCATTATGGGTGGTTGTTATCAGTGGCGATGTGAAATTTACCATAACATATGCAGGGTCAAATAAATCATAATGGAATGAGGAGTTTACAACAGTTAATGATTGCATTCCGCTGCTTGCTGGAAGCAATGTAAAAACATCCATGTTTGTCGGTGTTTCTGCATACAGATACATTACACCTATTGTAACCACAACGAATACAACAAATATTTTATTTTTATTTTTTAACGTGAATTTGGAAACTTTTTCCATGCTCCTTTCAAATGGTAATTTCTGATTCTCCTTTATCTTTGTTGGATAAAATATTTTATCATTCAAAATGCTAATTAGGGATATCAGGAGTGTATTTGCAATTATAATTGTAACAACCGCTGCAATTGCGTTTGAAAAACCTGCATCGCTGAATATTGGTATATTTGATAGCCATAATACCACATATGATAAAGCTACAGCAAGTCCTGATGTGAATACAGCGTGGCCCGCCCATTTTGCTGCGTTAGAAATTGGTTCCTTGCTCTTATTCCGTCTTTCGGTCCTGTACCTTGAAAGTATGTATACCGTATAATCCGAGGCAATACCGAGAATAAGTATCAACAACAATGTGGGCGTAATAAATGAAATCTTCGTGCCAAGTACATATTTATACAATATACCTATTATTCCCCCGGATATTACCGAAGAGAATACAAACATCAAGAAGGGTACAAATGCAGTTGCCGGTGATCTGAAATATATCCCCACAATGGCTATTGAAATAATTATTCCTATGGCAAGTGCTATGATCATACCGTGAAAGATTTCGCTTGATAACTGGTGGCTTGAGACAGTGGAACCGGCAAGATAATAATTGCTGTTGGGTATCTTCTTAGAATATGAATTTTCAATGCTTGCTATATGTGTTTGTTCTGCGGGGGTCAGATTACCGGAGTAATGAAATAACAATATTGTGGTATCATTTTTATTGTTTATTAACGATGAGGATACATACTCTGAAGGTAATACGGGATATTTATTATAAGGTGTATTTTTTATTACATTAGGTACAAGGGATGAAACTGTTGTATTATTTAACATATATAAATAACCTTTATATGTTGAATTGTTTATTTTTAGATAGGGATTGCCAAATGCTAAATGTTCGCTCCCATAGAATGTTTCATTTACTGTTAAATTCAATAAGGAACTATGGATGGTACTTGGATTTTTCATAAGGTTCATTCCCGCCTCAATAAAATCAGTTGTATTTATAGGAGATGAATTATTTGTAATGCCATACGCTGTTAAAATCTTAGATGCAATGTGTTCAAAGGTACCATTTGATTGTATTTGAGATGCGTTATATCCTTGTTTTGTTAAATACAAAATATATTCATTTAAACCATAAGTTCCGTTTTCGAGTTTCTTTATTTCTCTTGAAAATCCTGTTAAGGTGGAATTCTCAACCGTATATATGCTTGTAACATTTTTATAACCAATTTTTGTACTGTTAAGGTAACTTATTATTGAACCCTGAAAATCGATCAATTTATCATTCATGGTAACATTATCCATATTTGTATTATTTGCAACAATTATAATTTCACCATCCGAAGATGATCTTCCAAATTCGTTTGTAAGAATTTTATTCGCTTCATAAGATGATGAATTCTTTGTAACAATTGAATTCGTAACATTGTATGATACATCCGTGAACAATAATGTTGCAAATGGAAGCATTATTAAAAATAAAATTATCCAAAAAACAAGAACATATTTTCTGTTTCTCTGTGAAAATTGACCTATTTTCCTGAATGTTGATTCAAACATTGTATTCAAAATTGTACTTATCTATATATACTTTATTTATAAATATTACTTATCATGAATGTTTTAATTAAGGCTATTTAATAAAATTTATATTTAAAATTGAAATAAATATATATGCAATATACAAAAATTGATATCAGTTCATATTTATATAAATTATTACAGCAGATCCCTGAAGGTTATGTAACAACCTATGGAATATTGGCAGAAGCTCTTGGAGATAAAAGGGTGGCAAGATCCGTTGGGTACATTCTTTCCATTAATGATCAACCGGATGAATATCCATGCTATAAAGTTGTATATTCAGATGGAAGGTCAGGAAATTATGCATTGGGAAATGAAGAAAAAATAAGAAGGCTAACCAGAGATGGAATAAAAATAGATAGTGGTAAAATAGAGGATTTTCAAAGTAAAATATTTAAAGATTTTAAAACTGAGTACCCCTTGAAAAAATTACAGCAGGAACAAATAAAGATTGCCACTCTTGCAGATTTCAATGAACATCCTATACCCGAGAAAATTGCTGCAATAGATGTTTCATATTTTAATGATTATGGATATGTATCAATGGTGTTTTCTGATTCAGATGAAATTAGGAGCTATGTTGCAAAGGCCGAATTCCCATATATGAGTTCCTATCTTGCATATCGTGAGCTGCCATTTATTGAAAAGATAGCACATGATTTTGATGGTTTAATATTGATAGACGCAAACGGAATGCTCCATCCAAGGGAAGCAGGACTTGCAACATTTGCTGGTGTGATAATGAATAAACATACAATAGGTGTTGCAAAATCTCTTTTATTGGGGGATATCAGAAATAGTTATATTTATTATAACAATAAACTATTGGGATATGAAATAAATAAAAGAACCATTGTGAGCCCAGGAAACTTTATAAGCCTTGAACAATCTATTGATTTCATCAAAAAACTTGGAAACAATAAATATCCAAAAATATTGAAAAGAGCTCACGACGAAAGCGTTAAATTGAGAAAAGC
This sequence comes from Thermoplasmata archaeon, assembly GCA_021835025.1. GTDB lineage: Archaea > Thermoplasmatota > Thermoplasmata > Thermoplasmatales > Thermoplasmataceae > Acidiplasma. The sequence continues at coordinate 8,748 of JAKBQY010000046.1, read as the reverse complement.
GGAGATTACCGAGACAGGACAAAGGTGATGGATTCAGGGTCCATTTTCGCAGGAATTCGAGGGTTCGAATCCCTCTCTCCGCACATAATCATTTATTCAAATTGCAGAATAAAAAAATATAATGGCTTTGACCTTCTTTATATACTCACCATCTCATTTTTATAATATAAAAATAACATTATAGATATGTTTAATGGCTAGATGATGGGAAAATTCTTTAATAGATTATCCGCACATCCTTATTTTTCAATTATTAATAAAACCTAAAACGTTTAAAACATTTTGCAGCTCTGGCAAATTCATTAATAAGCTTCATTTAAGTGTTAATTTTACAAAGTACCGTCCAGATATATCATAGAAGGGATCTGTTTTTCATATATAAATCATAGAAATAGCCACCATTTTTTATTAATGATAGTGGTGCACCCTCTTCAATTATTTTCCCATTATCAATATAGAATATGCGATCCATATTTAGTATTGTTCGTATATGGTGTGCTATAACTATTATAGTTTTATTTTTCATCAAATCCCTTATTGCATTCTGTATATTATTTTCATTTATATAGTCAAGTTGGGATGTTGCCTCATCCATTATTATTATGTCAGGATCAGTAATAACTGCCCGTAAAATTGATATTGACTGGCGTTGTCCTTCCGAGAGATTTGAACCTCTTTCACCTGACTGTGAATTAAGATCAATATTATTGAAAATTTCATTTAGATTCATTTCCGATATTTTATTCTTTATCATTTCTTCAGTTATTTCATAATTATAGAATTTTATATTTTCCATTATTGTACCTTCAAACAACAAAGGTTCCTGAAGTATTACTCCAAACAATTTCCTGTAGCTGGATGTACGGATATCGTTTATGTCAATGTTATCCATGTAAATGTGCCCATGGTTGGGGTAATATAGTTTCAACATTAAATTGGTTATTGTCGTTTTACCCGCACCTGTTTTTCCAATTAATGCTATTTTTTCTCCCTTTTTTATTTCAAAGTTTAAATTGCTTATAACATTTTTTTTACTATATGAAAAATCCACACTGCTGAAGGTCAATTTATCATTAAACGTTATATGGTCATATACATATTTATTGGATTCAGACTTTTCATCAATCAGTTCATATATCCTGCTTACTGCAATGGAGGATGCCTGATAAGAATTATAAAACTGTGATAACTGGACTATTGGGGTGAAAAAGCTCTGAACATATACTATAAATGCAACAACAATACCAATAGTTATTATTCCGGAAAAAACCTGAATTGCGCCCTCATATAGAACAAGGGCAATGCCTAGCCCTTCAATAATTTCCACTATGCTGGAAAAAATGGATGTGAGCCTTACCGCCCTTACATTTGCCTGATAATTGTTGCTATTCACGGTCCTGAATGAGTTTATAAAGCGTGATTCTGACCCAGTTGTTTTTATTGCCTTGATCCCATTTATCGATTCTCCAACATTACCGGTCAATTCTGCTATTCTTCTTCTCACATTTATAAAATTAAATTTAATTTTCCTATTCATAGTGAATATTGTTAGAAGCAACAGAGGTATGATTAATATTGCATATAGGGCAAGCATATAATCAAGATAAAGCATTATAATGAGCGAGGCAATAATGCCCATTATTCCAGCTGCTACTTGTGGAACCTGAAAGGTCAAGAATTCACTCAGTGTTTCAGCATCATTGGTTATTCTGCTTATTATTCTTCCAGAACTCCTTTCCGAATAAAATGCAAATGGCACATACTGCAAATTTTTAAATGCCCTGGATCTCAATTGTTTTATAACTTCCTGTGAAGTGTTCATTGTATATTTAGTTCTTTTATTGGCTGCAAAGTAGTTTACCACATACAGGAAAAGGTAAAGGCTTCCGATAATTATAAGCGCATAGATTTTTCTGCCTATTATACTATCAGTGCCAATACCGATCAGATATGGCCCTATCATTGCAATTATTGATGTAGTAATCACGGTTAATATTATAATAAAAGCATTTTTTTTATATGAAAGTATTTCTTTTATAAGCCTGGTAAAATTATTCTGCATTATAATCACCAATTATCTGTTTTGAGTATAAAAGTGAGAAATATGAATCGTTGTTTATTAAATCCTTTATCCGGCCTTCCTCTATAATGGTATTGGTATTGATTACATATGCATAATCTGATAGAAGAATTGATGATAACTTATTACTTATCATGATTGATGTTTTGTCTTTTAAATAAATTTTTAGATTTTTTAATAATTCAGTTTCGGTATCCGCATCCAGGTCTGATGTTGCGTCATCAAAAATAATAACCCTTGCATTCCTGATAATTTCCCTTGCTATGCCTATTCTTTGTTTCTGGCCTCCTGACAGTGTAATCCCCCTTTCGCCAACAATTGTATCATATTTTTCTGGAAGTGTTTTAATAAACTCATCAATAACGGCTATTTTTGCTGCCGTTTCAACATCATTCTGGTCGTAATCCTTGCCCATCGTGATGTTATACTTTATTGAACCAGAAAATAAAATAGGATTCTGGGGTACAATACTGATTTCTTCCCTGAGAATCTGATCATCTATATCTTTTATTTCATATCCATTTACATATACATGGCCATCATAGTTTTTGTAAAGCCCCGATATTATATTAACCAGTGTACTTTTTCCTGAACCGGTTTTGCCGCATATCGATATCCTATCATTTGGGTTTATCTTCATATTTATATTATTCAGGATTTCCTTTTTATTGATTTTATATGACATATTGATTGCCTCTATATCCCCGTGTATGACTTTTCGCATGCCGCCTTTATTCTGATATTCTGAATTAATAGTATTTATTCTATCAAGACTTGCCATTCCATTTTCATAAAATGAAATATATCTACCATAGAATCTTACGGGCCTGAGGACAATGGTGAATATGTTTATTGCCGCAACGACACTGCCTATGGTGAGCGTTGAACTGATTGTTCTATACCCTCCAAAAATTAGGATAATGCCAACTGCAAGATTTATTAACAGGAGTAATAATGGAGTATAAAATGATCTTACGGAGGCGATCCCCTTGTAATCTTCATAATAATCATCTGTTATGGCGTTAAATTTTTTTATTTCATTGTCTTCAGCAGAAAAACTCCTTATGACTCTGTTGCCCGTTATATTCTGGATCAGGGCTTCATTCATTTTACCATATTTATTCCTCAGGGATCTCCAGAATTTTCTTTGGGATCTTTGCATAACCACCGTGAAGTATATAACCGGTATTATTACGATAAAGAAAACTATGGTAAATCCATAATATAAACGTGTAAGTTCTATTGCAGCTATTGCAATTAAAAATGTAACGCTGAAAAAATTGGAAATTGTCATGGTGACAAGCCTCCTGAGTGTTTCAATATCCATTGTAAATCTGGACATTAAATCTCCTGTAGATGCCCTATTGAAATACTCATAATTCTGTGAGATCAGGGTGTTGTACTCAAATTCCCTCAAGTTAAAAACAAATTTCTGGCTGGCCTTATTTGAATAATAATCAATAAAAAAGCCAAAAAAGGAGACAACGATGGAAATTACCAGTATTAGAATAACATAATGCAATAAAAGAACATACTTTGCATTGGCTATTTGATTTACGGAAGCACCAATATATAATGGAATTTGTATACTTAAATATGCAAATATTATGGAAAATATAAAAACTATGGTGATCAAATGCCATTCATTTTTTATATTTTTAAAGATTAATGAATATCTCCCCATATGCACTACCTCACGCTAAATCTGTGAGGTCCCCTATATCAACCACAAAACTTGCCTGCATGTGTGTAATATTTTCCAGGTTTTCCAATATAAAAGCAGGAGCTTTATTGCCAATAGGTGCGAATTCCTTGCATTCCACAGGCACACTATTTTCTAAAATGTTTAAGGATACATTATGGCCTATTTTTTGTGTGCGATTGCATTTAAGGCTTGTCCGTGAGTTCCTGCGTTCTCTTGTTTCACGAATAAATTTGCGAATAGTATCATATTTCTCAGGCATATTTCCTTTCCCCGATGTATTTCTTTACATCTTCAAGTGTTACTTTATCCATAAATAAATCTCTATCAATAAAATGGCTTATAGATTTTGCCAACTGTGTTATCTCCATATATGAAAAAAATATGCAATACAACAATATAAGCTTTCGCACCTCACCTGCATCTCAAGCTCGGTGAACTTCATGTTATAAACCATTTGTAAAATATAAAATTGTCGGCATTTTTGAAACCGATAATATTATATATCGTCTTTAGTTTATTGTATTTGGGATAAAATGAGTGGTGAAAGATATTATTATTATATAAAACTCATAAATTCACCTACAGAAAACGATATTGGTTATTACATGGATATATCCCAACAACTTGAAAATGACAATATGCTGAATGAAAATGAAAGAAACGATCTTGAAATGCTTATAAACAATTATATAACCACAAGGAAAAGAATGCATGTAAAGGTGATAAATGCAGTTACGGGAATAGAGGAAGAGCCCCCAAAGACCATTTACGACGACTTTGGTGGAAATGCCATTTTTCTTGGGATAGAAAACAGATTCGGCATTGAATGGAAGGTGTATGAACCTAAAAACGATTTCAATCTGTTGTTTAAGAAATGGTATTATAATGAATATATTTCTAGAAAGTTGAACACCACTCTTAAACAGGCTGTGCCCGGAAAAATAAGCAATTATTTTGATATACCACCATGGATATTTGGTACGGACTCATACAAGGGTTTACAATATGTACCACTGAAGTCAATAATAGATACTGCTGTGGCAATGGAAATAATACCTAATAAATACTATTTAGCCACTAAAGGGATTCCAAAAGAATTTATAGATCATTTAAAGGAGGATGATATGTGGATATAATTACATCTTGTGACATCCTCCCACGATTAAACAGTAGATCAAAAATATTAAAAGGGTTTATTTTTCAATTTATTATTGATTTCTTTCACAAAAGATGAGAGGAGGAGAAATGCAAAGGTAATTTTGGCCCTATTTGATGTACAACTTGTTAAAGCTTTCATTACATTTACTCCTTGTGAAAATATATCTTGCCAATGGTTATATGCACCCTCATCTTCTGTCAAAATTATGCAATTTTTTATGAGAAGCGGATCTATCATTGGAATGACGCCATCACAGAAAAATGCCTCGGTATGAAGCATCTGGCTTCCATCAACAAGTTCTAGCAAACTATCCCATAGTAAATTTGCATATTGAAATTCTATAGTCCATGAGTCTTTTTTTAATTTTTCGGCTCTTTTATTCGCTATCTCCACATATGTACAATATGGAATAAGTTTCTTGATATTTTTATGGAATAATATGCCTAAGTAAACCAAATTTGTATCTACAAGAATTCCCTTCTTACCTTCCGTTATTTCTTCAAGCTCTTTTTTATTTAGTGTGTCATCTTCCGCAAAAATATCAATAAATCCAAATATGCCCATTAGATCTTTTAAAGAAAAATTTTTCATTAATTTATTTTGTTCAGGTTTATCTCCATAAATTCTTTTGAAAAGCGTCTGTAATAGTTCTTCCATATATTTTTTATATGTGTCTCTCTCCTTGGATAAAATGAAATGATTACCGTCAAAAAATGAGATCATACCCCTGAAATTTTTTTTATTGAAGTTCAATTTTAGAAAACATTTTTCATTATCTGCAGGAATTTTGAGTGATCCATCATTAAGCATCCCCATTGAAAGGTCAGGATAAGACGTGGTATCTGTATAATTTAATGAATCTTGCATATTTATTTCCAATGCTGAACCGCCCACTCTTCGTGTTACTGGTTTTGAATGAAATTTTTCTGATGCTATATTATTAAAAATCTCACTACCTGTAAATCTAATTAGACCTGAAACATTTAAATTTGGTTTAATTGAACCACCTATTACCTTGATCGTTTGGAGATAACGAGGCACAAAAGGATAAAACATTCCCGTCCATGCACCATAAGGGAACAAAGTATGTACAATGGTAGAGTTATTTTTAAATGCAATCATTGTAGCAATAATAGTGTAAAATCTTGACCCTGATGTTGGACATAATATAGTTCTCTCGTCAAATAATTCTTTAAATTGTTTTTCATACATAGATTCATCTATTATTTCATAGGAAATTTTAAGTTCGTTATCAAGTTGAAGTTCGTTAATTAAGATTTTTAAATTATTAATTTTTTTTTTGGCAAATGGTGAATATAATATATTGATAGAATTCAAGTCGAAAGATTCTAAAATTCTTAATATTGAAGAAAAAGATGATTCAACTAAATCACTGGAAGATCCAAAAAGAAAAACTCCTTTATATTCCATTTTAATATATTTTGTAGATGTATATATAAATTCCTTAATTGTTGTATGGAATTGGTATAAGCTATTTGTATCCGTATTTTCATTTAGAAAATTGCATAATGAAGGAATGGCTAATAAGTAGAAAATATATTAACATGGCCGGACATTAATTATAGGAAGATCTTGTGGCATTATCCCCTTTTCGTAAGGATATTTATCGCTTAATTTTGTTAAAATTGCAGCAATTTATATATATGGTCGGGAATACTATAAAGATGTTTAAACAAATTAAGGGAAAGTTGTAGTAAATGAAATAATTATAAAAGGTAATTATAGATGTCCGTGACTTCCTCCCACAAATGAATTCGTGGGCTTCCTGCTTCAAAGGCTACTGGTGGAGTCTCCATAGGCTTGCATTCCCCACGGCCCGTGGGTACTCAGTCTCCTGTGCTAAGCCATTCAATTTTACGGGCACAGGCATAAATGGTGTGGGTTTTCCCGCTCACTGTGTTAAAATCGATTAATTATTATGCAAAAATCACCGTCCATATTAGGCATGTGAAATTAAATTCAATATATAATGCTGAGGGTCGGATTTGAACCGGCGAACCCCTTTGGGAACAGATTTTGAGTCTGTCACCTTTAACCTGACTCGGTAACCTCAGCTCATGAGGATAATTACATCATATATTATAAATTTTATAAATACAGGAAACATATACGTATATGGAGATGTTGATTGAAATAGATGAAGATCGATGTATGGACCTGTATTATTCGCTTTTATCGGATAATGACGAAAATATATTCATGCAATGTTCAGATGGTAAAATTGAAATAAATATTAAAAATTTGAAATTGACATCAATATATAACATTGCTGAAGATATATTGAGAAATTATGAGGTATTTTCAAAAATAAAAAATTTATAATTTTATTCCTCTATTGTAAGATTTAATTTTTCAGTTAATTCCTTGTATCTGTTTCTTATTGTAACCTCTGTTACACCGGCAACTTCGGCGATGGCCCTCTGTGTTCTCCTTTCACCGGTTATCAATGATGCAATATATATTGCAGCCGCTGCAACTCCAGTTGGTCCTTTTCCTGATGTTAAATCATTGTCAACTGCCATTTTAAGGATCTCTTCTGCTCTCTTTCTGGCTTCCATTGATAGCCTCAATTTGGAACAGAATCTGTTTACATAATCATCAGGCTTTGATGGCAATATATTCAATTTAAGATATCTTGCCATGATACGGTATGTTCTTCCTATTTCCTTCTTTTTTACCCTTGTAACAGATGCAATTTCATCCAGAGTCCTTGGGACATTTGTTATTCTGCAAGCCGCATAAATTGAACCGGCAACAACTCCCTCAATTGATCTTCCTCTTATCATATTCTGTTTTACCGCCTTTCTGTAAATAACTGCAGCGGTTTCACGTACATCGTTTGGAATACTCAAATTTGATGCCATCCTTTCAAGCTCCTGCAATGCCTGTGAAAGATTTCTCTCAGCGGCATTTGAAACCTTAATTCTCTTCTGCCATTTCCTCAAACGATATAGTTGTGCCCGATTTCTTGTTGGAATAGATTTTCCATATGAATCTTTGTTTTTCCATGATATGTCTGTTGATAAACCCTTATCGTGAATTGTGTATGTCATCGGGGAACCGGTTCTAGCCCTACTCTCACTCTGCTCCGAATCAAATGCCCTCCATTCTGGACCCTCATCAATATAACTGTCATCTATCACAAGACCACAATTTGAACATACAAGTTCACCACGCTCATAATCCCTTACAAGCTGTGAAGATCCGCATTCCGGGCATTTATCTATTTCATAAATATTTTTTTTCTTTTCTTTTTCATCAACCATTTTTCTCACCTTAACATTTTACATATATTTTATCTGTATTTTCATTCTTATTCCCCATATATGCAAGGGCATAAGGATGTGATACGGGACCTAGCACTCTAGTTATTTTGCCCATTGGTTTATCGTTTTCATCAAATATTTTTTGATGAATTGCCACGCACCCATTTATCCGTATCAATATTTCATTGTTCTTTATATGAACTATATTACATTCATATTTCATATACAACATACTATATACAAAGTAGGTATATAAATCTTTCGTAATATTATTAAAAATAAAAATTTTCATATTAAAATATTCGTGTATAAAACTGTATAATTGAATGCTATACTTAATTTGTAATTTATTTAGTGAAAAATTATTATGAATAATTTATATAGATAAATATTGTGATATCCTGAAATGAGTTCCCTTATATATTTATTCTTCATTCTATCACCTTCTTTTCTTCATATGCCATTGCAGGTGTTACCACAGGCCTATCATCTATTGATAATGACATATGCCTTCTTT
>JAKBQY010000024.1 GCA_021835025.1 Thermoplasmata archaeon | reverse complement strand
TCTTCAGTTCAGGTATCTCATTTGCCTGATAAGTGTAATTCAAGGATATGTTATTTCCTTTATATGCATATCTTCTTTCAATAATGAATGAGTTATACAACTGTCTGCAGAGTTCTATCTGGTTGTTGAGCTTCATTTCCTGCTCTGAAGATGGGTACAGCCTGAACTTATATGCTTTCATGTATGTTATTATATACATTATTTCATTATATTTAACTCTTTAATTCGCTTTCATCCCACCCATAAATGTGGGTTTTCCAGCTCACTGTGATAAAACAATAAAATATATCATATAAATAAGTATACAAGTCTAAATGAATCCATGGTTTAAAATTTTAAGACCGGTAAATGCATTTATGGGATTATTTTCAATCTATATAGTTGGATTTATAGCTGTAAATTTAAACATTTATGATTTCATTGTTCCATTAACCATTGGTGCAATAAGCGTATTTTTGGTAACCGGGGCGGGAAATATAATAAATGATGTAAGTGATATGGAAACGGACAAGGCCAACCATCCAGACAGGCCATTAGTAACGGGGGCCATAAGCCAAAAAAAAGCATTGTATGTGGCGGCGATAATTTTTATTATAGCAGTAATTTTATCCATGTTTATCTCTATCTATATATCTGTAGTTGTTGTCATTGCTGAATTGTTGTTGATAAGCTATGAATTTAAGACAAAAAAACTGGGGCTTGTGGGTAATTTTACCATAAGCCTTCTAATAGGTATGATTTTTTTATATGGTGGATTTATAACAGGTGAAGTTATCAAAATGATTTTACTTTTTTTACTGGCATTTTTCTCAAATTTTTCAAGAGAGATCATGAAGGATATTGAAGATATAAATGGCGATTTAGATAGATTTACCTTTCCGAAAAAACACGGAATCAAAAATGCCAAAATACTATCTGCAATTTTTGTTGTGTTGACTCTGTCAATATCCTTGTTTCCCTATTTCCTCCATGTATTATCAATATATTATTTATATGCTGTCATTATAGATGACTTTATATTTATTTACACCATAATCTTGTTAAATAAAAATATATCCAGAGGGGAAAAAGTGTCTAAAGTGGCAATGATATTTGGTATGTTTTCATTTTTGCTGGGTGGTATAAGTTGAATGTTTACAGTGAAATAGTCAATGGTTTAAAATTCAAAAAAATTCATATGACATTGATAGACCCAGCTTCCCAAGGAATAGAAAAGGCTGTGTTTATAGCAGAAAAGGCGGAAAAAGCAGGAACCGATTTTTTTATGATTGGTGGATCAACAAAGATTGACTCCAGATTAATGGACAAAACCATTACAGAAATAAAAAGAACAACTGATAAACGTGTTATCATATTCCCCGGGTCCAGTGACATGATCAGCAAAAATGCGGATGCAATATATTACATGATGCTCATGAATTCATTAAACCATGATTTCATCATAGGGCACCAGGTCAGATCATCCATATTGTTAAAGAAAATAGATATTGAAACAATATCAATGGGATATCTCATTTTTGAACCAGGAATGACCGTTGGAAAGGTTGGGAATGCTAGGTTAATCAAAAGAGATGATGAAGATTCAGCACTTGCATATGCATTGACTGCTGAAATGTTCGGTTTTAAACTTCTATATCTTGAATCTGGGTCTGGTTCTCCAACATATGTGGGAGAAAATGTTATAAAAAGGATAAAATCAGAGGTAAATATACCCGTTATTGTGGGTGGCGGTATCAGGAATTACGATGCGGCCAGCAGAATATTGAATGCTGGAGCAGACATAATAGTTACTGGGACTGTTATAGAAAAATCCGATAATGTGTATTCTGCATTGAAGGAAATTATAGGTGCAATATAGGAATATTATAAAAAGGGATAAAATTTTTTATACAAATGTCCAATAGCAGTCAGGATACTTATATGGCACATAAAATCGTAATACTTGGTGCGGGAATAGGGGGCGTTGCCGCAAAAATATATAATAAAAATGCGATAATAGTTGATAAGAATGAAAAAGTAACTGTGTTCCCAAGAATGATTCAACTGCTCTCAGGCTATCCCCCTGACCACATTCTTTACGAAAGGCATGTTGACATACATGATACCGTAAAAAGTATTAATTTTAAGGAAAAATTAATAATTATGGATAAAAAAAATTTAAGTTATGACGACCTGATTGTTGCACTTGGCAAATCCCAGAATTACTCCTTTATTCCCGGATACAAATACATTTACGGCTTCAATGACATGCAAAGTGCCATGAAATTAAAGATGGCAGTAGATAGGTCAAAATACATATGCATCATCGGTGGTGGCTATCTTGGAGTCGAATTAGCCGGAACTATAAAGGGAAAGAATATTACAATTGTGGAAGCCGGTAATAGATTGTTATCGGGTTTGCCGGAAAGATATCACAAGATATCCCTGGATATTCTTCAGAAACTTGGAGTCAGGGTCTTATTTAACGAAAAGGTAAAGGAAGTAACAGAAAACAGCGTGATTACGTATAATGGCAGAATAAAATCGGACGTGGCCATTTTTACCGGAGGATTTACAGGAAATAGCCTCATTTCTGAACTGGATATTAAAAATAAAAACTCAAAGGTCATTGTTGATGAATATCTTAAATCAAAGGACTATGATGATGTATATGCATGCGGTGATTCCATGGCAATTGAAAATAGTATCATGCCAATGTCCGCAATTATAGCAAGATCATCTGGAATAACTGCTATGAAAAATGCACTTGGAGAGAACAGAAAATTTATACCTGATAATTTTGCCAATATTATGGAAATAGGAGATTACTACTTTGGAGATTTTTTCAATGTTCCAGTTTCAGGCGTTATCGCAAGGTTGATAAAAAAGGCGGCAATTGCACAGAGCTTGAATTTTGCAAGGTCCATTTGATTTTGCATTTATATATAAGTGTTTATAATTACTTTTTTATCATATAATATGGATTCTTGCTTTTTCCAAGATCATAAATAATTTTGTTTGAACTTCCAAGAAATTCTCTAACATCATTTTTGTTTACGAATCCATATTTTTTCGCTCTTGAATACAGATCGTATGTCCTGAAAATATATTTTGGAAATGAAAGGAAATCTCTAATGTATGCCGGCATCATATTCATGATGAATTCAATTCCATTATCTATTAACTGCTTCTTCCTCTCAGGCAGTTTTAACTGCTTTATCCTTCCAAATATGAATTTGTATATATAAAAACTGTAGGATGCATAGAACTGAATGAGCTGGTCTACCACGGGCCCAACTCTTGTTTTCATTACAGGCGTCAGAACATCAAACCTATCCCAGTCGGTTGTGAATAGTTCATTATCATTCAGGGCCTGATCAAATATTCTCGTGCCTGGGAGTGGAGTATAAATTGAAAATTGTATGGCATCTGCCCCTGCCCTGCCAAGTTTTCTTGAAAATTTAACAGTTGAAATTGCGTCCCTCAATCTTTCATATGGAGCCCCAATCATCATACCTATCAGGACAACAATATTGTTCTGTGCTAGTGTTTTTACGGCGTTAACGGATTGTGGTGTGAACTCTCCTTTATGCATTTTTTTAAGAATTTGCGGACTACCTGATTCAACTCCTAGAAATGATATGCTCATGCCTGCTTCCGAAGCTTTCTTTATGACTTCGGGATTTCTGGATGTCACATCGGCCCTCATCTGGACAATCCATTTCATGTTTATATTTTCGTCTATTATTCTCTGAAACAGTTCCATTCTTTGTTTTAAATTTGGATATACCAGAAATATATCATCGGTGAAAAATATCCAGTTGTATCCCTGCTTTTTTGCAGCCTTCATTTCCTCAATTATTCTTTCATTTGACTTGTTTCTCCATTTATTCCCCCATGTTGGGGTTACTGAACAGAAATCGCATGCATATGGACAGCCCCTTGACGTTTCCAGGCACATGACCCTTTCATTAGACCCAAAAACCTGGAATCTGTATTTTTCAGGATTCAATAACTCAAGTGGTGGCATTGGAAGTGAATCCATATCACCTACCAACTTCCTTGGTTTTGTTCTGACAAATTTCCCCTTTTTATTGAAAACTATGTCATTTATTCCATCAAAACCCTTATTCTCTTTAACTGCCATTGCAATATCATACATGGTTTCGTCTCCTTCACCAAGAACCGATATATCAAACCCCGCTCTTATAATTTCTTCCGGCAAAAATGTAGCGTGGTGCCCACCTGCCACAAGAACTGTGTCATGCTTTTTCTCCTTTATTTTCATCGCAATATATGATGCATTGTTATGTGCTGCTGTGGCATGAAGGGTTATACCCACAATGTCCGGATTAAAATCAAGAGCCATTTCTATTGATTTATCCAGAGATATGCTGTCACCCTCCATATCTATTATTTTAACTTCACTTCCTGGAATTTTTATTACCTCTCCGGCAAGAGTCAGAAGGCCCAAAGGTGCTGGCAAAAATCCCCATTTTGTTAAATATGCACTTCCGGTTCTGTTGCTTGGCCTTATAAAAACTACCCTGAGTGCCATGTATAATTAATTATTATTATTTATTAAAGTATATTGTTGCTTTATCCGGAATTATTTTTTTATATAATGTAGGCGGTACAACCGCAAATCTTGCAATTTTTCGATTGGCATGGATCTTAATACTTCCATAAATATTTTTAGAATATAATATAGATGGGAAACACAGGGAATATATATCCATGGACTCTAAAGACTCGTAACTTTAATGTGAGGTGGCTTACACACTTTATTTAAAAAACACCGTACAAAAATGAAGTACAATTCTTGTTGTTTAAATTTCGCAAACATGCAATGAATCCTATTTATAACTGGTAAATCATGAAAATACTCTGGTGTAAGGAAAGATTGACAAAAAGGGACAGTACATGAACTCATTTACAATATATTTGCTATTTCACGGCATATATATGCACTTTTTGGCAATCATGTAAGCGAAATATATATTTATATGCCAGAATGGTCATGCATTATTCGGCATTACCTCTTCCCCTATTTTATCAATATCCCTCCCACAGAGTTTTGATAATTCCTGATTAAGCTTAATGATCTTTTCAGATGCATCATATAAATTCTTTTCACGATAGTTCTGGATTGTTCTATCTAGACTTATTATTTTGTCACCAGCAACAAGATTATCAGCCTGTGCAACTATTTTTTCTTCGATGGTTCGTGGTGTATAATCCTTTGGCGGAAGCCCAAGATTTCTTGCCTCTTCTTCGGTTATTCCAGCACCGGTATGTCTTTCAACTATGGTTACAACAGAGTCGTCAATGTTTTTTTCCCTCAACATATTTGCACCAACATATGCATGGTCTATGCCATTTGTCCTTGTTCTTCCAATGTCGTGCAACAATGATCCAGCGGCTATAAGTTTTAAATTGGCATTTGCGTATTTGCCCATTGCCATTGCCAGTTCATAGACAGCTTTTACATGATTTATAATTTTTTCCGAAGCATGTTCATCGTATAAAATTTTCAATGCTTCCCTTTCATCAGGTATGTATTTAACCATTTTTCCTCTTTCCATTGGAACTATGTTTATTTTTCCATTATATGTCTTTTTCAGCTCCATTCCATTAAAGTAATGATCAAGAAATATCGCTAGTGCAGAGACCTCACTGTGTGGCTGATTTGCTATGGCTATATTGTAGTTCGCCATAAAATATGCATCTATAGGAACCTTTTCTGCGCCAACAAGAACCAGCATATCCATATTTTCTGTTTCCTTTCTTATATTATCAATTTTTTCATCTACATTTATTCCATACATTGACAAGTTAACCTTTACACCCTTGAATTCCTTCATAGTTTTTTTCCAGTTCACGCCTGTATTTATTTTAAAATCTCCGCCAAATCTCTCAACAACGCTATTCACCGTCTCCTCCAGCTTTTCATCCTTCTCATCCACAAAAATTTCATCTGCTCCAAAGGCCCTTGAAACCAGTGATACATGGGTAGTTATTCTTTTATCCCTGAATGGCCTGTGCCCTATTCTCAAAATCGTAATTTTATTTTTTTTAACCATGTTAAAGCGAAATATAATTATATCAACGTATTTTAAATTTAATGATTGTGGGCAAGAACCCCTCTTCTGCAAGGAAGGGTGCCACTGGCATGGTTATCCATTTATTTTATAATGGTGAAATATAAAATTTCTATCTATTAAAAGTTAGATTATATATATTTTTTAAGAAATAATATACAATCAATTTCCATTTTCCATCTCTATTCTATAACCCTTTATATAGAGTATGCTTGACCTATTTACAATACCCTTCAAAAGTGTTTGGGACACTTTCAATGTTTCTGAAACAGTGCCAATAAACACTCCTCCATCAACCATCATGCTTTTTATTTTTTCTTCGTACTCTTCAAGTTGTCCATCGCTCAATGTTGTTGCATATATTATATCAGCAAGGTCTGCCATTGAACCTATGAGATTTATCTGAATGTTTGTATAATATGTATGATATGCTTTTTCTGGACCTCTATCGGCTGTGATCCACTGGCTTTCCACCATCTTTATCTTGTCAAGATATAATAATGCTTTTTTGCCTTCGAGGCCATATTTTTCATCGATCTGTGGCATTGTAATCCAGCCGGTTGAAAGATCCAGGAGCAATTTTCTCTTTGAATCGGTATCAGCTGCATGGAAAATTGTTACAAGTTCTCCAACATCATTCACCACTTTTATTCTATTTACCATTCTATATGATATTACAGAATTAAATATAATAATTTCTAATATGAAG